>DATGKK010000148.1:0-24243 GCA_035294725.1 Acidimicrobiales bacterium | reverse complement strand
ACCGGCGGGAGCCGACGGCCGCGGCAACTCGCCCTCGTCCAGTTCCACCGCAAAGAGCTGCTCGTCGCCAAGCACGGAGGTCATGAGAAAATTCTCGCCGCTACGAGGGGGTCAGTGGTGGATTCTGACCCACGCTCCTAGAAGCGCCCGTAGCCGGTGGCAAGGAGGGTGAGAACGCCGGAGCCGACGACCCCGGCAGCGGCGAGGGCGACGTAGTCGGCGCGATGCCAGGAGACGACCCGGTAGGTGGTCCGGTGCTTGTTCACGTTGAACGCCCGCGCATCGGCGACGAGGGCCATCTGCCCGCAGCCTCTGAGCGAGCCGACGAGGATCGGCACCGTGAGCAGGGGGAGGGCCCGCACCATCCTGCGGGCGTAGTCGAAGGTCTGCCCAAGGCGCCACCAGCTGTCGGGCCGGGTGAAGTCGTAGCCTCGCACCTCGGCCGCCCGCATGACCGTGTTGAGCCGCTCGAACAAGGTGGGGAGGAAGCGGACGCCGACCGAGATGGCGAGCCCGAGGCGGTGCGGGGCGAGGAGGCGCGTCGTGGCCCAGACCACGTCGGAGGGCTGCGTGGTGAACACGAGGATGAGCGAGGCCGAGGCGGTGACGAGCACGCGGGCGGCCTGGTGGGCGCCGTAGACGAGCCCCGCCTTGGAGAGACCGACCGTGCCGACCCATGCCATCGTCACCGGGAAGGCGAAGATCAGCCGGTCGTGCGGGGTCGTCGCATACAGCCCCTGGGACCAGATCGACAGCAGCGCCGGGGTCACCACGATGACGGCGAGGATGCGCACCCGGACCGCCGACGGGCGCAGCAACACCCAGGGGACGAGGGTCAGCGCGAACAGCACGTAGGTCCACTGCCAGGGAAGCAGCACCGAGGACACCCCGATGAAGATCGGGTAGAGCAGCTTGAGGCGGGGGTCGAGCCGGTGGATGGGGGTGTCCTTGGCCTCGTAGGACAGCACGTTGCGGAGGCCTTGGATCCCGACGAAGCGGATGAACAGGGCGGGCCCGACGAGCGGGACCACGAAGGTGATGGCGTGGCGCGGTCGATGGGCATGGCTCCTCCTCAGGCCGCCGGAACGGCGGCAGGCTCGTCGATCCCGGCGAGACCGAGCACGGCAGAAAGGCCGCGCCGCTCGCCCCGTTCGACCGGGGGCAGGATGAGCGCCGTCCCGCCGATGGCGACGATTCCGGTGTCGGCATAGGCGTTGTTGCCGACCATGAGCACGCCGGCGGGGTCGACGTCGAGCTCCGCGCAGGCGAGCCTCCACATCTCGGGCTCCGGCTTGGCCGTGCCGTGCTCGAAGGAGAGCACGTAGGTGCTGATGAAGCGGTCGAGTCCGGAGCGCTCATAGCCCTGCCGGATGTTCCAGTCGGTGTTGGAGACGACGCCGACCGGGACGCCGGCCTCGTGGAGCCGTGCGAGGACCGCCGTGGTGTCAGGGTACGGGATCATCGACTCCGGACTCGTCTTGAGCGCCCGGTAGAACGCGTCGGCCAGCCCGTCGGCGATCTCGTCGAGCGGCGCGTAGCAGGTCGTGTAGTAGCGCCGGTGGCCCTCTGCGGACCGGTTCCGTGAGAACACGAGAGCCTGGTCGGTGATGGCTCTCTTCGCCGCCTTCACGGCGCCCCAGGCGGCAACCCCCTCCTCGTCGTCAAGGGTCCGCCCGAGCGTGGCCGCGAGGGCGACGATGACCGGCGGGGCCGCAGGCTTGTGGAACAGGGTGCCGCCGTTGTCGAACAGCACTGCGTCGAAGCGGTGCAAGGCCTGGCTCCTTTCGCGTACCGGGGCTCACCCCCGAAGGTCAGCTCCCGTCGTGACCGTAGAGAGCCCTGGTGAACGGCTCCTGACGAGCAGGCGACGCGCGCCCGACGAGGAGGCAGCCGGTGGCTGAACTCTTGGTGGAGCGCGAGTGACGTTGCCGCTCTCGGCGACGAACGAAACGAGCTAACGAGCCGTTGCGGGGCCGGTGCGTCGGGTCACGCTCGCGGGCCGGCCGGCTCCCCGCCGCTCGGTCGTGGTCGTTACGAGACCAGCCTCCTCGAGGCTCCGGCGGGCAGCCCGCAGGCGGCCCGCCGGCACGTTGCGCCCGAACACGTCGAGCTGCTCGCTCAGGCTGAGCCCCTCGTCGCCCGCCGCCTCGACCGCCGCGAGGAGGCGCTCGGCGAGATCGGTGGAGGCAGACGGGGCGCACGAGGCGATGATCGCGGCGGAACGGCGGCAGTACGCCCAGAGCGCCAGCGCCGCCTCGACGTGGGGCCGCTCGATCCGCGACGAGCCCGCAGCGAGCGCGTAGACGAGGCTCATCCGCAGCGCGTGGCGGGCGGCACGGGCGACCATGATGCCGAGCAGCCCGCCCGGGTCGTCGCCGGCCATGGCGTCGTAGGCGGCCTGCCATCGGCGCTCTGCTGCTGGCGACCGCCCGACGAGCTCGACCCTGCGAGCGAGCGCGAGCTTGTCGCTAAGGGCCCGGCCGTGGCTTGCGACCAACGCCGGCGGGACGTGTCCCTCGTCGACAAGAGAGCGCTGCCGCCGCGCGAGGACGTAGACGAACCGGTTGACGAAACCGACCGAGGCGCCGGTGAGGGAGAGGCGCTGCGCGAGCTGCTCGACGGTGGCGTGCGCGACCACCCCGATGTGGTGCTGCTCCACTCGGTGCCGCCCGTGGCCGATCTCGCGGGGCTGGCCGTCCCAGGCGCTGCGGATGAGGAGGGGGAGCTCGGAGCTGGCACGAGCGGCGAAGCCGAGCGACCGGGTGAGCCCGGGCTCGTAGACGAGGACGCGCCCCGGGTCGGCGTCGGGGTCCTCGGCGCCATAACGCCGCTCGGCGAGGTCGGCGGCATGGAGCGTCTCGAGCAGCGGCAAGCCGTTGCCGAGACCGGTCCGGACGCGGCGGCGGGTCAGGTCCGGGTCCACGACCTCGAGCAGGCGCCGGGTCACCGCCCAGGAAAGGCCCCGGTTCGCCTTCGGGGTGTCGGCGGCGATGGCCGCGAAGATCGAGGCGCCCTGGCGGGCGTCGCCGGCCACAGGTGCGGGCCGCGGCCGGCTGCGACGCCGTAGGCGACGAGTGAGGTGACGAGCAGCGCGGCGGGGTCGGCCTCGGTGTGGGGAACCGCCCCGAGCACCCACTCCCCGAGCGGCCCGTGAAATGCGGCGTCGGCCAGCTGCGGCAGCTGCGCGGCGTCGAGAGGCGGAGGGCTGTCGTGGTCCACCACGGCTCCCACTCTCCCATGCCGCCCCGCGGGCACCGGCATGTGACCTTTCCGGCACGGGGCGCATCTATTGGGTGGCGAGGCGAGTGCCCCGCAGGAAAGAAGGGTCGAACATGGGATTCGTCCGATTCATGGCCAGCAAGGCTGGGCGGGGCATCCGCATCGTTGCCGGAGCGGTGCTCATCGGCATCGGAGCCGCCATCGGAGGCACCGCCGGGATCGTCGTCGCCGTCGTCGGGCTGCTCCCCCTTGCGACGGGCCTTTTCGACTTCTGCATCCTCGCCCCGTTGTTCCGCGCCCCTCTGCGCGGGTGCGAGCTGCGGGCGCCCCGCTGAGCGCCACATCATGGTCACGTGGCGACGACCGGTAGCGAGCGCCTCGCCGAGTCCGAGCGCTGGCTCGTCGAGCTCTTCGAGCACCATGCCGATGCCGTGTTCAACGTCGCCTACCGGGTCACCTGGAGCGCCGCCGACGCCGAGGACGTGCTCCAGGAGTCGTTCGTGCAGGCGTTCTTGCACCGGGCCGACCTGAGGGACCCGGCGCGAGCACGCCCGTGGGTCCTCTCCATCGCGTACCGGCAGGCCCTCATGTGCTGTCGCGCACGTCGCGAGTCGCCGACGGACCCCTCCTTGCTCGACCCTCGTCCCGACCGTGCCGGCGACCCTCTCGACGCCGTCGTCAACGGTGAGCGGGCCGGCATGGTCAGAGAGGCGATCGGCCGGCTCTCAGAGGACCTTCGCACCGCCGTGGTCCTTCGCGACGCCGAGGGACTGCCGTTGCGGGAGGTGGCAGAGATCCTCGGCATCGGGCTCTCGGCCACCAAGATGCGCGTGGCCCGCGCCCGCGAGCAGCTGCGAGCCGCGCTCGGGGAGGTGCTGTAGTGGACTGCCAGGAGCTGTTCGCGCACCTGACCGACCTCCTCGACGGCGCCCTCAGCCCGCAGGAGGAGGCCATGGCGCTCGAGCACCTGTCGAGCTGCCCGGAGTGCGACCGGGTCCTCCGCCAGACCCGGGAGGTGACCCGGCTCGTCGCCGAGCACGGTCGCTCGCCGCTCGAGAGCAGCCGCCGCCGCGAGATCCTCGACCGCATCCTCCGCTCGATCCAGTGACCGCGCCCTCGAGACTGATCGCGCCGAGCGGCGCAAGGGTGCGCCATGGCGCGGACCGTGCCGGGCACGCGCGCCTGCAGCCGAGGAAGGGGGCCCGCCTGGCTGAACGTGGTGGCCCGTGATCATCGAAGGGAGCCAGTCGCGCCGGATCGAGGCGCCCCCGGAGCGGCTCTGGGCGATGGTCTCGGAGGTGACCCGCATGGGCGACTGGAGCCCTGAGACCTTCAGCTGCCGGTGGCTGGATGAACCGGGACCGAGGGTCGGGGCGAGGTTCGAGGGATGCAACCGGCTCACCTGGGTCGGCACCTGGTGCTCGCAGGCCACGGTGACGAGGTGCGAGCCGGGGCGCGCCTTCGGCTTCGTGGTCGGGAAGGACCCCGAGCGCCCGAACACCGAGTGGCTGTTCACCTTCGAGCCCCTCGGGGATGGCGCCACCTTGGTGACCGAGAGCTACAAGATGATCCGCGAGCCGTGGATCGTGCGGTGGTACTACCGCCTCATCCGCCGGAGCCGCCAGCTCGAACGGGGTGTGCGCACCACGTTGCAGCGGCTGCAGTCGGCGGCGGAGGCACCGGCCACCGGGGAGCCGTCACCCTCGCGCTGAGTGCCGCCGCGCTGGCGCCGTGTCCCCGCCGCCGGCGGTGGTAAGGATCTCTCGATGGAGGTCGTCATCCCGGCGCAGCTCGCCGGCCATGCGGAGGAGCGCGGCCGCGCAGGCTGGCTCGCCTCGCTGCCAGCCGCGATCGAGGCCTGCCGGCGCCGTTGGTCGCTCGAGGTCGGGGCGCCGTTCGAGCCGGGCGGCCAGACCGCCTGGGTGGCGCCGGCGCGATCGCCCGAGCATGGCGACGTCGTGCTGAAGGTCGCCTGCCGCCACGACGAGGCTCTCGACGAGGCCAAGGGCCTCCGGGAGTGGAACGGGGACGGCGCCGTGATGATGGTCGCCACGGCGAAGGTCGACGAGACCACGACCGCCCTGCTCCTCGAGCGATGCGAGCCGGGCACCGCTCTGTCGGCCTTCCCGGGCACCGTGCAGGACGAGGTGCTCGCGGGGCTCCTCGCCCGGCTCTGGCGGCCGCCTCCGTTCTCCGAGAGGTTCCGGCCTCTCCAGCAGATGTGCGACCTGTGGGCCGACGAGTGCGAGGAGCAGCTCGCACGGCGCGCCGGCGCCGGCGACGCCGGCCTGTTGTCGGAGGGCATCGAGCTGTTCCGCTCGCTCCCGGCCAGCGCAGATCGGGAGGTCCTGCTCTGCACCGACCTCCATGCCGACAACGTGCTCGCCGCCCGGCGGGAGCCGTGGCTCGCCATCGACCCGAAGCCCTACGTCGGCGACCCGACCTACGACGTGCTCCAGCACCTTCTCAACTGCGAGGACCGGCTCGTCACCGATCCGGCCGCCCTCGTCGCCCGCGTCGCCGGCCTCTCAGGGCTCGATCCCGGTCGCCTCCGTCTCTGGCTCTTCGCCCGTTGCGTCGTGGAGTCCCCGCGCCGGCCCGAGCTGCTCGAGGTCGCTCGGCGTCTTGGACGAGGCTCCCGGCGATGACGCCGCCGCCAGCCCGCAAGCCAAGCCGCCGGGGAGTCGGCGCAGGGCTCTGCGAGCTCGAGGTCGAAGCCCTTGCGCAGTTGCCCGGGAACGAGGAGGCCGCGCGTCGTGCTCGGCGGGCAGCCGGCGGCGCCACCGCCCCGGCTCGATCTCGGCAAGGAGCGCAACGGCGGAGGATGAGGAGAGGCAGCCTTTCCTCAAGGTCGGCGACCACCGGTCCCGGCCGAGCTCGAAGGGCGTCGCTGCACGGCGGGGGCCGGTGCTGTATCGACCCGGCCAGCTGGGGCAGGAGCGGCTCGGTGCCGTCGAGCCGACCCGATCGTGCGCCGTTCTCAGGTGACGAGCCCCACGCCCCTTGCACCGGGACCGAACGCGTCGAGATCAACTCGTGGCCGGCACGACCGCTCCTGCCGGCGTGGTCGTGCCGGGGGAGTAGCGTCGGCCCACAGGGGCTCTAGGTCCCGGGAACGAGGTGGATCGTGGACGTTGTGCTCGTCGCAGGGCTGTGGCTCGACGGATCCGCCTGGAACGAGGTCGTGCCGGTGCTGGAAGGACTCGGCCACCACCCGGTCGCCGTGACCCTGCCGGGACAGGGCGACGGCTCGACGGCGGCGACGCTCGACGACCAGCGAGACGCCGTGGTGGCGGCAGTGGACGCCGCAGATGGACCGGTCGTGGTCGTCGGGCACTCGGCGGCGTCGACCCTCGCCTGGATGGCGGCCGACGCCCGGCCGGACAAGGTCGCCGGGGTGGCACTGATCGGCGGCTTTCCGTCCGGCGACGGTGATCCCTACTTCCGTGAGGTGGACGGCGAGGTGCTCGAGTTCCCGGGCTGGGAGGAGTTCGAGGGGCCGGATGCGGCCGACCTCGGCGATGCGCAACGGGCGGAGATCGAGTCACGGATGGTGCCCGTACCGGCAGCCGTCGTGGGCGGGACGGTCCGCCTCGTTGATGAGCGCCGCTTCGACGTCCCGGTGAGCGTGATCTGCCCGGAATTCACCCCGGCCCAAGCTGCGAGCTGGGTGGACAGCGGAGGGGTGCCCGAGCTTGCCCGGGCACGGCACGTCGACTACGTCGACATCGACTCCGGGCACTGGCCGATGTTCAGCTGCCCGGTCGAGCTCGGGCACGTGCTCGGCCGTCTCGGCGGCACCTGAGAAGACCGGCGGGCTGCCCGCCAGGCCCGAGGCGCGCGGGGTGACCGGCGACCGTGCTCGGGCTCCAGCCCCCTTTGCTACCTAGCAGGTAGGATCGCGAGCATGAGTGGCCGAGCGGCCGTCATCCCTTATGTGGTCGCGCTCGTCGCCGTCGTCGTCGGCCTCGACGTCCTCGTGTTCCGGCACCACTTCTGGGCCCGCCTGCTCGTCAACATCGGCATCGTCATGGTCTTCGCCGCCTTCTTCCTGCGGTTCCGCAGCGCCTTCGGCGGCAAGTAGGCACCTCGAGCCACCGCCAGCTTGGTCCGCCGCCGGAGTGGGATGCGCCGCCGCTCGTGTCGCGGGTCAAGGTCCTCCTCGTGCCGCATCGCAGGAGCTGACCACGCCCGGCTGGGTCCGCGGGCGAGCCGGCCCGCTCGGGCGTCGCTCCTCGGGCACCCGCCACCTGGCGAGCGCAGCCTGCCCGTGAACGTGCAACGGGTGGCGCTCGATGAGCGGGGCGGTCGAGCCGGCTCGCGGTAGGCTGCCCTGCCGACGTCGAACGGCCGTGTTGGAGGTGTAGTGGGCCGCGAACTCGCGCTAGCAAATCCCGGATCGGGCGGTGCAGTTGTTGCCGGCGTCCTTCCTCCAGCCCTGAGCCGTGCCAGCGGCCGCACCTGGGCTGCGACGGCGCACCCCGGGAGCGCTCAGCGCAAAGGGTCTCGCCCGCAGCGCGCCATCCGGCGTGGCCCGGTTCCGGGCAGGCCGGGATCCGCGCCGTGAGCTCCTCAGTTGCGGCGCCGATGTCAGGGGCGGCCGGCATTCCGCCCGTCCCCGACGACCCCACCGGTCGAGACCTCCTCGCGCGCTTCTACCGGGCCCTCGGCGACCCCACCCGCTTGGCTCTCCTCGCCTTCTGCGCGGAGAGCGAGAGGACCGGGACCGAGTGCGTCGCCCACGCGGGCCTCTCCCAGGGCCGCGTCTCCGCTCACCTCGCCTGCCTGGTCAGCTGCGGCCTGCTCGAGGTGCGCCGCTCCGGACGTTTCGCCTTCTACCAGGTGACCGACAAAAGGGTGGCCGAGCTGGTCCAGCTCGGGAGGGCTCTCGTCGCCGACCATGCTGCAGGGGTAGCGGCCTGCGCGAGCGTCGCATCCGCCCGCTGACAGCCTGGGACGCGAGGCTCGAGCCGGGGTGCGGGCCTCAGCTCGCTGCAGCCAAACGAACCAGACGACGCGCTCAGGGGCGCTGCAGGGCACCTGACGTCAGTCGGCGCCGCCGCTCCCCGTGGCCGTGGTGTGCTCGCCGATTCGCTTCGCCTCGGCGAGCAGCGCCCCCATCGTCGAGACCGGGACGCTGTTGCGATAGACGATGCGGCCGCGAGGCCCGATGATCACGTAGAGATCTGGGATCCCTGACGGGTCGTAGGCGAGGCTGAGCGACTGCGACGCCATTCCCCACTCCCAGCCGGGTTGCCGGACGCTCCGCCCCGGGGTCGCCTCCTGGGCGAACCTGAGCAGCTGCTCGGCTCCCGCCCTCCCGGGCGAGAAGTCACCGTACAGGCCGAGCGTGACCACCCTGAGCCCGGTCCCGGCCAGCTCCGAGAAGTGCGCGGCGACCGCGGGGATGCTCGCGGCGCAGCTCGCGCAGCCCCCGGCGACGAACCAGAGCATGATCGGCCTCCCGCGCAGGGAAGCGATCGTCTCGGTCGCGCCTGAGGGCTCTGTGAACGTGCCATCTGGAGCGAGCCCCGGCGCCGACCCGACGGCCGGACGCGACGCCGCAGCATGCGCCGATGGGGCCGCCGCGCTCGCGCCGGAGCCGCTCAGCGCGTACGCACCGAGACCGACGGCGAGCGCGCCGCTCACGACCAGTCCGAAGCGCCGCCGGCGGCGGTGCCGGCCCGCATCGTCGAGGTCGCTCACCTCAGCGCCTTCGCCGCGGCGAGCAGCTGCGACATCGTGGAGGCTGGCGAGCTGTTCACGTAGATGATCCTTCCCTTGGCGTTGATGAGGTAGTAGATGTCGAGGTAGGCCCTCGGGTTGTAGGTGTGGGTGAGGTTCGAGGAGGCCTCGCCAAAGGTCCAGTCCGGGTTCGAGAAGGCGCTGCCCGCGAGGTCTCTCGCGAACGCCGCCATCGGAGGGCCCGACTGGCCGAGATCGGCGTAGTTCTCGACCTCGACGACCCTCACGCCGTCTGCCGACAGCGCGGCGACGTTCTCGGCCATCGCCTGCGTGCCGGCCTGGCACGACGAGCACCACGTCGTCACGAACCAGATGAGCGTGGCCCTCCCCCGCAGAGCCGCCACGGTCTCGGTCCTGCCGCTCAGGGTGGTGATGGCGCCATTGGGCGCCCTCGTCCCGACCTCGAGGGACGCGGCCGAGGACCTCGCCGAGCCCGAGCTGCTGCTCGTGACGTGCAGGGCGACGACCACCGTGACGATGCCAAGCGCGGCCACGACACCACCGATGGACAGCATCCGCTTGCGCTTGCGCCGCTCCGCTTCGGCCCGGCGCCGGGCAGCACCGGATGGTCGACGCGGCTGCGGACGGGTCGACGCCGTGCTCATCGAAGAGCACCCCTGTGCGCATCGGCGCCGCGCCGCAGGGCGACGTCGCCGGTTCGTGCCCGTCCGGCACTCGACGGGCTCCCCGGCGAGACGGGCTCAACGGCACTGCGGGGCCCTTCCGAGCGCCGATCAGTCGCTGCAGGCGAACTGTGCTCGGCCGCACAGCCCTCCTCGCCGAAGCAGCCGGAGCGTGCCACCTGGCGCAGGCCCCACCAGCACGTGAGAGCGAGGAGCACAAGGCTCGCCGACAGGAACTCGGTCTCGTGGACGGCGAAGAAGTGCTGGACGGTGCCCGTCGTCGTGTACAGCCCGACCCCTGAGACCCCGACGAAGGCGAGCAGGGAGGGGATGATCGGCGTGCAGCACAGAAAGCTCGGGAGCAGGCTCGCGACGAAGGCGGCGCCCCCTGCGGCGCCGGTGGCCCTCCGGGCGGCGGCGACCCGGCGCATGGCCCGGACCTGGATGCTCAGGACGAGGCCCATGGCGAGGCCCAGCACGATCGACCAGACGACGAGGTGGGCGTCCAAGTAGTCCCAGTTGGCGAGCTCGAAGCGCTGGGTGTAGTCGAAGGGAAGGAGCAAGCTGTAGAAGAACGCCACGATGCCCGATGCGCAAAGGAAGCCGGCGATGCGCCAGCGTGTGCCGAGCACGTCGGCGAGGGCCCGTGCCGTCCTCATCCCGTCGAGGTCTCGCTGCTGAGCGCGCACGGGCGTCACGCCCGGGCTCGAGGAGCGCAACACGCCGCTCTCCGCCGGCGCCGCACGACGAGCCCCAGGGCGGTTGCGAACAGGACCGCTCCGATGACGCCGCCCACGACACCGAGGGTCGCCGCGCTCGCGGACCCAAGGGCGGCAAGGATGGCCGGGCCGCCACAGCACAGCACCGGCAGCACGAGCAACAGGAGGGCCGCGCCCGGGCCCTTCCGCTCCTCGGGCGCCGGCGAGCCCGGACCTGCCTCCCGGTTCTCTCCGGCCGGCTGCATGGCGGCATCGGGTCCCGCTCCGGGGCGTGGCACATGGGACACGGCCATGATCGGCCTCCTTCGGCTGCACGAGCACGGGTCGAGCGCTCGTTGGACGGTGAGCTGGCTGCATCCTACTACACATTCGTGAGAGCGAGTCAATGCAGCCGGACGCCGGGCACTCCAGCCGGCAGGTGGCGCAAGAGTCGAGGCGTGGTGGCGAGAGGGCGGGTGCACCGGTGGCGCGCGATGCGGCTCAGCCGTGGCGCCCCCACGCCCAGGTCGGACGGAGGCCGACCATGGCGACCACGACGAGGCACGCGAGCTCGGCGGCCAGGTTGGCCTGGACCCCTGTGAGCAGGCAGCCGACCACGGAGATGGCGGCCGCGGTAGCGGCGGCGGTAGCGGCGGCGAGCGCCGTCGGCCACGGCGCCGGCGCACCAGGGTGCTCGAGGCGCGCGATCCGCCAGCGCAGCTGGTCGGCACCTGCGATCCCCGGTGCCACCGTCGGCGATGCCTGGCCACCGAGGACGGCGGCCACGTGGACCAGCGCCGACAGCAGCACAGTTGCGCCGGTGACTCGAGCCGCCTCGTCGTCGGCTGCAGCCTCGAGCTGCCGACGAAGCCCGTCCCAGGCACGGCGCACCGGGGGGAGGCGCCCGTAGGCGCCGGCGATCGCCCCGCAGACCACGAGCAGTCGAGGGTGCCCGAGGCGAACGTGCGCCGCCTCGTGCTCGCACACCGCCTCCCGCTCGGCCGGGTCCAGCAGGGCCAGCAACCCCGAGGTCACGACCGCCCGGCAGCGCCACAGCCCCGATGCGAACGCGACCGGGTCGTCCGAGCACAACACCCACACCTCGCCGGCCGTCGTCGGCCGCCGCACCGCTCTCGAGCGCGCCAGAGGGCCCATCTCGGCGCGACGGGCAGCGCTCGCGTGGAGAAGGACGTGCCGGACCAGCACGGCAAGCAGCAGCACCGCCGGCACGTAGCCGAGGAGCTCCCACTGGCCGCGATCGAGCCCGAGCAGGCAGCCCCCGCCCGAGGTCCGGATCCCCCCGAGCGAGGCGCCGAGGGCGCTCCCGAGGCACGCGAGCCACACCACGGGCATGAGCGCCCAGCCGAGCAGGCTCATGAGGTGCGCGCCCGCCGCCACCCGGGGTGCCACAGAACGGTCGCTGTCTGCCAACCGCGGGAGCACGACGAGCACGGCGAAGAGGCCGAGGCCGGCGGCCGCCGCGCTCACCTGCGGCGGACCCGCTTGAGCGCCGAAGCGAGCTCGGAGACGAGCTCGGGGTCGTCGAGGCCCTCGACAAAGCGCGCGATCGCGACACCGGGATGGGCCGTCGCCGAGAGCAGCGAGCGGATCGCCTGAGCGGTCAGCTCGTCGGGATCTCCTGCTGCGCGGTAAAGGTGAGCCTTTCCGTGCTGAGCCCGCTCGACGAGCGACTTGTCGACGAGGCGGCCGAGGACGGTCATCACGGTCGTGTACGCCCGTTGCTCGTCGCCGAGACGCTCCAGCACCTCGCGCCCCGACAGCCAGGTTCGGGCCGACCAGAGCACCTCGAGGATCTCGCTCTCGAGGTCACCGACCCGGCGCCCCGCCACCACCCGCCTCGGCATGGACGACCACCTCCTACGTGTTCGTAGTGTACGCGGCCGCGCGCGCCGAGCAGCTCTCCGGCCGGGGCGGTCCACTCACCGGTGGGGGCGCAACGGCCGTAGCCTGGAAGGACCTCGATCTAGGCGGCGCAGCACGAGAGCCTCTCGACGTCGCGAGTGAAGGTCTGGGCGGCGAGCTTCATCGCCTCGACCATGGTGAGGTAGGGGTGGAAGGTGCTCGACAGCTCCTCGATCGTGATGCCGTGGCGGATGGCGAGCACGGCGGACTGGATCACGTCACCCGCTCCCTCGGCGAGGACCGACGCGCCGAGCAGGCGCCCGGTGCCGACCTCAGCGACGAGCTTGACGAGACCCGCGGTGTCGTGGTTGACGAGGGCCCGCGGGACGGCGGTGAGCGGGAGGACCGAGGTCTCCACCGCAGCACCGCCAGCTCTGGCCTGAGCCTCGGTGAGCCCGGCACCCGCGATCTGGGGTGAGGTGAACGTCACTCTCGGCAGACCGGTGAAGTCCGTCCTACGGCCGACGCCAAGGAGGGCATTGTCGACGGCGAGGGCACCCTCGTAGGCGGACACGTAGACGAACTGCGGCGCCCCGGTCACGTCCCCTGCGCCGAAGATGCGCGGGTTCGAGGTGCGCAGCTCGTCGTCGACGACCAGTGCGCCGCGCCCGTCGAGCTCGACCCCGGCCTTCTCGAGGCCGAGCCCCTCGGTGTTCGGTCGCCGTCCCGTCGCGACGAGCAGCTCGTCGGCGACGAGCTCGATCCGGCGGCCCTCCACCTCGATCACCACCTCCACGTGGTCGGTGGTCCTGCGAACCGAGACGACCTGGGCGGAAGTGTGGATGCGGGCCCCCTCGGCACGCAGTGCCGCCTCGAGCGCCTCGGAGATCTCGGGCTCCTCGAAGGGGGCGATGCGCTCCGCCACGTCGACGAAGGTGACCTCGGCTCCGACGTGCAGGAAGAACTGGCCCAGCTCGAGCCCGATCGCGTTCGCTCCGATCACGGCGAGCCGGCGTGGCACCTCCGTCACTTCGAGGGCGCTCGTCGACGTCAGGTAGCCGGCCTCGGCGAGCCCCGGGACGGGTGGAGCCGCGGGCGAGGCACCGGTCGCCACCAGGTACGCACGGGCGCGCAGGCGGCGGTCGTCGACCTCGAGGGTCTCGGGATCGCTGAAGCGGGCGTGACCCGGGATGACGGTGAAGCCGTAGTCGGCGACGAGGTCGGCGTACTTCGTCTGGCGCATCATTCGCACCAGCTCGTCCTTTTGGGCGACAAGGGCTGCGAGGTCGACAGGACCCGAGGTCGTCGACAGCCCAGTGAAGGGGTGATGACCGGCTGCCCACGCGAGCTCGCCCGCGCGAAGGAGCGCCTTTGACGGCACGCAGCCGACGTTCACGCAGGTCCCCCCGAGGGTCCCCTGCTCGACCAGGGCGACCGTGCGGCCGGCGTCGGCGGCTCTGATCGCCGCCGCGAATGCCGCCGAGCCCGCACCGAGCACGACCAGGTCGTAGTCGAACCCGGCGTCCCCGGCGACCTCCGGGAGGACGCCACCGGAGAGACGCAGCTCCCCCGGCCGGTAGCCCGCATGCTCGACGGCACCGCGAAGCCGGGGCTCGTCGAGCTGCTCCGAGAAGGAGAAGCGTGCCTCGCCGGCGCGCCAGTCGACCACGACGCCCTCGGCCCCCGCGCTCTCGAGAGCGGTGGTCACGCGGTGGGCGCAATCGTCACAGGTCATGCCCCTTACGGCGAGAACGGCGGAGTGCTCGGTGTTTCCCATTGACGGCTCCTTGCTCGGTCGTGGTGCGGTGGCACCCTGCCTGGTCTGGTCGGCGCTCGTCTCCCGCCAGGGAGGAGCCTACATATCCGTACAACGGAATATCAGCATGTGTTATTCCCTCCAGGCTTCGGGAGCCCCAGCGGCGCGTAGCCGCCGGCGGTGCAGGGGAGCACCCGCACGTCGGGTGCGAAGCGGCCGCCTGCCTACCTGTGAGGGGCCGTGGGGGGTTCGAAGATGGCGCCGTCGTGGGCGAAGACCACGCGGGCAGGGTCGAACTGCTCGATGCGGTCCAACCACTCCGGCCAGCCTGCGAAGGCCCGCCCGGTGCCCTGTGCCGCCCGGCGGGCGAGATGCGCGCTCGCGTACGCCGAGGCGCAGCCGGCGACCGGCGCCGCGGTCGGGCCCGGGACGTCCATTGCCTGCCCTGCCACGAGCAGCGTGCCGTCGCGCGACCGCACGACGAGCGACTGGTGGCCTGGGCTGTGCCCGGGGGTCGGGACCACGACGAGACCGTCGGCGAGCTCGGCCTCCCCGCTGATGGGGTCGTAGACGGCGCCCTCGAAGTCGATGAGCTCGGGCACGGTGTAGTGGTCTCGGCTCGCCGCCTCGAGCTCGGCTGCCTGCACGACGATGCGCCGTCCGGGGAGGGCCGGGTTCGCCCCGCAGTGGTCGAAGTGGAGATGGCTGTTCACGACGACGTCGATCTCGCCCACGTCGCACCCAGCCTCCCGGCATGCGAGCGCGAAGGGTCGGCGGTGAGGCTGGTAGTGCGCCTCGGTCTCCTCGTCGGCGGTGCCGATCCCCGTGTCGAACACGACCGTGAGCTCGGGGTGGACGACGAGGTAGCCGTAGACAGCCTCGACCCGGGGCCGGCCGGTCCCGGTCTCGGAGGAAGGGCGCACGAAACAGCCGAGGTCAAGCCGGTGCACGGCATCGAGACGAGCCAGTCGCGTCACGGCCAGACCTCCTCGGGGCGCAGCTCGCCGGCGGCCGGGTCGGATCCGTTGTCCAGCACCTCGTGGACGACGCTACCCGAGCAGCTCCGTGAGGCGGGAGGCTGCTCCACGGCTTCGCCGCAGGGTGCCGGGCGCGCGCCACCTGGGCACCACCAGCCGAGGTGACGACGAGTTTCGAGACGGCGTTGAGGAAGCTGGCGAACGGCTCCAGATCGCTGCCCTGCGACCGCTCGTCGTAGCTGCGCCGGCCGAAGATGACGGCGTCCTCGTGGGTGATCACCGAGGCCAGGCTCGCCCCGGTTACCTCGTCCCGTCCGGGTCCTCGGCGGCGCGGGCGGGGGCATGCAGCTCGTGGGCGACGACCTTGCGCATGTTCACCACCTTCGGCCGACCGGCACCGGGTCCCCGCGCCTCGCCGCTGCCGGTCGTGGCGGTCGATCGCGGCTGTGCTACAGCGCCGCGAAGTACCGCACCACCGGCAAAGCGCTGAAGGAGGTCTTCTCGTAGACCCGCCGCGCGGCGGCATGGCCCGGATCGCCGCCCGTCTCGACGAAGGCCACGCGGGCGCCTGACTGCCGCAGCCACTGCGTCGCCGTCTCGGTGAGCAACGTGCCGATCCCGCGCGCCTGGTGGTCGGGGTTGACGGCCAGCATGAAGATCTCGCCGATCTCCCGATCTTCGGTCAGCCGGGCCGACACGAAGCCCACCGCAGTCCCGCTCACCTCGGCGGCGAAGCTCACCATGGACGGATCGGCGAGGGCGCGGCGGACAGCGGCACCCTGGAACGCGTGCCAGCCCTCGTCGCCCCGATGGAGGCGGGCGAAGAGGTCTGCTCCGAGGACGGCTCGCAAGGAGGCGAAGACTGGCTCCCAGGCACGGAGCGCGAACTCGACCACCACCGCCTCGTCGGTGGCCGGGCGGTACTCCCTGATCGTGACGTCCATCCCGCGAGCCTCCCACGGCCAACCCGGGCGAACGACGGCACGAGCGGCACCGGGCGCGACCCGACTGCCCGGCTCGCGGTGGCGCGACCGTCGTGCTCGAACGAAAGCCCGCGAGCTCGTTGCCGACCCTGACGACGGCGATCCGCCGTCAGGAACGTTGGTTGAGCGCCACTGCCTCACGGACGAGGTCCTTCAGAGCGCCTTCATCGACAGTGTCGCCCTCCCGGAAGTCGATGGCGCGCCTCACCTTTCCCTCGAGGCTCGAGTTGAACAGACCGGACGGGTCAAGGAGCGACGCACCCCTGAAGAACGTCAGCTTGACGACGTTCTTGTAGGTCTCCCCAGTGCAGATCCCGCCGGCGTGCGACCAGACCGGGACGCCGGGGCTCGTCGGCTTCACCCACTTCCACTCCTCCACGACGTCGGGATCGGCCTCTGTGATGATGCGGCGGAGCTCTCCGAGCATCCGGCCGCGCCAGTCTCCGAGCTCCTCGATCCGCTGGTCGATCGCGTCCGACGGCTGCGTCACGTTGCCTCCTGCCTCCTCGTGGCGGCGCTCCCCCGCCGGATCGGGCTGGCGGGATCTCGGCCGCTAAGAGGTTCCAGCACCATGGAACCGAGAGTTTGTGGGTCCGCGACCAGCTCGATCGCGGACACCCGACCCTCGATCACCGTGAAACTGAACGCGGCGAGGGGTCGCCCGCCAACCGACACCACCGCCCCGGCCAGGCCGTCGACGAGAGCGGGTCGAGCCGCTCTCGCACCCCCTGCGAAGACTCGGGCGACGGCGTCCGGACCCCGCATCTCGGCCTCGAGGCTCGGGGCACCGGCGCTCGCTCGCGCGGCGGCCATCTCCACGGACGCCCGATCGGCCCGCACCACGACCTCAGGGTCGAGCAGGCGCAGGAGCGCACCGAAGTCCCCGCGCCGCGCGGCTGCGAGGAACACCGCCACCACGTCGCGCTCCACCGCCGCCTCGTGCTCGGGGATGACCGGGTCCGAGCGCACTCGCCGGCGGGCACGGCTCGCGAGTTGGCGGGCGGCGACCGGTGTGCGGCCGACGATCGGGGCGATCTCCTCGAAGGGGAGCGCGAACATGTCGTGCAGCACGAAGGCCAGCCGCTCCGCAGGCTCCAAGGTGTCCAGCACGACGAGCAACGCCGCGCCGACCGAGTCCGCAAGGAGCGCGTCGTCCTCCGGGGTGGCCACCTCCCCCGCCTCGGGGTCAGGGGCGGCGCCGGCTGCGACCTCGGGTCTCCTGCCCCGCTGGCGGAGAGCGTCCAGGCACATCCTGGCGACGACCGTGGTCAGCCAGCCGCCGAGATTGTCCACCGCCTCGGTGTCGGCCCGGCCGAGCCGGAGCCATGCCTCCTGGACCACGTCCTCGGCGTCGTGCACGGACCCGAGCATCCGCACCGCCACCGCCCTCAGGCGGGACCGGTTGGCTTCGAACTCGCGAGCCAGCTGCTCTAGGTTGCTCACGGTCACATCCTCTCGCTCGTGATCGTCATGCTCTTGACGACACCAACGGGACCGATGTGACCCTGAGCACCCAGGAGCGCCATGACCAACTCTTCGACGCAAGGAATCAAGACCGTGCTGCATCCTGTCTCCGACCTGGAGCGAGCCACACCCGTCTATGCCGCCCTCCTCGGCCAGCCACCCCAGGTCGACAGCAGCTACTACGTCGGCTTCGACGTGGCCGGCCAGCACATCGGGCTCGTGCCAGGCGGAGGTCCGCAGCACATGACCTCGCCGGTCGCGTACTGGCACGTGGCCGACATCGAGGCAACCCTGGCCGCGGTCACCGCTGCCGGTGCCACGATCAAGGATGCTCCCCGCGACGTGGGCGGAGGCCGCCTCGTCGCCCACGTCACCGACCCTGACGGCAACTTGCTCGGGCTCATCCAGGAGGGCTAGCCGCGCCGCAGCTCGGACCGCCTTCCAAGTACGGCAGCCCGGCGGCGGTGGCCGCCGGCGCCGAGGGCGGGGTGAGCGGCGGCCGCGGGATCAGAATGACCAGGGGTACGGCGACCAGTCCGGGGGGCGCTTCTCGAGGAACGCGTCCCGACCCTCCTCCGCCTCGGCAGTGCCATAGGCGAGGCGGGTCGCCTCGCCGGCGAAGAGTTGCTGGCCGACCAGACCGTCGTCGATCAGGTTGAAGGCGTACTTCAGCATCCGCACGGCGGTAGGGCTCTTCGAGTTGATCTCGCGGGCCCATTCGAGCGCCACCCGCTCCAGCTCGGCATGGGGCACGACGGCGTTGACGGCGCCCATCCTCCAGGCTTCCTCGGCCGAGTAGGTCCGCCCGAGAAAGAAGATCTCGCGGGCGCGCTTCTGCCCGACCTGCCGAGCGAGATAGGCGGAGCCGAAGCCACCGTCGAAGCTGGCCACGTCGGCATCGGTCTGCTTGAAACGCGCATGCTCGGCGCTCGCGAGCGTGAGGTCACAGACGACATGGAGGCTGTGGCCGCCGCCGGCCGCCCAGCCGGGCACGACGCAGATCACGACCTTCGGCATGAAGCGGATGAGCCGTTGGGCCTCGAGGATGTGGAGCCGGCCGGTCGGCGGGGCGTCCGGGTCATCCTCGGCGTACCGGTAGCCGTCCGCGCCCCGGATGCGCTGATCGCCGCCGGAGCAGAAGGCCCATCCGCCGTCCTTCGGCGACGGTCCGTTGCCAGTGAGCAGCACGCAGCCGACGTCGACCCACTGGCGAGCGTGGTCGAGGACGAGACAGAGCTCGTCGACGGTGTGGGGGCGGAAGGCGTTCCTCACCTCGGGCCGGTCGAAGGCGATCCGCACGGTGCCCTGGTCGACGGCTCGGTGATAGGTGACGTCGGTGAGCTCGAAGCCGGGGACCGGCCGCCAGGCATCAGGATCGAACAGCTCGGAGACCACCGTCCGAGCCTATGGCGCCGGCCCGATCCGCCGCCGTGTACCTTGCGACGATGGACCCGATCGTGGCACGCAAGACGTGGCGGACGCTGGAGCCCCTCCACGGCATGATCTACTTCGCGCCCGAAGCCGGGGAGGAGTACGCGCGGCTCGGCCTGTCCGGATCGCGGATGGGCTATTTCGCCTCCCGCGCCGCGGCCCTCGGGCCCGTCGCTGCCGAGGTGGTCATCGCCACCTTCTACAACTTCAACCCCGAGCTTGTCCGCTCTGCCATTCCGGCGGCGTGGGAGCTGGCGTCGCCCGCCGCGGTGATCGCGGCGCGGTGCACGGCGGCCCTAAGGGCGCTCCGGCGGGGCCTCGGGAGCGAGCTCTCGAGCTCAGACGCGGTCGCCGAAGCCGCTCAGCTCGCTCGCCAGGCCGCGGAGGAGGCGACCGAGCATGTGGCCGGGCGCCCGCTGTTCGCAGCGCACGCTGCGCTCGACTGGCCTCGCGACCCGCTCCTCCAGCTCTGGCACGCGCAGACCCTGCTGCGAGAGTTCCGCGGGGACGGTCACATCGCCTGCCTCGTAGTCGCCGAGCTCGATCCGGTGGAGGCACTGGTGATGCACGAAGCGTCCGGCGAGTTGCCGCCTGGTGCGCTCCGGACCTCACGGGCGTGGGGGGACAGCGAGTGGGCCGACGGTGTCGAACGACTCCGGAGCCGTGGCCTCGTCACGGCCGACGACCCTCCCACGCTCACCTCCGCGGGTCGTGCCCTCCGCCAGGAGGTCGAGGACCGGACCGACGCCCGCGCCCTTCCCCCGTACGCCGCGCTCGGGCAGGACGGCTGCGAGCGGCTCCGCCAGCTAGCGCGGCCGCTCAGTCAGGCGGTAGTCGCCGCCGGCCTCCTCGACACCTCCGCGATGGCACGCGCCGCGCAAGAGTGAGCCCCGCTGGCGCGCGGCCGGCATGCGAGCACGGCACCGGGCGTTTCCTGTCGGCGCTACTTCGAACGCTCACCGGCGCCGGCGGCAGACACCACCCAGCGTTGCGCGCCGAGGTTGGCACGTTCGCGGACAGAGTCGAAAGGGGTGGTGACACTGCCGGGCGGGCGTCGACGTGCCGGAGGGCGACCACGGTCCAGATCCCGGGTTCACAAGAAGGCGGGCTCCTCCGGACAGCCTCGACCTCCTGCAGGCGGCCGTCGACTGACACCTCTCGGCATCGGAGGGACTCGACGCACCTGCGACGGCCGGCGTCGTGAGGCTCACGACTCGACTCGGTCGCTCGCCCGCCGTCGCCCCGGGCCGTCCGGCGGCCGCTCGTGCCTCCGTGATGAGGCCGGCGAGCCGGGAACGTAGGAAGGTCGGCCGTTCGCACCGCGGTGGCCGTTCGAGCTCGACTCCTCGGGCGCACCTGCCTTCGCCGGCATGAACGCCGTGGTGCCGGCAGCGCGGACCTCGGCGGGACGCAGCTCGTCGCCGTCGACGTAGTGGTACTTGCCGCCGCGCAGCCACGAGGCGACGGCTGCGATGGCACAGGCCGCGACGGCAAAGTCGAAGGCTTCGCGAAGGCCGTTCATGAAGGGTGCCGACACGAGCTTCGGGAAGAAGCTCCTACCGGTGAGGTAGGCCGCGTGAGCATGGGAGAGGTGGCCGAGCGATGGTCCAAGGAGCTGGCCCATTGGGTTGTAGCCCAAGAAGGCTGCAAACAGCGCTCCCGTCGGCGGCAGGTGCGACACCCTGGCCGCGGCAGCCGCAGGAACACCCTGGGCGACGAGTCCGTGGTACAGGCTTCCCGGCAGCCCGCTCGCGAGCCCGGTGATGATCAAGGTGAAGAAGATGCCGATCGAGAGCACCATGGCCGAGTTCTGGAAGGTGGCGGTCATCCCCGAGCCGGCCCCACGTTGGTTGGGAGGGAGGCTGTTCATGATCCCAGCCCGGTTCGGTGAGGCGAACAGCCCCATGGCAAGCCCGTTCACGAGCAGCAGCAGTGCGAACCAGATGTAGGAGAAGTTGGCCGGCAGCAGCTCGAGCAACCCGAAGCTGGCAGCTGCGGCGACCATGCCGCCGGTGGCGAACGGCCGCGCCCCGAAGTGGTCGGACAGGAACCCTGAGAGCGGTCCGGCGATCAAGAACCCAGCGGTGAGCGGCAGCATGTAGATGCCGGCCCAGAGCGGGGTGTTGGCGAAGCTGTAGCCATGCTGGGGCAGCCAGATGCCCTGGAGCCAGATGATGAGGATGAACATGAGGCCGCCCCGCCCGAGGGACGCGAGCAGGCTCGCCACGTTGCCCGCGGCGAATGCCCGGATTCGGAACAGCGGCAGCCGGAACATCGGGTTCGCGACCTTGGTCTCGATGTAGCCGAAGATGCCGAGCACCACGACGCCGCCGCCGATGGCTCCGATCACCCACGGGTTCGTCCACCCCATCGAGTGCCCGCCGTAGGGCTCGATCCCGTAGGTGATGCCGACCAGGACCGCGATGAGACCGACGGCGAAGGTCAGGTTCCCCCACCAGTCGATGTGCGAGGCCGTGCGCACCCCTTTCTCGACCAGTTTGAAGTAGGCCCAGAAGGTGCCGAACACGCCGAAGGGGACCGAGACGAGGAACACGAGGTGCCACTCGACGGGTCCGAGCACACCACCGAGGACCAGCCCGATGAACGAGCCCCCGATGGCCGCCACCTGGTTCACCCCGAGGGCGAGGCCCCGCTGGTGGGGTGGGAACGCGTCGGTGAGGATCGCCGAGGAGTTCGCGAACAGCAGCGCGCCGCCCACGCCCTGGAAGACCCGCATGATGATGAGCCACAGCGCCGCTGCCGTTCCGTGCATCCAGGTCACCGCCAGCAGGATCGAGAACACGCTGAACACCGCGAAGCCGAGGTTGTACATCTTCACCCGGCCGAACATGTCCCCGAGACGCCCGAAGCTCACCACCAGCACGGCAGTGACCACCGTGAAGCCCATGAGCAGCCACAAGAAGTAGCTGGAGTTTCCCGGCGTGAGGGGGTTGAGGCGGATGCCCCGGAAGATGTCCGGCAGGGCGATCAGGATGATCGACTGGTTGATCACCACCATCAGCATCCCGAGGGTCGTGTTCGACAGCGTCAGCCACTTGCCCCTGTAGGGATCGGTGGAGGGCGTGGTGAGCACGGCGGCCGCGGTCTGATCGGACATGGTGGCTCCTGGATAGATGACGTTGACGTCAACTGTATCGCCAAAGCTCACGTCAACGTCACCTGCGAGACGACCGTGCCGAGCGACCAGCCCCGTCGGGTGCGCCCGCCGAGGCTCGGATCCCTCACGCGGCGCCCGGGGCGGCGCGGCGGCGACGAGCTCGTCGAGCCCGTTGCCACGCGCACGGTGGTGATCACGGACCAGCCCGCATCTCGCTCCCCTCACGACTACGTCCACCCAAGCGGGGCGCGGCTCCACTTGGCGCATGCCGGTGACCGCTGAGCGCCCTCACCCTCTTGCTCCGCGCGTGGCGCCGGCGAACGCCTCAACCCTTTCCGGGGAGAACCTCGAGGGGTCCGCCGTCAAGGGCCGTGAGTACGGCGAAGTGCCGGTGATCGAGGGTCGCGACACTTCGAGTCCGGTACCTCTCCGCAAGCACCATGATCGAAGCGTCGGCCACCCCGATCTTCTGGTCCCTGTATCGGGCGATGATCCGGCTCGCGCTCTGGAGATCGTCGTCGTCGAACGCTGCCAGGCGCCACGCTCCGGCGGCAAGCTCGTCCAGCACTGCCAGCTCATTGTCAACGCCGTGCCGGGTGGCCACGAGGTAGTCGAGCTCGGCGACCACGTACGGTGACACGACCAGGACATCGGCTGGCGCGAGCACGGCGGACACTGCCTCATGGTCGGGCTCGGAAGCATCGAAGAACGCGAGCAGGGCGCTCGTGTCGACAATGAGAGCGGTGGACACCTTTCAGCGCTCGCCGAATCCGGCCAGCATCTCCTCGGCGTTGCGGGCGACCGGCGTGCCGCTCGAGTACAGCGCACCGCGAGGATGAGGACGAACTCCGCCGACCGACTGCCGGATCGCCTCGCGGATCACCTCTGCCTCCGAGATCCCACGCTCCGCGGCGGTCCGCTTCACCCTCACCCTGAGATCCTCCGGCAAGTAGAGCGTGGTCTTCTTCATGGCGGTGTATGGTACCACCGGTGGCGCCTGCTGCAGGTCCACGTCCTGAGCACCGGACCCGCTCGGGCGGGCGGGTTACGTTCGACCGTCACCAACTTGGTTGGCTCAGGGATCCGTTGGGGGGTAGCTGTCTGGTCCCGGCCTGGCGCCGGTATCGGCTGGCGCTGATGTCCGGGCTGGGCGATCATGAGGCGATGTCCGTGAGTAAGAACCTGGTTGTCAACCACGGAAGTGGGCGTCTAGTCGGGGAATGCCGGCCCGGCCCGGACCCCACTGTGGTGCTGCTGCACGCCGGGGT
Organism: Acidimicrobiales bacterium; assembly: GCA_035294725.1. Taxonomy (GTDB): domain Bacteria; phylum Actinomycetota; class Acidimicrobiia; order Acidimicrobiales; family Bog-793; genus DATGKK01. The sequence continues at coordinate 1,098 of DATGKK010000148.1, read as the reverse complement.
CACGGACCGGCGGAGCTGGCGGGTGGTGTCGGCCGCCATTAATGGGTACGCCACCGTCGTCTCCTACGACCGGCGCGGATTCGGAGACACGGCTCCGTCGACCGAAGAGTTCTCTCACGTCGGGGACCTCCTCGCAGTGCTCGATGAGGTTGCTGATGGCCCGGTGTGGCTGGTGGGAAGCTCCGCAGGCGGCGGCGTCGCCCTCGACACCGCTCTCACCGCCCCTGAGCGGGTGGCCGGTCTGGTGTTGATCTCCCCGGCGGTGAGCGGCACTCAGGTTCCCGAGCTCGACGCCGACACCGCCCGTTTCGGTCGGCTCATCGACCAGGCCATGGAGGCAGGCGACCTGGACGAGGTGAACCGCCTCGAGACCTGGCTTTGGCTCGACGGTCCCGCCCAACCCGAGGGCAGGGTCGCTGGACCGGCCCGAGACCTCCTGCTCGACATGAACAGGGTTCTCCTGGGCAACGGGATGCCGGAGGAGGCGGGAGCCAGCGGCATAGACGCCTGGAGCCAGCTCGAGCGTGTGAAGGTCCCGGCAACAGTGGCCTGCGGGGACCTCGACGTGCCCTTCTTCGTGGAGCGTAGCCGGCAGTTGGCCGAGCGGTTGCCCAACGGGCGGTATCGGGTTCTGGCCGGCATGGCCCACCTGCCGCAGCTTGAGGACCCGGAGACTGTCGCCGACGTGATCGCCGCCGCCCTCACCGTCCACTGACGCAGGGTTTCCCACAACGGGATGGGCTTGCGGACGGCGTCGACCTAGCCGCTTGGGAGATGACGATGAGCCGCGGTCACGCCGCGTTCCCACCTCGATGCTCGAGCCGCTCGGCGATCCAGACCTTGATGACCGATTGACGGGTCACGCCGAGGCGCTTGGCTTCCCGGTCGAGCTTCTCGATCATCCAGGAGGGGAAGTCCACGTTGACCCGCCGTTGCTCCAGACCGGGTCGCCGCGCAGCTGAAAGGTCGAGGGCTGAGGTCACATCCTCGCCGGCATCGAAGCGCTCGTCGAACTCCTCAGTGCTCATCTTGCTCATAGATCCTTACCTCTTCGCTCCGTGAGCGTCGTACCGAGATGATCCGGATCCGCAGGTCACG
>DATGKK010000147.1:0-6665 GCA_035294725.1 Acidimicrobiales bacterium | reverse complement strand
TCGAACTCGTCCACGATCTCGCCAACGAGCTCCTCGATCAGGTCCTCGAGCGTCACCACGCCCGCCGTGCCGCCGTACTCGTCGATCACGACGGCAAGGTGGTACCGCTCCCGCTGCATCTCACGGAGCAGGGGGGCGACCCGCTTGGTCTCCGGGACGCAGTGGACCTCGCGGGCGACCTCGCCCACGGGCACGGAGTCCCGGCCCTCCCGGACCGCCCGCACGAGGTCCTTCGTGAACGCGACGCCCGTGACGTCGTCGATCGTCTCCCGGTAGACCGGGATCCGGGAGTAGCCGGCCCTGATGGCGAGCTCGAGCACGGCCTCGGCTGGCGTGGCGGCGTCGACGGCGACCACGTCGGGGCGGGGGACCATGACCTCGCGGGCGATCGTGTCGCCGAACCCGATGATCTGGTGGATGAGCGTCCGCTCACCCTCCTCGATCGCCTCGTCCTCGACGGCGACGTCGGCGAAGGCGAGCAGCTCCGACTCGGTCACATCGCTCCCACCCCGGCTCGGGTCCCTCCCGCCCGGAGTGATCGCCCTCGCGATCCCGATGAGGAGCCCGGAGATCCACCGGACGGGCGGGAACCCGACGACGACCGAGATGACCGGCGCCGCCAGCAGCGCGGCACGGTCCGCGTGGCGGACGGCCCACTGCTTCGGCACGGCCTCGCCGAACACGAAGATGACCACGACCTCGAAGGCGGTGGCAACGGCGACACCCCAGGCGCCAAGGAGGCGGGCGGCGACGACCCCGACGAGTGTGGCGGCCACGAGCTGGCAGAGCAGTGCCAGGAACAGGACTGGGGCGAGAAAGCGCTCCGGATCCTCGACGAGCCGGAGGAGCGCTCTCGCTCCGTGGTGCCGGGCGTCGACGAGCGCCTTCGCCTTCGGCCGGGACATCCTCGTGAGGCCCGTCTCGGCGAGGGCGAGCACGGCGGACGCCCCGATCAGCACGAGCACGGCGACGAGGATGCCGACATCGGCGCCGCCGAAGCGGGCCGTGGCGAGCACGCCGGCGCCGAAGGCGGTGCCGTCGCTCACCGGTCGGCGCCCTCCGCCGGTGGTCGATGGTGATGGCGGGCGAGCAGCTCCCGCTCGAGCTGCTCCATCTCCGCGGCGTCGGCGTCCTGCTCATGGTCCATCCCGAGCAGGTGCAAGATGCCGTGGACGAGCAGGAGCGCGAGCTCGTCCTCGTACGAGCCGGCGTGCTCCGGCGCGTTGCGCCAGGCCACGGCGGGGCAGATCACGACGTCGCCGAGGAGCAACGGGGCCGGGTCGTCCTCGCCGAAGGGCTCTCGGCCGGGGCCGGTCAGGTCCGGCTCCCTCCCCGGCTGCGGGGGACCCGGGAGGTCGATCTCGTCCTCGATCGGGAACGACAGCACGTCGGTCGGCCCCGGCCGCGACAAGAAGCGCTCGTTCAGCGAGGCGATCGCCGCCTCGTCCACGAACAGCACGCTCAGCTCGGCCGTGCCCGCGACGCCTCGGTCGGCGAGGACCCTCTCAGCGAGCCGCTGCCAGCGGCCCGGGTCGACCGGCCGGTCGGACTGCTCGTCAGCGACGAAGACCTGGATCGTCATGGCGGGCGGCGCCCTCCCCCGGGGTGAGGCCGGCGATGCGGGCCGTGTGGCGGTCGTAGGCCGAGACGATGTCACGGACGATCCGGTGCCGCACGACGTCGGCCTGGCCGAGCCGGACGAAGGCAACCCCCTCGATCCCTCCGAGGACGTCCTCGAGCCCGACGAGGCCGGAGCGGGCAGGGCCTCCTGGGATGTCGACCTGGGTCACGTCGCCGGTCACGACGACTCTCGTCCCGAAGCCGATCCTCGTGAGGAACATCTTCATCTGCTCGTGGGTGGTGTTCTGGGCCTCGTCGAGGATCACGAAGCTCGAATTGAGCGTCCGGCCTCGCATGTAGGCGAGCGGGGCGACTTCGATCGTGCCCCGCTCCATGAGGCGCTGGGTGCCCTCGGGCTCGAGCATGTCGTAGAGGGCGTCGTAGAGCGGCCGCAGGTAGGGGTCCACCTTGGCCATCAGGTCGCCGGGGAGGAAGCCGAGCCGCTCGCCCGCCTCGACGGCCGGCCGGGTGAGGATGATGCGGGTGACCTCCTTGGCCTGGAGAGCCTGCACGGCGAGGGCGACGGCGAGGTAGGACTTGCCCGTGCCGGCGGGGCCGATGCCGAAGGTGAGCACGTGGGCCGAGATGGCGTCGGCGTACCGCTTCTGGCCGGCGGTCTTCGGGTGCACCCGCCGCCCCCGCGAGGAGCGGGCCACCTCCGCCGAGAGCACCTCTGAGGGTCGCAGGTCCTCTTTCACCATCTCGATCGACCGGCCGAGGTTGGCGTGGTCGATCCCGTGGCCGCGCTCGAGCAGCGCCAGGAGCTCCTCGAACAGCCGCCCCACCTGCTCGGCGTCGGGTCCGGCGACGTTGATCTCGTTGCCGCGGACGTGGATGCTCGTCCCCGCGAAGGCCCCCTCGACGACCCGCAGGAGCTCGTCCTGCTGCCCGAGCAAGCCGATCATGAGGTGGTTGCCGGGGACGAGGATCTTGACCTGGGTGTCGGGCACGGTGATCTCGTCAAGGGTACCGCTCGGGCGTCGGGTCCGGCCCCGGCCGGCTCGGGCGCCGGGGGCGCGCAAGCCGGCCTGCGGCAGGCGTGGGGTCAACCGGGAGGCCAGGTGAACCGGCGGCCACCGAGCACGTGCAGGTGGAGGTGGGGGACCGAGTTGCCGGAGTCCTCCCCGACGTTGAACACGAGCCGGTAGCCGCCCGACAGCCCCTCCTGCTGGGCGATCGTCCTCGCGGCGACGCACATCTCGGCGAGCAGCTCGCCGTGCTCGGGCCCGAGGGCGGCCGCGTCGGTGACGTGGGTCCGGGGCACCACGAGCACGTGGGTCGGGGCGCCGGGGTTGATGTCCCTGAAGGCGTAGACCGACTCGGTGGCGAGCACCTCCGTCGACGGGACGGTGCCGGCCACGATGGCGCAGAAGAGGCACTCGGGCCGGGTCGTCGCCACCCCGGTCAGGGCTCGCCCCTCGAGGGCACGGGGTGGAGGTGCTCGAGGCTGCCGGGCTTGATCCGGGAGCGCTCGACGAAGGCGATCACGTCGCTCTCCTGGAGCCGGATCACCCTGCCGAGCTTGTAGGCGGGCAGGTCGCCCTCGTCGATCAGGCGGTAGAGGGTGCGCGTGTTGACGCCGAGGTAGTCGGCGACCTCGCCCGTGCTCATCCACCGAATCGGCTCCGGCATGGCTGGAAGTATACGGCTCTCTTGCTGTTTCAGGTGATCTTGCTCACGAGGCGGCAGGCAACCTCGTTCGCGAGGAGCCTGCCGGCGAGAGTGAGCCGGACGCGCCCGGCGCCCTCCGGCCCTGGCACCGGCTCGACGAGGCGGGCCAGCTCCTCTCGCTCGCCGAACTCCGGGGGCAGGCAGTCTCGAGGGACGCCCTGCCGGGTCCGCAGCGCCAGCTCGAGCGCCTCGCTCGCCCGCAGCGGCGGATCGAGGGTCTCCTCGCCGGCCACGGGCGAGCGCCCGGCGGCGAGGGCGGCGAGGTAGCGCTCCGGAGTCCTCACGTTCCACCAGCGCCGGCCGGCCCGGTGCCCGTGAGCGGCGGAGCCGATGGCGAGGTAGTCGCCCTGGGCCCAGTAGTTGAGGTTGTGGCGGCTCTCGTGACCAGGGCGGGCCCAGTTGGAGATCTCGTACCAGCTGAGACCGGCTGCCGTGAGCAGCTCGTCGGCGAGCTCGTACCGGCGCGCCTGGGCGTCGTCGTCGGGATGGCGGGAGCGGTCCCGCCACAGCGGCGTGCCGGGCTCGACGGTGAGGGCGTAGGCGCTCACGTGAGCGGGCGCCGGCTCCAGGCCGAGGACGCCCTCGAGGGTGGCGACGAAGCTCCGGTCGCTCTCGCCGGCGCCGCCGTAGATGAGGTCCACGCTGTACGAGCCGATGCCGGCCTCGCCGATGGCCTCGGCGGCGGCGGCGACGGCGGAAGGGTCGTGCCGGCGGCCGAGGCCGGAGAGGACGACCGGATCAAGGGACTGGACCCCGAGCGAGACCCGGTTCACCCCCGCCTCGACGAGGGCGCGGGCGAAGGCCCCGGTGACGTCCTCGGGGTTGGCCTCGACGGTCACCTCCGAGCCCTCGGCCACCGGCACGGCAGCGAGCAGCCGCGCGAGGTCGGTGATCTCGAGCTGTGACGGGGTCCCGCCTCCGAGGTAGAGCGTCGGCGCCGGCTCCGGCCAGCTCAGGTCGCCCGGAGGGGCGAGGCCGGCATCGGCGCGGGCCCGCTCCAGGTGGGCGATGCAGCCGTCGACGTACTGGCTGCGCAGGTCGTGGCGGTCCGTGAAGGTGGCGAAGGCGCAGTAGTCGCAGCGCGTCGCGCAGAACGGGACGTGCACGTAGACGGAGGTGCCGGGCACTCAACCAGTGTGCCCGGTTGCAGCCCTGCGCCGGTCACATTGCCGAGGCGGCTCCCGCGCTGTTCGTCGGCACGGTCGGGAGCACGAGGCCCAGCTCCTCGAGGCGCCCCACGAGGGCGTCGATGTTGCGCCCGAACATCGAGGCGATGACCCTCAGGTCGTCCTCGCGGATCGTGAGGACCTTGCCGTTGAAGTCCTGGCGCTGCACCTGCACCGAGGCGAGGAAGTGGCGGAGGAGGTCCCGCTCGGGGCCGCGGGCCTCGTTCAGCCGGACGAGGTCGATCGTGACCTTCCGGTTGCGCCGGTCGTTGCCGTTGGTCCGCGCCGAGCCGAGTTGCGAGGCCCGGTTGAGCGGGTTGCTGCTGTCGCTCGGCAGGAGCTGGTCGACCGGCACGTCGTAGATCTGCGCGAGGCGCTGGAGCCGAGGCACCGAGATCGTGCGTTCCCCCCGCTCGTAGGCCCCGAGGACGGACGCCTTGAACTCCTCGCCGGAGGCCTTCTCCACGGCCTGCAGCGACAGCCGCTTCTGCCGCCGGACCGCTCTCAAGCGGTAGCCGACCGCCTGGGCGTACCGAGCGGCCGCCTCGTCATCCATGCTGCTCACTTGCGCCATAGCCGATGCTCCGTCCGGCCTGTTCGGCCGCCTCGGCCCGCTCTCCCGTCCGAGAGGGCGGACGTTGCTCCCACCGCCGTACCCCTCGCACGGCGGTACCACGATCGAGGAGGGTTGCCTCCGGCCCCGGCCGTTGTGTAACCGCTCCTCCCCTCTATTACACCACGTTTCGCGGCACGAATCACACTGTCAGTGGCAAAGGCACTCACGCAGCGTGTTGGAGGCCCTGCCAGCAGCGCGCGAAGGGCCAGGCCACGGCGGTTCGGGGGGGCGCCGTCAGGGCCGTGCGCCAGGCCGGACCGAACCGCTGCGCACGGCCGTGAGCAGGGCCGCCGCCGCGATGGCGGCGGTCTCGGTCCGCATCACGTGCGGTCCGAGACCGACCGTCGCGAGCCCGCGCGCCCCGGCGAGACGGAGCTCGCCGGGCGACCAGCCCCCCTCCGGGCCGACGAGGAGAACCGGACGCGCAAGCCCGGCCGGCTCGCCGCCCGGCTCGGCAAGACCGGTGCGGTCCGGGTCGACCGCCTGGAGGAGCTCTCCCAGCCCGACCGGGTCCGCCACGGTCGGAAGGTGGACGCGGCGCGCCTGCATGGCCGCCTCCCTCGAGATGCGGCGGAGGCGCTCGCCCCGGCGCGGCGAGGGCTCGTCGCCGCCGGGCCGCACGACGGTCCGCTCGCACACGAGGGGAAGGATCCGGTCGGCCCCGAGCTCGGTCAGCTTGGCCACCGCCCACTCGGTGCGGTCCCCTTTCACGAGGGAGAACGCGATCTCGATCGCCGGTTGCGGCGCCGGCTCGTAGCGGACGGGTCCCTCCGGCTCGAGCCGGAACGAGCTCGGGGCCGGCTCCCTGCGGGCGCGGCGGGCCACCACGGCACGGCACTGGCACCAGGCGCCCTGCCCGTCGCTCGCGACGACCGGCTCGCCGTCGCGAAGGCGCCGGACAGAGGCGAGGTGGTGGAGGTCCTCGTGCGGCAGCTCCGGCTGCTTCAGGTCAGCGACGTAGACGAGGGCGGCGGCCGCCCGCAGGGGAGCGAGGTCGGACGGCCCGCTGCTCAGCGGAAGCTCGAGCGGATCTTCGACAGCAGCCCCTGCTCGGCGGGCGCGACCGCCTCCCCGCGCAGCTCGGCGAGGCGGCGGAAGAGGTCCTCCTCCTCCTTCGTGAGCTTGGTCGGCGTCTCCACCTCGACCCTCACGAGCAGGTCGCCCCGGTGCCGGCTGCGCAGCCGGGGCACCCCCTGCCCGGCGAGCCGGATGACCGTCCCGGACTGCACGCCGGCCGGGATGGTGACCTCGAGCGGACCCTCGAGGCCCTGCACCTCGACGGTGGTGCCGAGGGCGGCCTGGGCGACGGAGATCGAGGCCGTGGCGAGCAGGTCCGTGCCGGCCCGCTCGAGACCAGGCTCAGGGGCGACCCTGAGGTGGACGTAGAGGTCGCCGGGCACGCCGCCTCGGACGGCCGCCGGTCCGGCCCCGGAGATCCGCAGCGTGGCGCCGTCGTCCACCCCGGCGGGCACCTCGACCGTGAGCGTCCGCTCACGCGTGCGCCGGCCCTCGCCGCGGCACTCCGGGCAGGGGCTGGCCACGATCTCGCCGAGCCCGTGGCAGCGGGGGCAGGGCGAGCTCGTCACCATCTG
>DATGKK010000146.1:0-43358 GCA_035294725.1 Acidimicrobiales bacterium | reverse complement strand
GCAAGAAGGATGAAGAACGGCGCGATCTCGTTCGGCGCGAGCACGTCCTCACCGAGCTCGTTGTGGACGAGCGCGCTCGTGAGGTCATCGGCAGGGTTCGCCCGCCGGAGCTCGGCCAGCTCGTTCATGAGGTTCGTGAGCTCCATGCCCGCTTCGAGGAGGGCGGTGAACGGGTCCGCCTTGCCGGCGAAGAAATCCGGGTCTCCGGCGCCGAGGATGACGTTCGTCGCGTTCAGGACGGTCGAGAACTCGCTTCGCGGGATGCCCATCATGTCGCAGATGACAAGGAGCGGGAACGGTTGCGAGACCGCCTTCACGAAGTCGACCTCGCCCTTCTCGCACATCTCGTCGATGACCTGGTCGCAGATGGTCTCGACGCTGTCGAGCACACCCTGCAGCTGGCGAGGGGTGAACGAGCGGGCGACGATCCCGCGCTGGCGGGCATGGCGCGGGTCGTCCATCACGATGAACGAGCCGAAGAACTCCATCGCGTCCGCCGGCAGGTCGACGATGCTCGTCGACCCCTTGCCGGAGCAGAAGTCGTGCGGTCTGCGGCTGATCTCGACCACTTCGGCGTAGCGGGTCACGGCGTAGAAGTGGGAGTCCTCGTTCGTCAGCGGGTCGACGAACGAGAACCGGGTAAAGGGCGCCTGCTCGCGCAGCTCGGCGAAGTGGGCCATGCGCGCCGAGAGCGGCTGGTGCCAGAACTCCGGGTCGGTGATGGTGAGCCCGGTTGTCCGATCGGTCACGTCGCCTCTCTCTCCCTCGGTGTCGTGCACTGTCCACACCGGCCCAGCACGGCGAAGTGCCGGGGATCGATGTCGAAGCCGAAACGCTCCCGCGCCGTGCGCCCGAGCTCGGCGAACAGCTCGGGCGGTGCCTCGATCGTGACGCCGCAGACCTCGCAGACGAGATGGCCGTGGGGCGACGAGGCGAGGTGGTAGCTCGCCGGGCCGTGACCGAGGTGGGTATGGACGAGCACCCCGAGCCGCTCGAGCTCGTCGAGGTTCCGGTAGATCGTCGAGATGTGGACGTCCGGGGAGCGGGCCTGGACCGCCGCCGCCAGCTCTTCGGCCGTGGCATGAGAGCGGGCCTCGAAGACGGCCTCGAGCAGCTGGCGGCGCGCCGTCGTGACCCGCCCCCCCCTCGCGCGCAGGAGGTCGAGGACTCCTTCGACACGGTCGGCAAGGCTCTCCTCGGTCACGGCCGAGTGCTCAGGTTGGCTCATCTCGTGACGAGCATATGGCGGAGATCCTCCGCTCCAGGGGTGACCCGGCTACTGGGCGAGCCCGAGCAGCTGCTGGAGGGTCTTCGCCCCGGCCGGAGCAGCCGGCGCGGTGCCCTCGTTCCAGGCCGAGAAGATGAGGTGCTCGTTCGTGCCCTTCTCGCTCTTTTCGACCTCGACGGGATAGGCAGTCCCGGTCGTCGCGATCCACAGCGTGCCGTTCGCACCGGAGCTGACCCCGACGGCCTGCTGGCCCTGCACCGTCCTCGTCCCGGCCTTCGTGGCAGTCCCGGTGCCGGTCCGGAGCGCCTTCACCAGCCCCTTGATCGAGAGCGACGAGACCCCGGACTGGGCGGAGGAGGGCAGCTCGACCCAGCGCCCGGCAAGGCGGGCGGCGAGCGACTGCGGGAAGGGCGAGCCGCTGTCGATGCCGAGCGAGCTCCAGAACGACGCCGAGCCTTTGAAGTAGATGTCGTGCCGCGTGATCACGATGCTGCCGACGCTGCCCGAGAGCGAGAAGGTCCCGTCGGCCGAGCCTCCCTTGAACAGCGTCATGTCGACGCCGGCCGGATGCCCGCCCGCGATGACCGTGCCGGAGATCCGCACCGAGCTCGCCTGCGAGACGGCCGCCGCCGCCGCCGAGAGGATCTGGGGTGGCGCTTTGGAGGCGAGGCCGTTCGAGGCGGCGGTCCCGCACGCTCCAAGGGCCGCCGCGCCAACGACGAGCCCGGCCATGGCAAGGAGGCGTCGGCGGCTCGACGGCAGGAGTGAGCTGCCTCGTGGCGTCACGGCTGCTGCTCCACCTCGGCGAAGGACCACCGGCCGCGGCCGAGTGCCTTCGCTCGGTACAGCGCACGGTCGGCGTGCCCGATGATGGCGTCGGCGGGGGTGCGAGGGGGGAGGTCGACGGCGATGCCGACGCTGGCACCGCTCTCCACGGTCTGCCCCTCGGCCACCGAGATCGGATGGTTCAGCTGCTCGACGATCCGCTTGGCGATCGCCGCCACCTGAGTGCGGGACACCTTGCCGCTGCACAGAACGGCGAACTCGTCCCCGCCGATGCGGGCGAGCTCGTCAGTCGGCCGCATGACCGAGACGAGGCGGCGAGCTGCGACTCGCAGGACGGCGTCCCCGGCCAGGTGGCCGAGGGAGTCGTTCACCGCCTTGAACCCGTCGAGGTCGATGTAGAGCACGGCCGGCTGGTGGCCGGCGTCCACCTCTGCCTCCAGCGCCTCGAAGAAGCTGCGGCGGTTCCCGAGGCCGGTGAGGGGATCACGCAGGGCCGCATCCTTCAGCCCCTCTTGGACCGAGGCGTGCGAGATGGCGAGGGCGGCGATGGCGATCGCCCGGTCGATCGCGAGCTGGACGTCGAGCGGGGGAGGCTCGGGCACGCGCGACCACACGACAAGAGCAGCCGACGCACGGCCGTCGACGCCTCTTCGCACGGGATAGCAGGTGACGGACTCGAAGCCCACCCTGGCCGCTGCCTCCCGGACGGGATCCGGCAGCTCCGCACGGCGGCGGTGCACGTGGGGCAACGTCGTCTCCCAGACCTCGTCCCACGGCCCGGCGGTCGGAGGCCCGGGCACCTCGGCGAGCTCCGGCACCCGGCTGAGAGTCCGGTCGTCCCCCCCAGGCATGAGGACGAAGCCCTCGACGCGCGACGGGGGAAAGCGCAGCACCTGGACAAGGGTCCCGAAGGTCTGCTCGAGCGGGGCGCCCGCCACCACGTTCATGAGGATCTCGTCGAAGCGGTCGTAGGCGCTCTCGGGGAGCAGGAGGACGAGGATCCCCTTGATGCCGGGGTCACGGGTCCGGTTGATCCCCCAGGCCTCGGTGGAGCGGCGGGGGCCGTCGACGTCGAGGTAGGAGACTCGGGCCGGGCCAACGATCTCGTCCTCGGCGCTGCCGGCGGTCACCCGGAGCAGCTCGACGACGACGCTCCGGTCGGCGTCGTCGACGTACTCGAGCAGGTTCGACCCGACGAGCTGGGACGAGCGGCGCCCCCCGATCTGCCCGAGAGCCCCGGACGCCCCGAGGATCTTGCCGTTCGCGTCGACAAGGAGCAGCGCGGCGGGGAGCGACTCGACCACCCGTTCGAGCGACGCCGGCGCGAGCGGCCTGCCCGCCATCGAGAACAGCCGCGCCATACACCGAGCGTACTCAGTGTGGACCCTGCCGACAGTGGTTTCCTGCGCAAGCAACGTGGTTCGCGGCACCGGTACGATCCCCCGCATGGCCCGGCCAGCGGCACGACCCTCGCGCACGTCTGCGGCGACAGCGGGCGCGGCTGCACCGGACCCCGTGGCCCTCGCCGGCCTCGTCGCGGAGATGGCCACCGCTCTCCGGCGGGCCGCGAGCCGGACCTGGGAGCAGCGCTACGGTTTCCCGCCCCAGAGCTACGAGGTCGTGCTGGGGCTCGCACGCGCACCGGGCGGGCGCCTTCGGATGAGCGATCTCGCCGCCCGCGCCGCGCTCTCGCCGAGCGGCCTGACCCGTGCCGTCGACCGCCTCTGCAACGCGGGGCTCGCGACGAGGGAGCCCTGTGCCGAGGACCGTCGCGGCTGCTTCACCCGCTTGACGCCCAAAGGTGCGACCCGGGCGGCGGCCGCGCTGTCGGCGCACCACGCGCAGATGGGCGCGCTGCTCGGCGCGCTCGACGGGGCGGAGCAGGCTGCGCTGCGCACGATGCTCGAGCGGCTGAGAGACCGGCTCGGAACGGCCACGGCCGACGGCGCCGGCCCGTAGCCGGTCGCCGGCCGTCGCCGGGGAGCGGAGCGGGAAGGATCCGGGGTGTGTCCAGGTAGCCTCCAGGGCATGGACAGCTTCGGGGCAAGGTCAACTCTGGCGGTCGGCGGGGAGCAGTACCGCATCTACCGGCTCGAGGCGCTCTCCTCGCTCTGCGACCTGTCGGCGACGCCCTACTCGGTGAAGCTGCTCCTCGAGAACCTGCTCCGCCACGAGGACGGGCTCCACGTGACCGGCGCCGACATCGAGCAGCTGGCGAGATCGCGTGCCGCCTCCCCCGGCGAGCGGCGCGAGCAGGAGATCGCCTTCTCGCCGGCCCGGATCCTGCTGCAGGACTTCACCGGGGTCCCCTGCGTGGTCGACCTCGCCGCCATGCGCGACGCCATCGAGGCTCTCGGCGGCAAGCCGGACCGGATCAACCCAGAGATCCCGGTCGACCTCGTGATCGACCACTCCGTCGTCGCCGACGTGTACGGGCGCCGCGACGCGCTCGCCGTCAACACCGGGCTCGAGTACGAGAGGAACGCCGAGCGCTACCGCTTCCTTCGATGGGGGCAGCAGGCCTTCACCGACTTCCGGGTCGTCCCGCCCGGCACCGGGATCTGCCACCAGGTGAACCTCGAGTACCTCTCCAGGGTCGTCTTCACCGACCGTGACCAGAACGCCTATCCCGACAGCCTCGTCGGCACCGACTCGCACACCCCGATGGTGAACGGCCTCGGCATCCTCGCCTGGGGGGTCGGCGGCATCGAGGCGGAGGCCGCCATGCTCGGCCAGCCGATCTCGATGCTCGTGCCGCCGGTGGTGGGGCTGCGGCTTCACGGCGACCTCCCAGAAGGCACGACGGCGACCGACCTCGTCCTCACGATCGCCGAGCTGCTCCGCCGCCACGGCGTCGTCGGCAAGTTCGTCGAGTGCTTCGGGCCCGGGGTGGCGGCGGTCCCGCTCGAGAACCGGGCGACGATCGGCAACATGTCGCCGGAGTACGGCTCGACCGTCACCATCTTCCCGATCGACGCCGAGACGATGAGGTACCTCGAGCTCACCGGCCGGCCACCCGAGCTGCTCCAGCTCGTCGAGGCCTACGCGAAGGAGCAGGGGCTCTGGCACGACCCCGACGCCACGCCGACCTACGACGAGCAGCTCGAGCTCGACCTGTCGAGCGTCGAGCCGAGCCTGGCCGGACCTGCGCGTCCCCAGGACCGGGTGAGGCTCGCAGACGCGAAGACCCGCTTTGCCGAGGCCCTCCCCTCCTCGCTCCCCTCCGGGGCCTCGGCAGAGGGTGCCCCGGTGCCGGTCCGGCTCGCAGACGGGACCGAGCTCGAGCTCGACCACGGGCACGTCGTCATCGCCGCCATCACGAGTTGCACGAACACCTCGAACCCGCAGGTGATGCTGGCCGCCGGACTGCTCGCGAAGAAGGCCGTCGAGCGGGGCCTTCGGACCAAGCCGTGGGTGAAGACCTCGCTCGCGCCCGGCTCCCGGGTCGCCATCGACTACTTCGAGCGAGCCGGCCTCCAGCAGCCGCTCGACGAGCTCGGCTTCGAGCTCGTCGGCTACGGCTGCACGACGTGCATCGGGAACTCCGGGCCGCTGCTGCCCGAGATCTCTCGTGCGATCAACGAGCACGGGCTCGCCGTCGCCGCCGTGCTGTCGGGGAACCGCAACTTCGAAGGCCGCATCCACCCCGACGTGCGGATGAACTACCTCGCCTCCCCGCCCCTCGTCGTCGCCTACGCCATCGCCGGCACGATGGCGATCGACATCGTGAACGAGCCCCTCGGAACCGGACGCGAGGGGGAGCCCGTGTACCTGCGGGACATCTGGCCGAGCATGCAGGAGGTAGCCGAGGTCCTGCGCTCGAGCGTCGGGGCCGACCTGTTCCGGCGCGACTACGCCGACGTCTTCACCGGCGACGAGCGCTGGCAGAACCTCGAGGTGCCGACCGGGGACCGCTACGCGTGGGACGAGAGCTCGACCTACGTGCGTCGGCCGCCGTTCTTCGACGGGATGGGAGCCGAGCCTCCCGAGCCCAACGACGTCAGCGGTGCCAGGGTGCTCGCGATCCTCGGCGACAGCGTCACCACCGACCACATCTCGCCCGCCGGCTCGATCAAGGCCGACGGGCCGGCGGGAGCGTGGCTGCGCGAGCACGGCGTCGCACCGGACCAGTTCAACTCCTACGGCTCGCGCCGCGGCAACCACGAGGTGATGATCCGCGGCACCTTCGCCAACATCCGGATCCGCAACCGCCTCGCCCCGGGCACCGAGGGCGGTGTCACCCGCCACCTCCCAGACGGCGAGGAGATGACGATCTACGAGGCCGCCGAGCGCTACCGGGACGAGAGGGTGCCCCTCATCGTGCTCGCCGGCAAGGAGTACGGCTCGGGATCGTCGCGTGACTGGGCTGCGAAGGGCCCCGCCCTCCTCGGCGTCCGGGCCGTGATCGCGGAGAGCTTCGAGCGCATCCACCGGTCCAACCTGATCGGCATGGGCGTGCTGCCGCTCCAGTTCGACGAGGGCGACTCCGTCGCCTCGCTCGGCCTCACCGGCGAGGAGGTCTACGACATCGTCGGCGTCGCCACCGGGGCCGGGGCGGGCGCCGCCGGCCTCGTCGGGCGGGAGCTCACGGTGAGAGCCGACGGACGTGAGCTCACGGTCAGGCTGCGGATCGACACCCCGAGCGAGGCCGAGTACTTCCTCAACGGGGGGATCCTCCAGTACGTCCTCCGCAAGCTCGCCGCCTGATCCGCGGAGCCCTCAGACCCGGTCGCCGACGCTCGGCCGGAAGCGGGGCACGGGGCTCGTCACGCCCCGGCCTAACGCACGCTCGAGCGCGAACATGACCGCGAGGATCCGAGCCTCGGACCAGGCAGGCCCCCACAGGGCGATCCCGACCGGGAGCCCAGCGACCGCTCCCATCGGCATGGAGGCCGACGGGTAGCCGGCGACCGCCGGCGGCGACCAGCCCGACCCCACCACGGCGTCGCCGTTGACGTGGTCGACGAGCCAGGCCGGCGTCATGGCCGGGACCACCACGAGGTCGACCTGCTCGAAGATCCGGTCGAGGCCGTTTCGCCGGGAGCGCTCCCGATTGCGCTGCCATGCCTGCTGATAGGCCTCGGCGGCGACGCCGCCGGTGGCGGCGGCCCGTGCGAGCCACTCCACCCCGAACAGGTCGGGTCGCTCCTCAGGCGTCCGCTCGATGTGGTCGACGATCTCGGCCACGCTCGAGGGGAGCGGGCTCGACGGATCGGGAGCCGACATGCGCGCCCTTCGGGCGAGGTAGGCCTCGAGCCCGTCGCGGATCTCGTGGGTGAGCACGGTCATCTCGTCCTCGCCCGAGGTGAGGGGGCCGTTCGGCAGCTCGACCGGGTCCACGATCGTCGCGCCGGCCTCCCTCAGCGCCGCGAGGGCACCCTCGAACACCCGATCGGCCGGCGGGTGGTAGCCGGTGAAGCCCTCGCGCAGCACGCCGAGGCGCCGTCCGGCGAGGTTGCCGTCCCCGAGGAGCGCACGGTAGTGGGCTTCGTGGCCGGGCGGGCGAGCCGCCGAGGTGGCTGCCCCGTCCTCGCCGTCGTCGACCGCCTTCGCGAGGACCTCCAGCATGAGGGCGAGGTCCTCGACGCTGCGTCCCATGGGGCCGGCCGTGTCCTGCGAGGAGGAGATGGGGATGATGCCGGTGCGGCTCACGAGCCCGACGGTGGGCTTGAGGCCGAGGACGCCGCAGGCGGCCGACGGGCAGAGGATCGACCCGTCGGTCTCGGTGCCGACGGCGAGCGGCGCGAGCCGGGCGGCCACGGCGCTGCCCGAGCCCGCCGACGAGCCGCCGGGGGTCCGGTCGAGGGCGTGGGGGTTCCTCGTCTGCCCGCCGGCGGCGCTCCATCCGCTCGAGGAGGGGCGCCCCCGGAAGTTCGCCCACTCCGAGAGGTTCGCCTTGCCGAGCACGATCGCCCCGGCGGCCCGCAGCGCCTCGACGAGCGGGGCGTCGGCGCCCGGCGACGAGGCGCCGAACACGAGCGAGCCCGCCGTCGTGTGGAGCGGCCTCGCGGTGTCGATGTTGTCCTTCACGAGCACCGGCACCCCATGCAGCGGTCCCCGCAGCCTGCCCGCGAGGCGCTCGGCGTCGAGCGATCCTGCCTGGTCGAGGGCATCGGGTGAGACCTCGATGACGCAGCGAAGCCCCGGCCCTTTGAGGTTCAGGGCCTCGATGCGTGCGATCAGCTGCTCGACGACCTCCGAGGCGGAGATCGACCCTGCCGCGCTGAGCCGTGCCACCTCGGAGGCGGTGAGCTCGGCGAGCTCCGAGCTCGCCCGATGAGGGTCGTGCGTGCCGTGCTCCGTCATCCCGCCGTCACCAGCCTCCCGAGCCCTATGGAACGCATCGCCGTCTCGAGCTCACTCGTGACCCAGGTCAGCCGGTTCAGCAGCAACACGACGCCGAACACGGCGAGGAGCGACACCGAGGCCAGGACGATGACGTTGGAGTGCCGCCGCAGCCACCCGATCGCTCCGGCGAGCCGGGTGAAGGCGAGGCCGACGGCGAGGAAGGGCACCCCGAGGCCGAGGGTGTACGCGGTCAGCAGCCCTGCACCCCCGGAGGCGCCCCTCGTCGAGCTGATGGCGATGATCGAGGCGAGGATCGGCCCGAGGCAGGGTGTCCAGCCGAAGCCGAACGCGATGCCGGCAATGGGCGCCGCGAGCGGGCCGAAGCGGGAGAGATCGGGGTGGAACCGCGCCTCCCGATAGAGCCAGGGCGCCCGCCCGATCATCGAGCCCGCGAGGAACAGGGCCATCGCGAGCACGACACCGCCCGAGATCCGGGTGAGGAGGACTTTGTTCGAGACGAGCGCAGCGCTGAGCGAGGTGGCGGCAAGCTCGAGCAGGACGAACACGACCCCGAAGCCAAGGATGAACAGGCCGGTCTCGCGGCAGATGCGCAGCGCCCGCCGCCCGGCCGCCGCGCCGTCCTCGCCGGCGTACAGGTCGAGCCCCGTGACGACCGACAGGTAGCCGGGCACGACGGGCAGCACGCACGGCGAGACAAACGAGATCACCCCACCGCCGAACGCGGCGACGTAGCCGACGGGCGCTGACACCATCTACAGCGTCCCACCTCCCGAGCCGGACGGGCGAGCAGAGGGCCGCCGGTCCGGCGCCCTGAAGCGGGTCGAGACGGGCCGGCAACATGGCGCGTTCGTTAAACAGTCATTCAAATGCTTGCGTCCTGGCGCCGGGATTGGCATTGTCGCATCGGATGGTACTGAGCGAGCGGGACCGGCAGTTCCTCGACGTCGAGCGCGAGTGGTGGACCCACGCTGCGACCAAGGAGCAGGCGATCCGGGAGCGGCTCGGCTGCTCGCCCGCCACCTACTACGCCGCCCTGCGGCGGCTCGTCGCCTGCACGGAGGCCTTCTCCTACGATCCGCTCGTGGTCGCCCGGCTCCGCCGCCGGCGAGCCGAGCGGCACCGGAGCCGGCTCACGCCGAGCCCGGTGCTCCGCCGGCGCCGCTGACCCCGGCGGGCGGGCACGTGAGCCCGTGATCGGCAATGCTGGGGCGATGCGCGGCGAGAACCCCCCGCGGCAAGAGCATCAGCCGCCGCAGCCGCCCGAGCACCGCGCGCGCGGAGCCGTCGTGGCCCTCGCCGCGACCGGGCTCGCGATCGGCCTGCTCGTGGCCGTGCCGAGCGCGACCAGCCGTGCGGCAGCCGGCCGCGGCCACCATCACCGGGGGACGCGGCCGGCGACCAGGCCGACGACGACCACGCTCCCAGCCGGAGGCTCCACCACCACGACGACGACCACGAGTGCGCCAGTGCTGCACGTCGCCCTGCTCGCACCTGCATCGGCGAGCGGCACGGCGACGACGAGGTCGAAGCTGCGAGCCGCCCATGTCGTGCTCGTGCCGGAGGCGCCGATCCCGTCCTCGTGGGTGAGCACGCTCGGCGGGCCGCAGGTGCAGTACCCGCCGGGACTCTCGTCCGAGGCGGCGCAGGTCGCCCGCATCCTCGGGGTGCCGGCCTCGGCGGTGGTCGCCGAGGCCCCCGGGACCTCTCACGGCGCCGGGGTGATCGAGGTGTTCCTGCCCCCGGCGTAGCACCTCCGTAGGATCGGCCCGTGCCGACCGGGTCGCAGGACGTCGAGGCCGTGCTCACCCGCCTCGCCGCCACACCCGGGACGGCAGGGCTGTTCAGCGACTTCGACGGCACCCTCTCCCCGATCGTGGCCGAACCGGACCGGGCGAGCCCGGTGCCGGGAGCCGGCAGGGTGCTGCGGCGGCTCGCCCGCCGCTTCGCCGTCGTGGCCCTCGTCTCGGGACGGCCGGCCGAGTGGCTCGGCGCCCGCTTTCGGTCCGAGGCGACCGAGGGCCTCGAGCTCTACGGCCTCCACGGCCTCGAGCGGTGGACGCCCGCCGGCGCCGAGCCGGTGGAGGCGGCCGGCAGCTGGGCCAGCGTCGTGGCCGGTCTCGTGCGGCAAGCCGAGGATGCACAGATACCCGGGCTCGTCGTCGAGGATAAGGTGCTCGGCCTCACGCTCCACTGGAGGACCGCCGCCGACCCTGCTCGGACCGAGTCGGCGGCCCTCGCTCTGGCAGGACGACTCGGGCGCGAGAGCGGGATGCTCACCCGCGCGGGGAAGGCGAGCGTGGAGCTCGTCCCTCCGGTCGGCGTGGACAAGGGCAGCGTCGTGCGGGAGCGAGGCAGCGGCCTCGCCTGCGCGGCGTACCTGGGCGACGACGTGAGCGACCTCCCCGCCTTCGACGCCCTCGACGACCTCGCCCGCAGCGGTGCCGAGACCTGGCGGGTCGCCGTCTCAGGGGCCGAGGCTCCCGCCGGCGTCCTCGAGCGGGCCGACCTCGTGCTCGCCTCGCCCGAGGAGTGCCTCTGGTTCCTCCGCCGCCTCGCCGAGGCCGCCGAGGCCCCGGCGGACCGGTGAGTCAGGCCGCCTGCGGCCCAGGCACCCTGGCGGCGGCGAGCACCTGGTCGAGCCAGGCTGCCGGGGGAGTCCTCGCACAGCGCCGCCGGAGCTCCGCCGCTCGCCGGCTTCGCTCCTCGGGTGCCATGTCGAGCGCCCGCGAGAAGGCTGCGGCGGTATCGCTCACGTCGAAGGGCTGGACCCCGAGGCAGACCTCCCCGAGCTCCTCGTAGGCGCCGGCCTCCTCGGAGCAGACGAGGAGGCCGTCCCGCTCGTTCAGGATGGGACCCTCCTTCGCAACGAGGTTCATCCCGTCACGAAGCGGGTTCACGACGAGCACGTCGTAGCGGCGGTAGGCGGCCGCCGTGCTCGCGAAGTCGTCCTCGAGGTCGAGCACGATCGGCGCCTCCCCGCCGCACAGGGGCGACCACTTCTCGTTCAGCCACTCGACGAGGTGCTCGACCTCGCTGCGGTACGCGAGGTACTCGGGGAGGCCCTCCCGGCTCGCGTAGCCCCGAGCCACAAAGCAGACCCGCCCCCGCAGCTCTCTTCGCTCCTCGAGGAGGGCGTCGAAGGCGATAAACCCCCTCAGCAGGTTCTTCGAGAGCTCCACGCGGTCGCTGCGAAGCAGCATGACGCGGCCGGCGACGAGCTCCTCGAGGGCCGCCAGGCGAGCCTCGCACTCGGCTCCGCCGGCAACCTCCCGCAACCGGTCGGCGTCGGCGCCGAGGCCGGCCGTGAACGTCGCCGGCACCGCCGAGCCGGCCAGCGCGGCAGTTCGGCGGAAGCGCTCCTCCCACCGGCGGGTGTGGAACCCGCACGCCCCGAACCCGGACATCCCCTCGAGAAGCTCGCGGCGGGTGTCCCGGGGGAGGATCGCCAGCTCCTCGGCAGAGGCGAAGGGCGTGTGGGTGAAGTGGACCGTGGCGAGATCGGGACGTCGCTCGGCGATCATCCGCCCGACGAGGGGCAGGTGGTAGTCGTTCACGAGCACCCGGCCCCCCGCTCCGGCTTCGTCGCAGATCCGCTCGGCGAAGGCGGCGTTGTAGCGGCGGAACTCCTCCCAGGCCGCGCGCCAGCTGGCGTCGAAGACGGGGCGGCGCGGCGCGTCGAACAGGCCGTGGAAGCAGAACCACAGCGTCGAGTTGGCGACGACGTCGTAGGCGGCTGCGTAGGTGGATGCCTCCAGCTCCACGAGGCGGAGCTCGAGGCCGGGCAGCTCCGTCGAGAGGGCCGGCTCGCCGGCGGCTCGCCGCTCGAGGTCGTTCATGGGGGCGGCGACCCAGACCACGTCGCCGGGGGCGCCCGTCGCAGGCCCGGCCGTCTCCGGCGGCGCCGCGAGGGCCGCGGCGAGGCTCGGGGCGAGGCCTCCTGCGGCAGGACGGACCTCGATCGTTCCGTCGCCGTTCTCGGCCAGCGAGAAGGGGCCCCGGTTCGAGGCGACGACGAGCTCGCTCACCCGGCGCTCCCTCCCAAGAGCGCGGGGCCTCCGATCTCGCCGTCGGGCTCCGCCGGGCGTCGGCCGGGGGCTGCCACGCCGGCGCGTCCGAGCACCGTGCGCAGGACCGTGTCCGCCTCCGGCACGAGGTCGGCGAGCGACCGGTTGCGGTGGCGGCGCTCGCCGAGATCGACCTCGGCGAGGGCGCCGAGGCCGTAGCGCCGGTACGCATCGACGAGCAGGGCCACCTCGACGGCGTAGCCCCCCTCGAGATCGAGGTCGTGCAGGAGGCAACCCCTCACGGCCGTCTCCCCGGCGAGCGGCTGGTCGATGGCCGCGAGCTCCGGGAAGAACAGTCGGAGCGCCGGTTTGGCGACGAGCTCGGTCACCCGCCCGCCACCGGTGGCCTGGTTCCCGATCGGGCGGCGGTAGCGGCCCTTCACCAAGAGGACCTCGGGACAGGCGAAGAGAGGGCCGAGCAGTCCGGTGACATATCCGCTCCCGAAATCGCGCACGTCCCCGTCGAGCCACACCACGATCGAGCTCTGCGACGGCTCGACCGAGGCGGCGCCGCACGCCATCGCCTCGCCCTTGCCGAGACCGGGGCCGGCGACGACCGTCGCCCCCTCCCTGGCCGCCAGCTCCGCAGTCCGGTCGCCCGAGGCATCGTCCACGACGACGAGGTCGTCGACGAGCGGCACCGCTTCGAGGAGGTCCCGCCGGACGGCGGCGACGATGGCGGCGATGGTCTCCTCCTCGTCGCGGGCCGGGATCACGACGTGGACCCGAGCCGACGCCGCCCGTTTGGCGGCCAGCAGCTCGGCTGCGACGAACTCCCCGTAGTGGAACAGGCGTGGCGCCGTTCCGTCGCGCCCCGCCTGCGTGGTGCCAGCGAGGGTGCTCGGAGAGGTCGTGAGGGCAGGCGGCATCGCCCGCCACCCTACGCAGGAGCAAGGGGGGAGTTGGCCGGCAGCGGGCGGTGGCGCCCCCCGCGAGCGGCCGCCTACACTGTCGCCCATCATCCAGAGCGGCTGAGGGACGGGCCCTGTGACGCCGCGGCAACCCTCTCGAACCGGCCGGTGCCGGTCGGGAATGGTGCCAATGCCCGACCGATGAGGAGGAGAGCGTGACCTACGTCGCCACCCTGACCTGCCGGGAGTGCTCGGCCACCTACCCGCCCGAGGCCGTCCACGCCTGCGAGCGCTGCTTCGGGCCGGTCGAGGTCCGCTACGACTACAAGGCGCTCGCCACGGCCGTGACGAGGGAGTCGATCGCCTCCGGGCCCCCCAGCATGTGGCGGTACAAGGAGCTCCTTCCCGTTGACGGCCACGGGCCGGTCAGCCTCGGAGCCGGCTACACGCCGCTCGTGCGAGCCGACCGGCTGGCCGCCGAGATCGGCCTCGGCGAGCTGTGGGTGAAGGACGACACGAGGAACCCCACCGGATCGTTCAAGGACCGGGTCGTCTCGGTCGCGCTCACCAAGGCCCGTGAGCTCGGCTTCAAGGTTGCCGCCTGCGCGTCGACCGGCAACCTTGCGAACTCCGTGGCGGCCCACGCCGCACGGGCGGGGATGGAGTCGGTCGTCCTCATCCCGAGCAACCTCGAGGCGGCGAAGGTGTTGACGACGGCCGTGTTCGGAGGGCGCCTGCTCGCCGTCGACGGCAACTACGACGACGTGAACCGCCTCTGCGCCGAGCTCGCGAGCGAGTACCCAGAGTGGGCCTTCGTCAACGTGAACCTCCGCCCCTACTACGCGGAGGGATCGAAGACGCTCGCCTTCGAGGTCGCCGAGCAGCTCGGCTGGGAGCTCCCGGACCACGTCGTGGTGCCCGTCGCCTCAGGCGCCCAGCTGACCAAGATCGACAAGGGTTTCCGGGAGCTCGTGCAGCTCGGTCTCGTCCCGCCCCGGGGGGACGTCGACGCCGAGGACCCTGCGGGCCCGGTGCGGGTCTCCGGCGCCCAGGCCGAGGGGTGCTCCCCCGTCGCCGCCGCCTTCGCGACCGGCGCCGACGAGGTGCTGCCCGTCAAGCCCGACACGATCGCGAAGTCCCTCGCCATCGGGAACCCGGCCGACGGCTGGTACGCCCTCGAGGTCGTGCGTCGCACGGGCGGCGCCGTCGGGGCCGTGAGCGACGCCGAGATCCTGGAGGGGATCCGCCTCCTCGCCCGGACCGAGGGGATCTTCGCTGAGACCGCCGGTGGCGTCACGATCGCCACCCTCGCCAAGCTCGCCCGCGAGGGGATCGTGCGCCCCGACGAGCGAGTGGTCGCCTACGTGACGGGGAACGGGCTGAAGACCGTCGAGGCGTTCGGGTCGGCTGCACCGACGGCGACGATCCGGCCCCGCGTCGAGGAGGTCGCGGCGGCGCTGGAGGAGGCCCCGCTCGGAGGAGGGCGGCCATGAGCGTCATCGTCCGGGTCCCGACCCAACTGCGCCAGCTCACCGGCGGCGCCGGTGAGGTCGAGGTCCCGCCTGGCACTGTCCGTGCCGTGCTCGGCGCCGTCGAGGTGGCCCACCCCGGGATCGAGGCGCGGCTGTTCGACGAGCGGGGAGCGCTCCGCCGCTTCGTCAACGTGTTCGTCGCCGAGGAGGACGTCCGCTACCTCGACGGGCTCGACACGCACGTGGCCGACGGAGCCACAGTGTCGATCGTGCCGGCGGTCGCCGGCGGCTAAGGCGTCCAGCATCCCGGGGGAATCCCAGCAGAGGCCTGGGAGTAGGTGACTGCTCCGCTCACCGCGCGAGGCAAGATCACAGGACGCTAACGCTCTCCGAACGAACGGCTCACGCGAAGGGCGCAACATGGAGTCATGTTCGGTACAGCGAGCCTTGCGGCGGGCACTCTCTCTGTGCTGCTCATGGCGGCCGGGTGTAGTGACGTTGGGGTGACACGCCCGTCTTCCAGCGGCGGGCATGCCGCTGCGGTCAGGGTCCGGGCGGGATCCCCGATGGCGCTGACCGCACCGATCAACGGATCGAACCTCGACTACGCCGGGCTCGGTCAGGATTTTGCCGCGCCCGGGGTGATCACCGCGTTGCGGGACTATCGGGGCGGAACGATCCGTTACCCGGGCGGAGCAGTCGCGAACTACTGGGACTGGCAGAAGGGATCGGTGAACCAGCCCTCGGCCATCTCCGGCACCGGAATGTTGAAGCCGGGTCGGGTCCGCGACTACGGCTTCACCCTCCAGACCCTGCTGGGTGTCGTCCCGGAGACCGGGACCACTCCCGTGTTCGACCTGAACCTTCTCACCTCCACCCTGCCGGACCAGTTGCTGATGCTGCACACCGCCCAACGTTTGGGGATCCCGGTGCGCTATGTCGAGTTGGGCAACGAGTTCTACCTGGACAACAGCAACTACCTGAAGGTGTTCCCGACTGCAGCCTCCTATGCCCGCACGGTCGCGCGGTGGGCGCCGGCGATCCGGGCTGCGTTTCCCGGCGCCCAGATCGCGGCGGTCGGGTCGCTTCCCCAGAGCACAGCACGCGAGAAGTCCTGGAACAGGACCTTGATCGCGATCGCCGGCACGGACATCAACGCGGTCACGCTGCACGACTACTTCGGCCCGATCGGCAAGGAGACCGTTCCGGCGCAGGTCCTCGCCACTGCCCAGACCAGCTGGCGATCCACCGAGCAGGTGATGGCGGCCATCCCTCGCCGGTACCGGATCTGGTTCACCGAGTTCAACCTGTCCCGGCGCGGCATCTCGGGCGGCGAACCGGCACGGGGCACCACCTGGCTCCACGGGCTCTACGTGGCCGAGTTGATGTCCCTGTTCGATGAGTCGCCCCGGGTGCAGCTGGACGACTACTGGGATCTGTTCTCCAACGCCTCCACGGGTGCCTTCACCTCGGGCCCGGCCCCACAACCGACGGTGGCCGGAGCGGCCCTGATGTTCTTGACCAACGCCTCCGCTCAGGCGTACAGCGTCAGGCCGCTCCGCGTCATCGCGGCGCCCGCCCTGCCCGATGGCGCTGCTGGGGTGATCGGGGTGTCGTTCGACGGCCCGAACGGCACCCGAACCGTCCTCATCAACCTGACCGGCCGGGCCGTCACCATCTCCGCCGGGACCGGGAGCGGTCTGTCGCGAGGGGCTTCCACGGTGTCCGTCAGCGGTGCCCCTACCACGACCGTCTCGGGCCTGACCCGCGCCACCGGCGTCGTCGGCTCCACGATCACCCTACGGGCGTACGCGATCACCGGGGTCGGATTCACCGTCCCGACCGGGCTGACGGCCCAACCCAACGGCCAGGGCTGAGGCCCTCACCACCACGCCCTCGGGCGCCGTGGTGCCGGTAGGAGCGCTGGTGCGAGCACGAACGTCAAGCTGTGCCTCTCACCCGAGCAGAGCGCGGGTTCAGCCCCACCGGCGACCGGATCTCGCTCCTACTCCTCGAGCAGGGTGGCTACTGCCCGCCGCTGCGGGAGGGTGAGGGATCGACCCACGGATCAGTGGGTCGCTCACCCAGCACAAGGCCCCCAACGACGCTCGTTACCACCAGGCACGCACGCAGAACGGCACATCCGGTGCGCCTCCGGGGCTCAGGCGGACGTTGAGGGGCCGGAGCCATCAGGAGGGAAGGGCCCGGCTCCGCTCCGAAGAAAGTGGCTCGGGCGGCCCCCTCAGCTCTTCGGCGACGTCGCGCTCGTTACGTCGGCGGACGTAGCGCCGCTCGGTGAGCGAGACCAGCCAGGCCAACCCGCCGAACCCTGCGCCGAGGGCGCACACGTAGCTCCAGCCCCCTGCGCCGTAGGCGTAGGCGGAGCCGAGCGACCCGAGCGTGCCGCCGATGAAGTAGCAGGTCATGTAGGCGGAGTTGACCCGGCTGCGGGCCTGCGGTGCGAGCCGGTAGATCTCGCTCTGGTTGGAGATGTGAAGCCCCTGGCAGCCGAGGTCGAGCAGGACGATCCCCCCGATGAGCACGGCGAGCACGTGGGGAGCGAGCCACAGCGCGACGAAGGCGACGAGGACGCCGAGGGCGGTGAAGGTCGTGACCGTGGCCTGATGCCCGCGATCAGCAAGCCGGCCTGCGATCGAGGCCATCGCGGCGCCGGCGGCTCCGACGAGGCCGAAGAGCCCGATCGTGCCGGTGGAGTAGCGGTACGGCGGCGCCGAGAGCAGGAAGGCAAGGCTCGTCCAGAGCACCGAGAAGGCCCCGAACGAGAGCAGTCCGTACAGGCTGCGCCGGCGCAACGTCGGCTCGGCCATGAACAGGGAGAGGACCGAGCGGAGCACCTGGGGATAGGAGAGCTGGGAGTCCTCCCGGTACGCCGGCAGCTCGCGGCGCAAGATGGCGCCCAAGAGCGCCGTCGCCAACGCGGCGGCGACGTAGACCACCCGCCAGGAGGAGGCCTGGGCGATGAAGCCCGCCGCGGTGCGGGCGAGCAGGATCCCGAGGAGCAGACCGCTCATCACCGTGCCGACCACTCGGCCTCGCTCGGCGTCGCCGGCCAGCGAGGCGGCGAAGGCGACGAGGATCTGGGCGACGACGGAGGTGCCGCCGACGAGTGCGGCGGCACCAAAGAGGAGACCGAGCCCGGGCGCGAGCGCGTAGCCGACGAGGCCGAGGGCGCAGACGAGCGTTGCAGCGACGACGAGGCGTCGTCGCTCGAACAGGTCGCCGAGGGGGAGCAGGAACACCAGCCCGAGCGCGTAGCCGACCTGGGCGAACGTCACGACGAGCCCGGTCTCACCGGTGCCGGCATGGAAGGTCTGCCGGATGGCGGCGAGCAGCGGCTGGGCGTAGTAGTTGTTGGCGACGGCGACGCCCGTGGCGATCGCCATCGTGACGACGAGCCGGCGGGAGATGGCCGGCAACCCGGGGCGGGGCGTGCGGCCCGTCCCGGCGGCGGGATCGGAGCGCGGGCGGGCCACGGGCCGCGAGGCTAGGGAGCCGGGATCGCCATCGGGCGCGGGGTGACCGGTTGATCAAGCTGAGCCGTCACCGGCGCGAGCAGCGTTGCCGCCCGCGCGTCAGCCTTGCGGGAGGGCGCGCAGGCCGAGGGCGCAAGCATCGCGCCAAAAGGCTCGGTAGGTCTTCGACACTGCGCCCGCGCCCTCGACGAGGCAGCCGCCGATGGCGGCGGCCAGGGCGGCGAGCGCCATCGCCATCCGGTGGTCGCCGTGCGAGTCGAGCACGGCTCCAGGTCGGGCCGTGCCGCCGTGCACGACGACGTCGTCCCCGGTCAGCTCGACTTCCACGCCCGCCTTGTTGAGCTCCTCTTTCACGGCCGCCATCCGGTCCGTCTCGTGGTGCCGGGTGATGCCGACCCCGCGCAGCACCGACGTGCCAGGGGCGAGAGCAGCGAGAACGGCGGCGCTCGGGAGCTGGTCGGGCATGGCCCGGAGGTCTACGTCAAGGGGGCGCAGCCTCCTCGGCCCGCTCACGGTGACGGCACCGCCAGCCTCCTCGCGCACCCTCCCGCCCGCGGCGGCGACGACGGCGGTCACAAAGCCGTAGTCCGGTTGGGAACGGGCGGCGGCGAGCGCCTCCAAGGTGACCGTGCCGCCGACGGCGAGCGCGAGCGTGGCGAGGTGTGCCGCCGCGCTCGCGTCCGGCGGGACCTCGTAGTCGGCGCCGTGGTAGCCGGCCCCGGCGCGGACCCGGTATCCCCGGGGCAGGGGGTCGACCTCGGCCCCGAAGTGCTCCATCACCTCGATCGTGAGGCGCACGAACCCGTCGTCCGCAAGATCGCGCACCTCGAGCTCGAGGTCCTCATCCATGCACGGCCCCGCGAGCAGCAAGGCGGTGACGAACTGGCTCGAGCTGCCCGCCTCGACCACGACCGAACCCCCGAGGCGGCCCCTCGCTCCTACGTGGACCGGAGCGCGGTCCCCCCCGGGCCCCGAGCCCCGTACGTCGGCGCCGCAGCTGCGCAGCGCCGTGAGGAGGTCGCCCACCGGGCGGCCGAGCAGGCCGCCACGGCCGGTGACCGTGACGCCGCCAGCGCCCAGCGCGGCGACGGCGGTGAGGAAGCGCAGCGTCGTCCCGGCCAGGTTGGCGTCGATGACGAGGCCGCTCGCGCCCGGGCCCGGGCCGCCAACCCTGCCGCCGGTGCCGTCGACCTCCCAGCTGGGCGGTTCGGTGCCGAGCTCCCGGACCCCGGCACCGAGGAGCCGGAGCCCCTCCACCATGCTCTCGGAGTCATCGCCGGCAAGACCCCCGGAGATGAGCGACCGGCCCTCGGCCAAGGCCGCGACCACGAGCGCCCGGTTGGTGAGGCTCTTGCTGCCGGGCAGCCGCACCCGGCCCGAGATCTCGCTGCGGTGGATCTCGAGGCGCTCGGCGAGGTCCATGCCGCACGATAGGCCGCCCCGGCCGTGTAGCACTCTGGCATTGAGAGTGCTAACCTGGCACTCGATCGATGAGAGTGCCAACCACCCGGCGCCGCCGGGCCGACAGGGAGGATCAACCGAGATGGCAAAGCTGATCGCGTTCGACGAGACGGCCCGCCGCTCGCTCGAGAGCGGCATGAACCAGCTGGTCGACGCTGTGAAGGTGACGCTCGGCCCGAAAGGACGCAACGTCGTCCTCGAGAAGAAGTGGGGAGCCCCCACCATCACGAACGACGGCGTCTCGATCGCGAAGGAGATCGAGCTCGAGGACCCGTGGGAGAAGATCGGCGCCGAGCTCGTGAAGGAGGTCGCGAAGAAGACCGACGACGTCGCCGGTGACGGGACCACGACGGCGACCGTCCTCGCGGGCGCCATGGTCCACGAGGGCCTGCGCAACGTCGCGGCCGGGGCGAACCCGATGTCGCTGAAGCGGGGCATCGAGGCCGCCGTCGAGGCGGCGGTCGACCGCATCAAGACGATCTCGAAGGAGGTCACCGACTCAAAGGACCAGATCGCCCAGGTGGCGGCCATCTCCGCCGCGGACAGCGAGATCGGCTCGATGATCGCCGAGGCGATCGACAAGGTCGGCAAGGACGGCGTCATCACCGTCGAGGAGAGCCAGACCTTCGGGATGGAGATGGAGCTCGTCGAGGGCATGCGCTTCGACAAGGGCTACATCTCCCCCTACTTCGTGACCGACCCCGAGCGGATGGAGGCCTCGCTCGACGACCCCTACGTCCTGCTCGTCGGTTCGAAGATCTCGGCGGTCCGTGACCTCCTGCCGGTGCTCGAGAAGGTCATGCAGTCGAGCAAGCCGCTCGTGATCATCGCCGAGGACGTGGAGGGCGAGGCGCTCGCCACCCTCGTCGTGAACAAGATCCGCGGCACCTTCAAGAGCGTGGCCGTGAAGGCTCCGGGCTTTGGCGAGCGCCGCAAGGCGATGCTCCAGGACATCGCGATCCTGACCGGTGGCCAGGTCGTGACCGAGGAGGTCGGTCTCAAGCTCGAGAACGTGACCCTCGACCTGCTCGGCCGCGCCCGCAAGGTCGTCGTGACCAAGGACGAGACGACGATCGTCGAGGGCGCCGGGAGCGAGGCGGACATCAAGGGCCGCATCAACCAGATCAAGACCGAGATCGAGAACACCGACTCGGACTACGACCGTGAGAAGCTCCAGGAGCGGCTCGCCAAGCTCTCCGGCGGCGTCGCCGTCATCAAGGTCGGCGCAGCCACCGAGGTCGAGCTGAAGGAGAAGAAGCACCGCATCGAGGACGCCGTCTCGACGACGAAGGCGGCCATCGAGGAGGGCGTCGTGCCCGGCGGCGGCGTGGCGCTGCTCCGCTCGCAGCAGGCGATCCTCGACCGGGCCGAGAAGCTCGAGGGCGACGAGGCGACCGGTGCCCGGATCGTGGCCCGCGCCGTCGAGGAGCCGTTGAAGCAGATCGCCGTCAACGCCGGCCTGGAGGGCGGTGTCGTGGTCGAGAAGGTGAAGAACCTGAAGAGCGAGTCCGAGGGGCTCAACGCCGCCACGGAGGAGTACGAGGACCTCTTCAAGGCCGGCGTCATCGACGCCGCCAAGGTCACCCGCTCGGCCCTGCAGAACGCGGCCTCGATCGCAGCCCTGTTCCTCACGACCGAGGCGGTCGTGGTCGACAAGCCGGAGAAGGAGACCACCCCCGCGATGCCGGGCGGCGGCATGGAGGACTTCTGATCCGCAGCCCACTCGGGCAGCCAGCAGTCACCAGGATCGAGGGGCGCTCCGGCGCCCCTCGATCCGCGCCTCGGGCCAGGGCAGCAGCGACTGGGGGAGGAACGTGCTCCCCTCGTTCGTAGAATCGCCGCCGTGAGCGAGCACAACGAGCACGACGGCACCGGCGGCGGCGAGCCGGAGGCCGAGCGGCCGGGATCGCTCACTCCGACCGTCGGCTGGAACGTCGTCCACCTCTTCTGCCGGGTCCGGCCCGGGCTCACCGGTCCGCCAGTTGCCGAAGCCGCCCTCGAGGCGATCGACGGCGCCCGCAAGGCGGACCACCAGGTGGTGACGGCCTCCATCCTCGGCCACAAGGCCGACCTCTGCGTGCTCGCGCTCGGCCCCGACCTTCGCGAGCTGCGGCGGCTCCAGACCGGCCTGCAACAGGCGGGGCTCGAGATCGCCGATTCCTACGTCTCGCTCACCGAGGTCTCGGAGTACGCCGCCGGCGTGCCCGAACAGATGCGCCAGGCGCGGCTCTACCCCGTGCTCCCGCCCTCCGGCATGCCGGCCTTCTGCTTCTACCCGATGTCGAAGCGCCGCTCGCCCGGTGCGGAGAACTGGTACTCGCTCCAGTACGAGGAGCGGCTGAAGCTGATGTACGGCCACGGCAGCGTCGGCCGCGAGTTCCGCGGCCGTGTGCTCCAGCTCGTGACGGGCTCGACCGGCGTCGACGACTACGAGTGGGGGGTGACGCTGTTCGCGCGCCACCCCGACGACCTGAAGGACTGCGTCTACACGATGCGCTTCGACGAGGCGTCGGCCCTGTTCGGGGAGTTCGGCCGCTTCTACAGCGGCTACGTCGCCGAGCCTGAGGAGGTCTTGGCCGAGACTGGTGCAGCAGGCAGCGCCGGCGGCCGGCAGTGAGCGCCGACCTCCTGCCGGCGTTTCGGCGGCTCGCCGACGCCCTCGCGGCGATCGGTCCCCTCGTGGTCGGCTTCTCGGGAGGCGCCGACTCGGCCCTTCTCGGGTACGTCGCCACGGAGATCCTCGGCCAGGGGCGTGTCCTTTGCGTCACCGCCGTCTCGCCCTCGCTCGCCCCTGAGGAGCTCGAGGACTGCCGAGCCCTCGCCACGGAGTGGTCCCTTTGCTGGCAGACCGTGGAGACCCACGAGCTCGCCAACGCGGCCTACGCCGCGAACGGCGGAGACCGCTGCTACCACTGCAAGGTCGAGCTCATGTCCCTCCTCGGTCCCATCGCCGCCGGGAGAGGCGCCACGGTCGCGCTCGGCGTCAACCTCGACGATCTCGGCGAGCACCGTCCCGGACAGCAGGCGGCCGCCGAGCGCGGCGCGGTCTTCCCCTTCGTGACCGCCTCCATGGGAAAGGGCGACGTCCGGGAGCTCTCGCGCGCTCTCGGCCTGAGGACGGCGGACAAGCCGGCCGCGGCCTGCCTCGCCTCCCGGGTGCCTTACGGCACCCCGGTCACGCTCGGGATCCTGAACGAGGTGGCGACCGCCGAGTCCGGCCTGAAGCGCCTCGGGCTCGCGGCGGTCCGGGTGCGGCACTACGGCGACCTCGCCCGGGTCGAGGTGCCGATCGAGGACCTGCCCCGCCTGATGGATCAGCGGGAGGAGGTGGTGGCCGCCGTGCGTTCCGCCGGCTACCGCTACGTGACGCTCGACCTCGAGGGCCTCCGCTCGGGCAACCTCAACCAGGCGCTGACCGGCTGACCCCGGTCAGCTCGCCCCGGCGCCTGCCAGCTCCTCGCGCAGCTGGCGCTTCAGGATCTTGCCCGCCGCGTTGCGCGGGAGAGCCTCTCCGACGATCACGACCCGGCTCGGCACCTTGAACGGCGCGAGACGCTGCGCCACGTGCTCGCGGAGCTCCTCTGGGGTGAGAGTCGCTCCGGGCTTCGGGTAGACGGCGGCGGCCACCTCTTCGCCGAGACGCTCGTGGGGAACTCCGAAGACCGCCGCCTCGTAGACCGCCGGGTGCTCGTAGATGACGGCCTCCACCTCGGCGCAGTAGACGTTCTCGCCTCCGCGCAGCACCATGTCCTTCGCGCGGTCTTCGACGTAGACGAAGCCCTCCTCGTCGATCCGGCCCACGTCCCCGGAGCGCAGCCACCCGTCGACGATCGTCTCCGCCGTCGCCTCGGGCTTGTTCCAGTAGCCACGGATGAGATGGGGCCCCTTGAACCAGATCTCGCCCCGCTCCCCCGCAGGCAGGGGCCGGCCGTCGGGATCGCGAACCTCGAGGTCGAGGATCGGCGTTCCCCTCCCGGTGCTCGTCGGGTGGCTGAGGTAGTCCTCGCCGGCGTTCTGCGGCCCGTAGGCGTTCGTCTCGGTCATGCCGTAGCCGATCCCGGGCCGGCCGCTCCCGAAGTTGGAGGCGACGCGACGGACGAGCTCCGGCGGGGCCGGCGCGCCCCCGCCCCCGACGCTCAGCAGGCTCGATGTGTCGAACTCCGAGAAGCGCGGGTGCTCGATCAGGTCCCAGCTCTGCGTCGGGACCCCGACGAAGTTGGTCACCCGCTCCCGCTCGATGAGCTCGAGTGCCCGCCCGGGGTCCCACTTGTACATCATCACGAGCTTGGCGCCGCCGAGATAGCACGAGAGCATCACCGCCACGCACCCCGTCACGTGGAACAGGGGCACGACGAGGATGAAGACGGGTTCGGCGGCGATCGCCGGCGACGCAGCCCCGTCGCCGGCGCTCTGGCGGCGAAGCGCCTCGCCCGCCACCCGGCACCCGAAGCCCATCAGCGCCTGGAGGATGGCGCGGTGGGTCGAGACCGCGCCTTTCGGCTGCCCGGTCGTGCCGGAGGTGTAGAGGATCGTGGCGTCGTCGTCGGGATCGATCTCGACCTCGGGCAGCTCGGCGCCGGCCACCAGCACGTCGTCGAGGCGCTCGGCCCCCGCGGGCAGCTCGGCACCCTCTGCCAGCCGGACGCCCACCAGCCGCACGCCGAGCCGGGCGGCTGGACCGGCGCTCCGGGCAAGACGTTCGGGATCGGCAACGAGCACCTTGGCTCCGGAGTCCTCGAGGGCGTAGTCGATCTCCGCCTCGGTCCACCAGGCGTTCATGGAGACCGAGATGGCCCCGATCGAGACCACCGCTGCGAAGGTCGTGACCCACTCGGGGTAGTTGCGCATGGCGATCGCCACGCGGTCCCCTTTTCGCACGCCGTAGCGGTTCACGAGGACCGAGCCGATCTCGGCCACCTGCCGGCCGACGTCCCCGAAGCTCCAGCGCTCGTCCTCGTAGACGAGAAACGGCTGGTCCCCGCGCTGGTGCGCCATCCCGAGCGCCTCGCGCAGCGTCAAAGGGGCGTTCACGAACACCTTTGTCTCGACACCCCTGACGACGGCCGTCCCGACCTCGAAACGCTGGCCCGGCGCCGTCACCGCCGCCATGGCCTCCTCGTAGCTGAGTGGCATCTACTCATCCCTCCCAGAGACGAGATTGGCACACGCAATGGGGGGGACGGCCAATCCGGGCCGGCGGCGATCGCGGCCGAAACGCAAGATGTGGGAGGAGTCGACGTTCCTCCGATCGTGCCGTATGACGCCGTCATCTCCTCCGCCCGGATGCACCACGGGCGCCTTGTTGTCGGACGCCCGCTCACAGCGCTCTGGATCGTGGCCGGAGCCGCGGCTGTCTCCGCCCTCGCCCTCCCGCCCGCTGCGGCGGCTGCCTCGGGCACGCGCACCGGCACGATCGCGGTCATCTCGGAGGCGACGGGCCTTCGCGTGAGCCTGCGGGACCTCGCCCTGGCCGGCGGCGTGAGCTCCACGTCGGCACTCGACGACGGCGGCCTCGAGGCACTCGGAGCGGGCGTGCTGGAGCCGTCGCCGAGCGGCGAGGCGTCGGCGGTCACCGAGCCGGGCGGACCGAGAGTCGCCCGGCGCACCTGCGGGGGCGCGCTACCGGCGTTCCCGGCACCCTTCAACCGGCTGCTCAGCGCCAGTGCGACATGCGCCAGCGCCGCGGTGGCGAGCGCCTCGGCCTCGACCGGCACGGCGCGCGCCACCGGAGACGTCGCGAGATTGGAGCTCGACCTCGCGCCCTTGCTGGATCAGGTCGTGAAGGGCTCGGGCCCCGTCGAGTCGGCCCTCGAGAGCCTGTTCGGCAAGCTCCCACCGCTCCCAGCCGGCGGCGAGACGGTGGCGGGCCTCCTCGGGCAGCTCGCAGCTCTGCCGACCTCAGCTCTCGGTCTCGAGGCGGAGGTCGGGCCCTCCACCTCCGCCACGATCGTGAGCGCGTCCGGCTGGAGCACGACCGCGGAGGCCTCCGGCGGGGTCGTCACTCTCCTTCCCGGCGCCGGCAGAGGTGGTGCTCCGCTCGCGAGGATCGTCGTCGGCGACGCGCGAGCGTCCGCCTCGGTGGGTGGCCCCAGCTCGACCGGGAGCATCGGCAGCCCCGCGGCGACGGACCGCCCCGCGCTCGTGACCGTCGAGGTCGACGCACCTGCGATCGGTCCGAGGACCTTCTCGGTCGTGCCCGGCCAGTCGCTCACCATCCTCGCGGGTACCCCGCTCGAGTCGACCATCGCGGTCACCCCCGGCTCGGTCACCACCTCTCCCCGAGGTGCGGTCGCAGCCGACGCGGGAGCCGTGAGCATCTTTCTCGCGGAGGGCGTCGGAGCCTCCGGCGCCGCGGGCAACGGCGGTGTCCACCTCGAGCTCGCGGCCGCGCGGGCCACGGCCTACCCGGCGGTCCTCCCGGAGCTCTCGCCGCCGGCGCACGAAGCGGCGCCGCCGCCGACCCTTAGCGCGGTGCCGAACGCCACGGTCCCGCACACTGGGCTCCCGTGGGCGGGTGGAGCGCCCCTGCTCGCCGGCGGAGCCTTGACCGGCGCCGGACTGCTCGCCTGGCCGCGGCTGCGCAGGCTTACCGGTTCACGGTCCCGCCGGCAGCGATGAGGAGCCTCTCGGTGCTCCGCACCGTCGTCGGCTCGCTTCTGCTGTGGGGCAGCGCAGCCGGCGGTGGCTATGCGGTCGCATGGACGGTGCGCTCGCATCTCGCCGCCGAACGCCTCGCCGAGGCCGGCCGCCACGCGCTGAGGACGGCTCGTGCTTTCGACGCCTCGACGAGCTGCCGCGCCGGAGACCCGGGCCTCGGCCAGCTGGCGGGAGTGCTCGAGATCCCAGTGCTCGCACTCACGGCGCCGGTGGAGCAGGGCGAGTCGGACTCGGTCCTGTCCTCCGCCGTCGGCCACGATCCGGCCTCGGCGTGGCCAGGGGAGGATGGCACGGCGGTCCTCGCCGCCCACGACGTCAGCTACTTCTCGCGCATCGGCGGGCTCCGGCCGGGCGACCGGATCGTGTTCGTCACACCCTGCCGGCGCGCGACGTTCTCAGTCACAGGGCACCGCATCGTCCCGGCGGGCAGCCTGGTGGCCAACTCCCGGGCACCGAGCCTCGTGCTTGACACCTGCTGGCCGAGCAACGCCCTCTGGTGGACTCCTGACCGAGAGCTCGTGATGGCACGCGAGGTCGGTAGCGCCCCGACCAACCCAACGGCGGCGAGCGTCCTGCCTCGCGGCTCCGGCGCGCCCCCACCACTCGCCGTGCCCGTCCCGGCTGCGCTCGCCGCCCAGGGGCTCACCCTCGCCACCAACACGACGCTCCTCGGGACGATGAAGGTCGTGGGGCGTCCCTCGCCCTCCCTCGTCCAGTCGCCGGTGCCGCTCGACGTCGAGGCCTCGGCGCTCACCGCGTGGTACGGGATCCTCCACTCGCTTGCCGACGACCGTCCCGACTGGTTCGCCGCACTCGCGCCCGGCCTTGCCTTCCCCGCCGGGCTCGCCGGCTACGCCGTCTCGGAGTACCTCACAAGGCTCTCGGTTGTCGTGCGTGCCCGCGGTGACCGAGTGCTCGGGGCCACGCTCGCGGCCGGCCTCGCCCTCGTTCCGGCCGGCGTCAGCCCGAGCATCCCAGGGGACGCCGCGCGGCACGGCCGCTTGGTCGTGCAGTGCACGCTGCGCAACGGCGAACTGCTCGTCGCCGGCTGGAGCTTTCGCCGGTGAGGTTTGTGTGCCTTTTTTCTCCTCGGACCGCAAGTCCGAGGGGGCAGAAGGCGTTACCAGCTCGAGAGCACATCGCCGGCGGCTCGCCGGCCGATCGGGAGGGAGTCACAGTGACCGAGGGCTGGACTGGCGTTGCGGGTGCCGGGGATCACCCGTCGCGTAACGGGCCTTTTGCGGGAGCGGCTTCGCGAGCGCTGAAGGCGCGAACAGCTCGCCGTAGGAGCGTCGTCATCGCGTCAAGCACGGTCGCCTTCGCCACCGGAGGCGCCCTCGCCGGCGCCGTGGCGTTCTCTGCATTCCCCCCCTCGATCCCGGGCGCGGGGGGAAGCAGCCTGGCGGCGAGCGCCGTGCAGGTGCCCGGCGACACGGGCAACCTCTGCACCTCTACCCGGAACACCTCCACGGCTGCCGACACCGCGCTGTCGTGCGAGAGCCTCGGCCTCTCGTCGTTTGCGGTGCACCTTGCCCGGAGCACAGTCTCCGCGCGCCAGGGTCTCTCCCGCCTCCTTGCCGGCGCGACGGGTAGCCGGACCAGAGCTGGCATGGCACCTGCCGGGAGTGCTACGGCGAACGGCAGCGGCGGTGCTGGAGGCGGTCATGCTGGCAGCGCCCCCGGCGGCACGACGGCGAGGTCGGCGGCGACCTGTGAGGCGATGCCTGCACCATCGGCGGCTCTGCCCGGTTCCGGCTCGGCCTCGATCTCGGTGTCAAGCTCGGCTACCGGCGGCGCCGTCAGCGTCCACGCCGGGAGCGGCGGCCTCACGATCTGTGCCACGGCTCCCAGCACGACGCAGCTCCCAGGGGCACCGAGCATCGCGATCCCCTCGCTGCCGAGCCTTCCGAGGCTGCCGGGGGGCGAGGGCTCGACAACTCGCCGGCACCATCATCGCAGCCGACTTGGAGGGCTCGGTGGCCTGCTTGGCGGACTGACCGGCGGCTCGGGCCTGTGATCGGCTGAACGCCTCGCCGGACCGGCCACGTAGCGGGCCCGGCTCGTTCCCCCCTCAACTGCGGGGCCTCGTCCACCCCGCAGTTGTGTTCCCCTCCAACCGGACGGGCAGGGTCCCCGGAGGTCAGGCCGGGGACCCTGCCGCGTTCGGCTGATTGCTTGGCGAAACCCGGCTCTACGAGCCCTCGGGGCGATCGTCCCGGTGCCGGTCGCGGACCTGCCAGCCGGCTGAGGAGGTCCGCCGGGGCTCGAAGAACACGCACCCCTCCGGGCATGCGAACGGCAGGTTGTGGTTGGCGCCGAGACGGCACCGCTCGAGCAACTCGCCTCCCCGGACCGTCTGCCGCACGTAGTGCCGGCAGTCGTCCTGAACAGGCATCGCCCCACATGATCGCACTTCGAACTACCTGTCCAACATCATGGGGCGCGCCCTGCCCGGCGCTCGCCGTGCACGGCATTCCCTCGCACGGCCACCGCGACCTCGAGGATCCTCGCCGCGTGGGGGTGGCGGCACCGCTGTTGCTCGACGGCGGAGCAGCGGCTGGGGCGCGCCTGGCGAGCCTCGGCCCGTTCGTCCGCCCACGCGAGCCCGCCGTCACCTCGGCAGTGCCGGCAGCCGGCTCGGCGTCAGGTTCCCGCGGTGACGCCCAAGAGGACCCTCTCCTACTTCGACCCGACTCCGGCCGAGACGGGTTGCTGGAGCACCTGTACCGACGAGACCTTCCAGGCTCCGCCGATCTCTCTCAGGTCGAGCACGAGCCGCAGCGTGTCGTCCACCGGTGACGGCGCATCCTTGTTGAGGTACTTCTGCGAGACGACGGCGAACACGGTCGCGCGGGTGCCGGCGACCGACTGGACGTAGAGGTCCTCGATCTGCCCCCGCGAGGCGGCGTCGGCCGCCCTCAGCTCACGCTGGATGCGCGTGCCAAAGAAACGCCGGGCCTGGCTTGCGAACCCCCCCGTCGCCTCCCGCTCGAGCCCGGCGAAGTCCGACGAGACCGTCCCCGGATCGAAGTTCGTGAGCGCAGTCACCACCTGTCGGGAGCTGCTCAGCACCCCCGCAGTCGGGGGCGAGGAGCCGCTGTCGAACACCCACGCGAGCCCGAACCCCGCCGTGCCGGCGCAACCGAGGGCTGCGGTGAGGGCGAGTGCGGGCACCGTGCCAACAGCTGCCCGCCACCGGGCACGGCGCTGTGACAGGTCGCCCGCACCGAGGGGCACGGGAGGGCCGGCTCCTGCCGGCAGCTCGTCGCCCCGGCGCGGCTCGGTCGCCTCGGTTGGGGGCGCCTCGGTAGCCGTCCCGGGCACCTGGGGTCGTGGGCGGTGGCCGGGAGCTCTCGACACCGTCATGGTCCGTCCTTTCGATGTGGAGGTCGCACGTAGGCGCTTGCGGCCGACGGCCAGTCGTAACGGGTGCCGTCCACCGGAAACTGAGGCAGCCTCTGGGAAGCGGGACCGACACCCCGCCCGAACTGCGTGACGCACGCGGCGCCAGGGAGGACAGGGTTGAGCCTGGTCGGGTGGGAGTACTGCTCCGCCGCCGGCGAGCCCGGCGGCAGGAGGAGGCGAGTCCGGAGCCACTCCTGGTGCGGGTTGGCAGGATCTCCGGCGAACAGGCTCCTCGCGGGACCGGTCGGCGAGATGGCCGCGACGGCTCCGAAGAACCAGGGGTTCGTGGCAAGGCCGACGCTGAGGTTCGACAGGTTCGCCGGTTTGGCGACGTTCGCGGCAGCGTCGGCGAAGTCGTGCAGGATGCAGGTGAGATTGGGCTCGTTGGCGCCAAGGAAACGGTCGGCGAGCTGCGCGGCCGTGGCACCGTTGTCGAGCAGGTGGACAAGGTCGTAGCGGTGGTGGTCGAGGACGTTCGCGAGCACCTCGGTGTCGGCGAGGTCCTGGCGCAGCTGCGAGCCGTCGCCGGCGAGGCCGTCCAGCACAGGGGTCGAGTTGGCGAGCAGCGCCTCGAACTGGCGCTGGTAGGCGAGGAACTCGACCGAGAACTGCTGCGAGGCTCTCATGATCTCCTGGAGGTTCTGGGCCTGTCCCGAAAGTCCACGCCCGAGCGCGGCAAGAAGGGCGTTCAGCTGGCGGGCGCCGATGCTCGCCAACAGCCGGCTCGCCGTCCCGATGACTCTCCCGATCTGCACCGGCACGCCGCCGCTCTCGACGGGGATACGCGCTCCGGGGCGCAGGGGCGTCTTCGACGGTCGGCCCCTGCAGACGAGCTCGATCTGTTGCTCGCCGAGGTCGTTCGCGAGGCCGACGCTGGCTGAGACGTTCGAGGGTACGACGACGCCCCGCCGCAGCGCGATCTCGACCCGGGCGCCCTCGCGGGTGAGCTGCACGCTGGCGACCGACCCCACCACCACGCCGTCGAGCACGACGCCGAAATTCGGCGCCACCCCTGCGGCGTCGGGAAAGGTCGCCGAGACGAGCAGCGGTGACTGCAGCGGGTCCCCGAGCAGGTCGACCACCCCATACCCGATGAGTCCGAGCGTGATCACGCAGAACGCGACGAGGTTCGCAATGAGTCGAGCCCTCACGAGCCGCCTCCTGGTGATCCCGTGGCGGTGCCCCTCGCCTGGGACCCGCCTGCACCGTGGCAGCTCGAGGCCGCCTGCTCGCTCGAGCCGCCGTCGGGAAGACCGCATACGACGATCGAGTCGATGACCTGGGAGAAATTGTTCACGGTCGTGTCGCGCAGTGTCATGTCGTGGCCCGGGAGCTGTTGGAGGAGCTCGGCGATCGCACGCTGGTTGCTGTCGAGCGTCGTCGTGACTCCCGCGAGCGCCGTCAACTGAAGGTCGATCTCGCCGAGCTGCTCGGTGAGGAGCGAGTGACCCTCGACCGAGAGTCGGTCGAGCCCCCGCAGCAGGTAGACGAGGCGCTGCGATTGCACCCGGAGCACGTGGACCGTCCGCGCGAGGTTCGACAGCGCCTCGGCGTCCGCGGATGCATGGGGCGCGAGTGAGCCGTTCAGCTCGTTCATGCTCGACACGAGCGAGCGGATCTCCCCGTCTCGTGACGAGTAGCCGGCGGTCACCGTGTCAAGGCTGGAGATGAGCTGGCGTAGCTCTCGAGCCTGGCCCCCGAGCCCCTCTCCCCCGGCGTCCACGAGCGAGGCGAGTTGGCTCGTCCCGATGGCCCCGAGCACGGCGGTTCCGCCGCCGACGAACTGCTGGATCCCCGGAACGAGTGCCGTCCGGGAGATCACCGACCCGTTCGCAAGGGGGCGGGTCGAGGCGTTCGGCGGTTCGACGAGCGAGATGACCTCCTCACCAAGAACGGTCGATTGCTGTGCCTCCGCCCGAACACCTGCCGGGACCCGCGCGCTCTGGTCGAGGGAGATGACGACCTTCGCCCGGTCCCCGACAAGGGTGATCGAGCGCACGCTGCCGACGGTGACGCCGGCCAGCTGCACGGGCGCCCCTGGGGAGAGGTTGCCGACGTCGGAGAAGTAGGCAGTCGCGGTGATCGTCGGGGCCGAGGCGAGCAAGCAGCCGGAGGAGCCGGTCCCGGCGGCAACACAGCAGGCGGTGGAC
Organism: Acidimicrobiales bacterium; assembly: GCA_035294725.1. Lineage (GTDB taxonomy): Bacteria > Actinomycetota > Acidimicrobiia > Acidimicrobiales > Bog-793 > DATGKK01. The sequence continues at coordinate 11,481 of DATGKK010000146.1, read as the reverse complement.
GCGGCCGCACGGAGCCAGGCGCGCCGCCGGCCTCCGGAGACCCAGCTCCGGCGTCGGGACGCAGACCTGCTCACCGCCACCATCCGATCCGGGCGAGCGGTGTCCACCACAGCTGGGGTGCCGCGCCGACGAGCCCGCCGCTCGTGCCGATCGTCGTGCTCGTGATGGCTCCGCCGAGAGGCGGGAGTGGGCCGAGCAGGCAGTCGATCGCCCGGTCGACGCTCGATCCGCCCGCCGCCGACCCGGCGAGGGCCGGGCAACGGCGGCGGTGACGGCGCGGCGCCGACGGCGAGAGGGCCGAGGTGATCCGTTGCCGCTGTGCCGGCGTGAGCCCAGGGATGCTCGCCAGGCCGGGCGCGAGCAACGAAGCGGCGGGGGATGTTGCGTCCGAGACGGCCGGGGCACCGGCGCCGGGGAGGTCGCCCTTCGCGATGATCTCTGGCACCAGGCCGAGGATCGGGTCGAAGTAGCCCGAGTCCGGGTTCCCGCACTTCGCGAGGGTCGCCTTGGCCTTCGGTGGCAGGCCGGCGGCGTGGTGGGCGAGGACCCGCCGGCAGATGCCGGCGAGGCGGTCCCGGATGAGACCCTCCATGACCGACGCGCTGAGGCCCGGGGCGAGCTGGTTGTTGAGGTTCAGCCACCGGTACTGCGGGCTGTACGCCCGATGGGCAACTGCGAAGAGCGAGCGCGAGGACGACATGATGCCGTCGAGGTTGGAGAGGTTGCGGTCGAGCGTCCGGCCGGCAGTCGCGATCACGGCGACGTCGTCGTGCAGCGGCTTCAGGTTCGGGCTGAGCAGGCCGGCGAGCTGGGCGCTCGCCCTCGAGAGGTCGGCGATCGCCGAGCCGAGCGCCTGCTGATGAGCGGCGATGACCCCGGCGACCGTCTGGTACTCCGACACGAGGTCGAGCAGCTGGCTCTCGTTGCCTCGGAGCGTGCCGGTCAGCTGGGCGAGGCTCCCGTCGAGGCGGCCGAGCTCGTCGCCCTTCTCGGCAAGCAGCGCCAGCGTGCCTGACGCCGAGGAGATCAGCTGGCCGAGTTGGCTCCCCTGGCCCGCGAGGTCGGTGGCGAGATTGGCGACGAGACCGTGCATGGACGACGGCGGAACCGCACCGAGCACACGCTGCAGCTGTTTCAACAGCATGTCGGTGGAGACCGGCACCGCAGTGCGCGACTCGGGGATCGTCGCCCCGCCTGGCATCGTCGGCCCGCCGGTGTACCCGGGGTCGAGCTCGACGTCGGGCTGGCCGAGCAGCAGCGGCGACACGAGGGCGGCGCGGACACCGGCCGGCAGCTGCTGGTCGCCGTCGATCTGCATGCTCACGTGGACGGAGCCGCCTTCGTAGTCGACGCTGGTGACGGTGCCGATCCGGACGCCGAGGAGCCGGACGGCCGCTCCGGGGAACAGGCCCTGCCCGTTCGAGAAGACGGCATGGAGCGAGTAGCTGCCGGGGGAGCTGGCGAGCCAGATCGCCCCGCTCGCGAGGGCGACCACGAGCACGGCCGAGGAGATCGCGGTAAGAGCTCGCGCGCCTAGGAGCCGGCGGGTGGCAGCCGAGAGGAGCTTCACGACCCACCCCCGACGAATGGGCTCACGAGCGAGGACGCCGGGGTGCTCGCGGAGCCTGATCTGGTGCCGGACTCGCCGATCGGCGGACCACTTCGCCGGTTGCACGGGAGTGGGTCGGGTCCGAGCGCGACGTCGAGCGCCTGGTCGAGGGCTCCGCAGCTGCCGAAGACGCCATAACCGGCGGCGGCACCGAGGACGTTCGTGAAGATGTTCGCCCACGGGGTCGAGGCGCTCCCCGACTTGCCGACCGAGGCAAAGCCCTTGATAGCGCTCGCGGCGAAGGCCACGGAGCGGGCGATGTCGAGCTGGTGCTGACCAAGGATCGAGAGCGCCTTGTGGAGGTCGTCGAGCATCTGCGAGAGCCGGGGCTGATTGCGGCTGATGAGGCTCGATGTCTGGAGGGCGGTCGCCTCCGTCTGGTCGATGAGCAGGCCGAGCTGGCTGCTGTTGGACGCGAGCCCCCTCATCACGAGATCGAGGTCGTCGAGGACGGTGGCGAGCTGGCGGTCCTTCGAGGCGAGCGTGGCCGAGAGCGCTTCGGCGGCGTCGATGAGCTGGGCGGCGGCGTTCCGGTGCTGGTCGATGGCGGCGGTCGCCCTGGCAAGTCCGTCGATGATCTCGTGGACCTGTGCCTTGTCGCCGCTCGTGGCCTGATCGAGGTCCGAGACGACCTCGCCGAGCGCCCTGGCGTCGGTCGAGGAGAGCAGGTGGCCGGCGGAGTTCTGCACCTCGAAGTACTCGAACGGCACGGAGGTGTTCGTGATGACAGAGCCGTTGCCGAGCAGGTGCTGCCACTGTTCGCCGGGCAGGATGTCGACGCCGATCACGCCGAGCAGCGACTGCACCGCGATCTGTGCCGAGGAGTCTTTCGGCACCTCCACGCCGTCGTCGATGGCGAGGTCGGCCACCACGTGGTCGCCGACGACCTGGACCGAGGAGACCTTGCCGACGGCCACACCGGCGAGCAGGACCTGGTCGCCCGCCTGCAGCCCGACGGCGTTGGCGAAACGGGCTCGCACCGTGTAGGCCGAGGCGAACACGCTCGAGCTCGCGAGGAGCGCCGTCGCTACGACGAGCGCCATCCCGAGGATGCTCGCGACGCCGATCCGGGTGCGGTTCCACTCCGTGATCGCTTTCGGGACGAGGCGTGCGGCCCATCGGCGCCCCGCCGGCCCCGTGCGTTGCAGCTCGGCAGCCATCATCCTCCTCCCGACAGGGTCCCGAAGTAGGCGCCGAGGTTGCCGGCGCCGCCTGTGCCGCGCCCGGCACCGGCGCGAGAGGGAGCGGCTTCCGAGGCGCCCGGTTCGTTGGTCGGTTGCTGATAGGAGCAGGCCGTCTGATTGGCGAGGCAGGTGAAGACGGGGTCGATCTCGAACCACTGCCCGTAGGAGGAGATCTCCTGGTAGGGCGCGAGGCCTGCAGGGAAGTCGTGCAAGGTCAGTGCGAGCGCCCGCCCGTGGGCGTCGAGGTCTGCGGACAGGCCCTTCAGATTCGCGATGAGGGAGCCGAGATTGGCGGAGTTTCGCTGGAGCAGCCCAGCGAGGTCCTGCTCGGCCCGACCGAGATTCCCGACCGTGGAGTCGACGAGGCCGTTGTTGGCGGCGAGCGTGCCCGAGAGTGCTGCCAGGTCGTTGCTGAGCCCAGCGAGGTCGCTACGGCGGTGGGCGACGGCCGAGACCACCGTGTCGAGGTTGTCGATGAGCACGCCGAGCTGCCCGGAGACCGAGCCGACGGTGCCGGCGACCTCGGCGGTGTGGTCGACGAGCTGGTGAACCTTGACGCCGTCGCCCTGCAGCGTCCCGGCGACGGCGGCGAGGAAGGCGTCCTGCTCGGTCGGGTCAATGGCCTGAAGGAACGGGCCGAGGGTGTTGAGGAGCGCCCCGATCGAGGCGTCCCCGACGTCGTTCGAGAGCGGCAGCGTGGCACCGGGGCGGAGCACGCGGCCCGAGGAGCCCGGGTACAGGTAGAGGACCTTGTCCCCGATGACGTCGAGCCACTGCATGCCGACGCCGGTCGTGGAGCGCAGGTGGACGTCCGGCTCGACGTCGAACGAAACGAGTGCGTACCCGTGCCGTGCACCGACCGAGTTGACCCGGCCGACTGTGACGCCCGAGATCTTGACGGCGTCGCCCGGCGCGAGCCCGGTCGCGTCAGAGAGCTGAGCCCGGTACCCGACGTCGTCGGAGAAGAGTTGGACGTTGCCAATCCGAGCGACGAGCCACCCCGCCACGACGACGCAGGCAATTGCGAAGGCGGCGAGCTTGACGAGGGTACGGGTCGTCGCCCGGCTCCATCTCACGGGAGGCTCTCCTGGTAGGCGGGGAGCAGCGAGTCGACGTAGGCGCCGAGGCTGGTGACGAGCGGGGGCTCCGGCGCGGCGATGGCGCCGTACACGGCTCGCGCCGCGCTGCGGGCGGCGCTCTCAATGCCGCCGGCACCCGAGGTCATGGGCACCCCGGCACGGCCAGTGCTCTCCTTCGCGCTCGATTCGGAGGACATCGAGCCTTGCGCCTGGTCGAAGGCGGCGAGCTGCGGGGCGCAGTCGAGCATCGTGTTGCCGCCCAGCACGGCCCGCTGGAGCGGCTCCAAGAACCCAAGGCCTGGACGGGCCGGCGCGAGCAGGCTGCAGATGAGGCTCTGGACGTCGCCCCAGACGATGAAGGTCTTGAAGTAGGCGAACCTGGAGCCATCCGGCAGGGTCGCGCTGCTCATGCCGTGCGCGAACTTGTACGCGTACATGGCGAGACCCTGCAGGAGCTGGGCGACGTTCTGGCGCTGGGTGAGAAGGACGCGCAGCACGTCGTCGCCTCGGTCGATCAGGGTGTCGACCGTGGGTCGGTAGGTGCCGAGCAGGCCGGCGAGGCGGGAGGAGAAGGCGCCGAACTGCGAGAGCAGCCTGGCATAGGCGCTCTCGGCGGCGTCGAACAGCGGCATCGTCCGGTTGCCGTCGTAGGCGAGCTGGTCGAGGGTGGGGCCCTCGCCCTCGATCGCCGTGGCGAACCTCGTCAACGCGTCGACTGCTGCCAGCTGGGCCGGGATCGTGCGGGCGAGCAGGCTCGTGAGCTCCGTCCCGGCCCGCAGGGAGGAGCCGATCTCGCGGCCTTGGCCGCCGAAGGCGGCAGCAAGCTCGTCGACGGCGGTGGCGAGGTCTGCAGTGTCGATCTTCGATAGGAGCGGGTCGGCCGACGAGAACAGCTGGCCGAGCTCGTCTCGCACTCTCGTGTGGGGGATCCGGGAGCCCGCCGGCAGGCTCCCGGCACGAGGAACCGAGCCCGGCGCCCGGCTGATGGCGATCTGGTCAGCACCAAAGAGGTTCTCCGGCTCGATCGTGGCAAGGGCGTCGCGCGGAACCCGGTAGCCGGAGGCGATCCCGAGCGTGACGAGCGCCTCCCCGCCGTCGAGGGTGATCTCGCGGACTGAGCCGATCTGAACCCCGTCCTCTTCCACCTGGGAGCCGGGGTGGAGCCCCGCGCTTGCGGTGGGGAAGAGCGCGGAGAGCTCGTAGGCCGAGGAGAAGTCCCCGTTGCCGAGGCGTACGAGGGTGGTCGACGCCGCGACGACCACTGCGAGCGAGACGAGCCCGGCGAGCGGCTTCGCACCGGCCGCGTGGCGCTCGAGCCACCGGCGAGGCAATGGCGCGCTCACCCGACGAGCCTCGCCGTGCTGGATGCCCCGCCGAACATGACGAGCGACATCAGCAGGTCGAGCAGGACCACGCAGATGATGGAGAGGCGGATCGCCCGGCCGGCGGCCACCCCGACCCCAGCGGGACCGCCCTCAGCGTTGACGCCGTAGTAGCAGTGGATCACCGTCACCGCCGCCGCGAAGACCATCGCTTTCACGAACGAGTAGACGATGTCGATCCGAGGCAGGAAGAGGTCGAAGTAGAAGGTGTAGGTCCCCGGCGACAGTGCGAAGAAGTGCGTCACGATGAGCTCGGTCGCGAGGTAGCTCGCGAACAGTGCGGCGAGGTAGAGCGGGATCATCGCGATCATCGCGGCCCACACCCTCGTCGTGACGAGGTAGACGAAGCTGTTCACCCCCATCACCTCGAGGGCGTCCACCTCCTCGGAGATCTTCATCGCTCCGAGCTGGGCGGTGAAGCCGGCACCGACTTGTGCCGCAAGGGCCACCCCGGCGACGAGAGGCGTGATCTCGCGGGTGTCGGCGAGCGACGACACCACCCCGGTGAATGCCTGAGCGCCGATCTGCTGGAGCCCCGTGAAGCCTTCGAGGCCGACCTCGGTGCCGGTGAAGAACGCGATGGTCGAGATGACGAAGAACATCCCGCCGCCGACGATGAGCGCCCCGGCTCCCAGGGCGACGTCAGAGACGTGCCCTGCGATCTCCTTGCGGTACCGGAGCCCCTTCGGGAGCGAGACGACGAGCCGGACGGCGAAGGCCACCTGTTCGAAGATCGCAGTGAGCACGCCGTTCACGCTGCGGGCGGTGCCGGTCACCGGAGCGAGAGCTGCCCGTGGCACACGGCGGCTGAGGGGGGCCATCAGATCGCCTTCTGCGGGACGAACTGGAAATAGACGAGCGTCAGCACGAAGTTCACGAAGAAGGCGAGGACGAAGGTCACGACGACGGCCTGGTTGACGGCGTCCCCGACGCCCTTCGGGCCACCGTCGGCTCCGAGACCCTTGTAGCAGGCGACCATCGCCGCGAGGAAGCCGAAGACGGCCGCTTTCGCGAGGGCCATCCAGAAGTCGGCAAGTTGTGCGAGCTCGGCGAACGTGGCGAAGAAACTGCTGGCCGTCACGTGGATCGCCCGTTCGCCGAAGAAGAGCCCGCCCGCGATCCCGGCGACGCTCACGACGCCGTCGAGGAGGACGGCGACGATCATGGCGGCGAGCAACCGAGGCAGGACGAGACGGTGGATGGGGTCCACGCCCATGACCTCCATGGCGGAGATCTCGTCGCGGATCCGCCGCGAGCCGAGATCGGCACAGATCGCAGAGCCGCCGGCGCCAGCAATGAGCAGCGCCGTAGCGACGGGAGCCTGCTCGCGCACGACGGCAAGCACCATTGCGGCCCCGAGTTGGTCCTGCGCGCCGATCTGCTGGAGCAGCGAGCCAACCTGGAGCGCGATGACGATGCCGAAGGGGATCGAGATCAGAATGAGGGGCAGGGTCGTGACGCGGGCAAGGAACCAGCACTGCTCGACGAGCTCGGAGAAGGGGAAGCCCCGTCGGAACAAGAGGCGCATGGCCTCGAGGGCCATCGCCACCATCGTCCCGGTCTCGCGAGCGAGCGACCCGAGCCGGCTCTCGCGGCGGGGCTGCGAGCGGCCGTCGTGCTCCCTGCCACCTCGCCGGACGGCTCCGCCCGGAACCGGGAGCTCCTCGGTGACCTGCGTGGACGCCACCATCGTCCCGGTAACGGCGCCGGGCTTTCGATCTTGCGGCCGAACCCTGCGACGCGGCGATGCGCGCCTCGGCCCGCCAGACCACTGGCGCGGTATTACCCGAAGGTAATAGCATCTCCTCGCCGTCGAGTCGGGAGGGGATGACATGGTGTCCGGCACGGCACAGGCGGCACGAAGTCGCCAGGACGACGTCGACCTCGAACGGGACCGAGCGCTCGTCGAGCGCTGCCAGGCTGGAGACCAGCGCGCCTTCGAGGACCTGTACCTCCGCTATCGCGAGCGGCTCCTGCGTGCCTGCCTGCGCCGGACCGGCAACGCGACCGAGGCCGAGGACGTAGTCCAGGAAGCGTTCGCCCGGGCGTGGAAGGCGCTGCCGGACTTCGCCGGGGAGCGGCGCTTCTACCCTTGGCTCAGCGTCATCGCGAACAACCTGTGCACCGATGCCGCTCGGCGTAATGGCCGCTGCACCCCCGTGGCCGAGCCCGACCTCGATCTCGTCGCCCCTGCCCAGGCTCCAGAGCAGGAGCGTCTCGTGGAGTCCGCCGGCGACGGGCAGATGCTCGCCGCAGCGCTCGACCGGCTCTCGCCCCGCCACCGCGAGGTGTTGGAGCTGCGCGAGCAGCGAAACTGGTCCTACCAGCAGATCGCGGCCCACTCAGGCGTGGAGGTGTCCACGATCGAGACCCTCTTGTTCCGGGCACGGCGCTCGCTCAGGCGAGAGTTCCTCACTCTGACGAGAGCCGAGTCTGGGCTCGCCGGCCTCGTGGCCCTCCCGCTCGTCGTCATGCGCAGGCTGTGGCGTGGCGCCCGGCGTGCTCTCGCCCACCTTGCCAAGGGGGCTCGCCCGGGCACTGCGGCGATGTCCAGCGCACCGGCGGTCGCAGTTGCCGGTACCGCTGTCGCCGTCGCGATGGCCGTGGCGATCACGCTCGGGCTCGCGTCGGGCCCGAGCCTGGTGCCCACCTCGTCGGTCCGGTCCACCCATGGCGCTCTCGCCAGCGCCCCTGCGCGGCCTGCTGTGGCGGTTACAGCAGGCGGTCTGCTGCCCGGACGGCTCGCTGCGCGCGAGGCGCTGCCAGGGGCGCCAGAGAGCGCCCGGCACGAAACGGGTGCCTCGAACGCGACCGGCAACCGCGCGGTCGGGTCGAGCGGTCTCGGCGCAGTCGTGAGCGCGGGCTTGGGCGGCCTCTCCGGCGCGATGAGCGGAGCGACCAAGCTGCTCGGCACCATTGCGACGAGGACAGGGGCGATGCTCGGCACCGCCGTCGCGTCAGCGACAACGACCGTCGACAAGACGGCACAAAAGACGGTGAAGAGCGTGAAGAAGACGGTGAAGCACATTCTCGGTGGCGGAGGCGGCCTGCCAGGCCTCTCGGGCTTGTCTGGCGTCGGCGGTCTGCCGTGAGGCCAGGCGTCTGAGCCAGGGAGCGCAAGATCCGGCGGGGGGCGGCGTTCCTCCCCTGTGAGCCCGGAGCCCAGCACCACCCTCGAGCCGGAGGCGATCATCTCGCTGCGAGGCGTCACGAAGTCCTTCGGGAGCCACACCGTGCTCGACGACATCTCCTTCGACGTCCCTCGCGGCCGGATCACCACCATCCTCGGCCCGTCAGGAACCGGAAAGTCGGTGCTCCTGAAGAACGTCATCGGCCTGCTGCGTCCGGACGCCGGCCAGATCTGGGTCGACGGCGAGCCCATCGTGGGGATGCGGAGCCGGCAGCTGTACGAGATCCGAAAGAAGTTCGGCGTGCTCTTCCAGGACGGCGCGCTGTTCGGCTCCATGACGCTCTACGACAACATCGCCTTTCCGCTGCGGGAGCACACCCGCAAGTCGGAGCGCGAGATCCGTCAGCGCGTCCTCATGAACGCCGAGCTCGTAGGGCTGCTCGACCATCTCGGCAAGCTTCCCGGCGAGGTGTCGGGCGGGATGAAGAAGCGGGCAGGGCTCGCCCGCGCCATGGTCACCGAGCCCGAGATCGTGTTCTTCGACGAGCCGGACTCCGGGCTCGACCCGGTCCGCGTCGCCTACCTCGACGAGCTCGTGCTAACGGCGCAACGGGAGACGGGGGCGACCTTCTTCATCATCACCCACAACATCACGTCGGTCATGCGAGTGGCCGACTACCTCGGCGTCCTGTTCCGCTCGAACCTCGTCGCCTTCGGCTCCAAGGCGCAAATGCGAGCGAGCAACAACCCGGTCATCTCCCAGTTCCTCGCCGGCCGACCCCATGGACCGATCGGGATGGACGAGATGGCGGACGGGGACGACCCCGGAGCGTTGGCGACTGCGCAGGATCTCGACCCCGCTGGGAGGTGAGCGGGCAAGCCAGCGGCATCCGTGCCCCGCTCACCGGGCGGTAGCGTCGGAGGGTGCCCGACGAGCAAGAGCCGGCCGCCGCGACCACATCGCCGCCCGCAGCAAGCGCCCAGGAGCTCGTCCGCTGGGGCGAGACTCTTGCGGCGATCGCAAGAACCGGCCTCGGGTTCACCGAGAGCCTCTACGAGCGCGAGCGGTTCGAGGAGGTGCTGCTCGTCGCCGGCGAGATCCGTGCGGCGGCGGCCGCCCAGCTCGCCGCCGAGGGGCAGCCGATCGGCACCGCCGAGGCGGCCGAGCTCGTGAACGAGTGGCTCCGGGGAGTCGGCTCCGGCGTGCCGGGCTACGTCACGCCGAAGATCGCCGTCGGCGCCGTCGTCGGCAACGACGCAGGCGAGATCCTCCTCGTGCAGCGGGCTGACTCAGGGGTCTGGCTCTACCCCACGGGCTGGGCCGACGTCGGCTACTCGGCGGCCGAGGTCGCCGTGAAGGAGGTTCGGGAGGAGACGGGGATCGAGGCGGAGCCGGTACGGCTCATCATGGTGCTCGACGGTCTTCGGATCGGCATCACCCAGATCCCGCTCTACTCGCTCGTGTTCCAGCTGCGGCCGCTCGGCGGGAGCCTGCGGCCCCATCCTCTCGAGTGCGCCGACGTGGGGTGGTTCGCCGAGGACGCCCTGCCTTCCCCGCTCGCCGGCGCCGGCATGTGGAAGGACCACGCCTTCCGGGCGCTGCGGGGTGAGCCCGTCGAGGTGCTGTTCGACCGGCCCCGGAAGCCGGTCTGGCGCCGCCCCGATGACAGGAGCGAGGAGGGCCGGTGAGAGTCGAGGCCGTGACGCGGGTCACGTCCGACCTCGTCGCCGACGTCGCCCGCCTCGTACCACAGGTCTCCTCGAGCGCACCGGCGCCGAGCGAGGGCGAGCTGCGCGAGATCGTGGCCACGCCGGGCTCGACCCTGTTCGTCGCCCGCGACGACGAGGGCGGCGTCGTCGGCATGCTGACGCTCGTCACCTACCGGATCCCGACCGGGCTCAACGCCGTGATCGAGGACGTGGTGGTGGAGGAGACGGCGCGGGGCGCCGGTGCCGGAACGGCGCTCGTCGAAGCAGCGATCGAGGAGGCACGCCGCCGGGGGGCGCGCCACGTCGACCTCACGTCGCGGCCGTCCCGGGAGGCGGCGAACCGGCTGTACCAGAAGTTGGGCTTCGCGCTGCGCGAGACCAACGTCTACCGCCACACGGGCGCGTGAGCTCGCGAGGGATGGGCCACCCGGCCGCCGCCGTCGAGATCCGCGAGGACGAGGTCGCCCGAGGGGTTCGCCGCCGGGAGTTCGTCGTGCGCGGTGAGGGCCGCCCCGTGCCGGGCGCGCTCTGGACGCCCGACCCAGAGACGCAGCCCGGCGGCCCGGCAGAGGAGGACGGCGACCCCGCGCGGCCCCTCGTCCTCATCGGTCACGGCGCCTCGGGGTCGAAGTACCAGGACTACGTGCGCTCGCTCGCGCTTGCCCTCGTCCGCGAGCACGGCATTGCCGCGACGGCCATCGACGGTCCCGTCCACGGCTCCCGCCGGGAGGACGGCGGCACCGACGGGCAGCGAGCCTTCCTCGACTTCGCCGCCGCCTGGTCGAGCGATGCAGGGCTGACGGACCGGATGGTGGACGACTGGCGCCGCACCCTCACCGCCCTTTCCGCCCTCGGTGTCGCCGGCGGCCCGGTCGGGTACTGGGGTCTTTCCATGGGCACCATCCTCGGCCTGCCCTTCGTCGCCGCAGAGCCTCGGATCTCAGTCGCCGTCCTCGGGCTCATGGGAGCGACGGGACCCACCGCCGAGCGGTTGGTCCACGACGCCCGCCTCGTCACCTGCCCGGTGCTGTTCCTCGTGCAGTGGTCAGACGAGCTCTTCCCCCGTGAGACGGCGTTCGAGCTGTTCGACCTCATCGGGAGTGACGACAAGACGCTGCACGCGAACCCGGGCTCGCACGGTGCCGTCCCCGAGCGGGAATTCGCCGCCAGCACCCGGTTCCTCGTGGACCGACTGCGCCCCCGCACCGCCTGACCGCCGAGCCGCCCGCCGCCCTAACATGGCCGTTGTCCACACAAGAGCACACACGGCCCGCGGGGCCGCCGAGACGAGCCGACGGGAGGTCGGGATCCGTGGCTGAGAGCATCACGATCACAGACAACCGGAGCGGCGAGTCGATCGAGATCCCGATCGTGGACGGTGGCGTCT
>DATGKK010000145.1:0-89635 GCA_035294725.1 Acidimicrobiales bacterium | reverse complement strand
TCGCCGGCAGAGTCCGTCCGACCTCTCCTGAGCGACCCGCGATCAGCGAGCGACGGTCACGCAACTGGGCCGACCATTGCCGCCGCGGAGTGCATCCCCGGGCCGTCATCGCCCTCCCAGACCCACAGCGTGGCGCCGAGGCGCTCGGCGGCAGCCACCGCCTCGGCACCGAGTGTCGACACCGGGTGCTCCTGGCTGATCACGGCCATTGGATACGTGAGGAGCTGCACTGGGACGACCTCGACGCCGTCTGGCAGTGCGAGGAGGACGCGGCCCAACGCGCGGCGTCGTTCGGATGGCCACAACCCCGTGAGAGTCCCGCCGCGGGCTGCAGCGACGCTGCTCGACGGGCGGTAGAGGTAGAGGTTGGTCGTCGCCGGGTCGTGGTGGTCGAGAATGCGCTGGAGCTCGTCAGCGACATCACCGGCGAGGACATCCCTCAGGGGAGATACTCGTCGGGCAGCGCGGTCGTCATGAGGTGGCGAGGTCGGGATCGTCGTCAAGCTCACGAACCTGCTCGGCGTGCTCATCTCGGCTGAGCAGATCGTTGAGGAGCCGCCTTCCTTCACCTTTGGGAACCGCAGCACCCCCGAAGCCGAGGTCGAGCACGTCGACGGGGCCGCCTTGGTCGAGATGCCAGCCATGCCGAGCAGCTGCCGGCAGCGACATCTGGCCCGAGGAGGACACGAGGTTCTGCTGGATCCCGCTCACGCCCTCAGCCCACTTGGTGCAGTGACATCAATCACAAGGCAGCGGGAGCGACCCAGCAAGTCGAAGCAGCGGTCCCCTCCGGTACGTGGCCGGCGGCCCCGGAGGTCGGCCTCGCCGGCCCTCCGGACCTGCCCCAGCGCCGCGGTTGCATCAAGAGCGGGGCGAGCATCCGCTGGCAGGGTGGCCTCGTCGCCAGCGATAGCCCCAAGTGATCCGTCATCGCCCCGCAAGCTGGTCTGCGGTCCGCAGCACCTCGAGCGCCGCCAACATGGCCTCGGCGGCGGCCTGCGGGTTGTACGGGCCGGCAGGAGGGCCGAGCTGTTGAGCCGCCGCAGGGCTGCCGACCTGCGGCGGACCGGTGCTCGCCGGGCGGCTAGGGCAACGAGCCTCGATCACGGAGCTCCGGCGAGGCGCGCGTCGCCTAGTCTCTTCTCCGGAGGGATGCGAGAGTGGCCGAATCGGGCGGTCTCGAAAACCGTTGTACGTCCTGCGTACCGTGGGTTCGAATCCCACTCCCTCCGCCATGCCGAGGAGACCGGAACGTGGCTACCGCCAGCCCGCCGCGTCATGTGCGAGCAGCCTGTAAGGACGGCCAGCGATTGGGGATTCCGATGAGGAAGCTGGTCGTTGCGGGAGTTGATCTGGAGGCACGGCGGTTCAGATGTTGAAAGTCATCCTGAACGCCTTAGCAGGGAGCATCTTGACGGTCGGCTGCTCGGTCGCCCTGACATGCTGCTCGGCAAGTTCTCCCATTTCAGGAGAGAACGCCGGCAAGCCGCAATTCTCATGCAGCGGAACGCCGGCATAGATCGCCGTCGCTCACCAGCCGTACGGCCACTGGCGCTCGCGCCACACACTGGGATGCTCGGCGCAATCGCTCAAGCCGGAGAGCCGACGAGCCGATACGAGACAGGTCCTTTGCCGAGGAGCTGTACTCGCCATGCGTTCGCTGCGTCATCTGATCGGTCCCACCCTTTCGGCGTTCGCGCTCGCCACCGGCCTCTTCGCGCTCGGCACCGTTGAGCCCGCTTCGGCTGCCACGGCCACGGCAGGCACAAGCGCGGCGACCGCATCGGGCCGGAGCATCGCAGCACTCGCCCTCGCCAACCTCGGGAAACACGCCTGCTCGACCAACAGCCTCGGCGGGAGCTCCTTCGAAACCAGCTGCACCGGCAACGGTGGCGAGCCCGAGTACTGGTGCGCCGACTTCGCCCGCTGGGTCTGGGCCAACTCAGGGGTGGCCGACACGTCGGCACTCACTGCGGCGGCGGGCAGCTTCTACACCTACGGCTTGCAATTCGGGACCCTCACCTCCACCCCGGCCGTCGGGGACGCCGCCGTGTTCGACTACTACGGAGGCGGCGTCGCCGACCACGTGGCGATCGTCACTCAGGTGAACGGCAACGGCACCATCGAGACCACGAGCGGCGACTGGGGCGGAGAGCCCGGGAGCGAGGCCCACTTCGCCTCCACCTCCACGGTGCAGCTCAATTCTCCTTCCTACTCGGGCACGATCGGCAGCTACTCCGGCGTCATGGGCATGAGGCTGAGCGCGTTCGTGGCGCCGGTCGGTGTGAAGGTCTCGCCCGTCGAGGCACGCGTCCGGCTGGGGGCGGGGCACACCCTCTCCCCCGGCCAGTCGATCACGAGCCCGAACGGCCTCTACGCCCTCGCGCTCACGACGAGCGGGCAGCTCGTCGAGACGGCCGCCGGCCGCACAATCTGGAGCCCCATGGCGACCGGAAGCCCTGGCGACGAGCTGGTCATGCAGAGCGACGGCGATCTCGTGCTCGACAGCGCCTCGCAGGCGGTGCTGTGGTCGACCGGCACCGGCGGGCACACGACCGGCAGCTACTGGCTCAACCTCTACGACTCGGGCGAGCTCGCCGTGAACACCAGTACAGGCAGCCTGTGGACACGACAGGCAGGAGGAGCTGCCGTGCTCGCTCCGGGCGCCGTCCTTGCGCCAGGACAAGCGCTCGTCTCGGCGAACGGCCTTTACGTGACCTACATGCAGTCCGACGGCAACCTCGTCGAGTACACGGGCGGGCGCGTGCTCTGGGACTCGGCCACCGCTGGCAATCCCGGGGCGCGGGCGATCATGCGTGCAAACGGCCGGCTCGTCGTCGTCTCCCCGAGCGGCCATGTCATCTGGTCGTCGATGAAGACTGGCGGAGCCGGGACCGCACGTGCCGCCCTCCTTGCGAGCGGTGAGCTCGTCGTGAGGGCGAAGGGCACGCTGATCTGGTCGAGCGGGGTGTCCAACTACTGACCTGGCGATGGCCGGCCCTTCCACGCTCAATCTCCGCTGAATCGTCCCGGCGCACCTCGTCGTCATGCTCGTGACCTCGAGCAGCACCGGCTGGAGCTTCGGGTCCACCTTGCTCATGGGGACCGACGGCTCGCAGCGCCGGGCTCGAGCGACCCCAGGCTTCGGCGGAGACGGGCAGCAGCCGCCCGGCGGCACGCTGCCACAACGCCACCTCATCCCACCTGTCGTGACCGCGGAGCAGTACCGTGGGGACGTGACGGACGCCGGTTCACAGCTGCACCCCGATCTGTCACCTCTGCAGGACTACCTCGGGGCGTGGGAGGGCGAAGGGGAAGGGCTCTGGGAGGGGGGCTTCCGCTACTCAGACTCGCTCCTTTTGAGCGCTGATCCCCACGGTCGGCCGATCGTGCTGCTCCACGAGCAGACCTTCGAAGTCAGCGGGCGGGCGATCCACGCCGAGAGCGGCTATCTCCTCGCGAAGGCGGGCGGCGAGGTCCACATGCTCGTGTCCGAGCCCTCCGGCATTGCCGAGGTGCTCGCCGGCCGCGTCACCGGCAGTGGGATCGAGCTCACGTCGGTCGAGATCGGCCACGCCCCCGGGGCAAAGAACGTGACGGCGACGACCCGACGCCTCGTGCTCGACCGCAACGCGAGCGGTGACCTCTTGACCCTCGAGACCGACATCGCCGTCGGCGGAGACCCCCTCGCCCCTCACACGAGGTCGGTCCTCCACCGCTCCTGACGCGACCCGGCGCGGCCCACGGTCTTGTGCAAAGGGTCCGGCTGCGACGGGGTCGTCTAGGGTGACCGAGTGCCTCCCGTCACCGTCACCTTCCTTGGAACCGGCAACTTCGAGGCACCCGGGCGGTACTGGAACAGCTTCGTCGTCCAGGCACCCGAGCTGACGCTGCTCGTCGAGCCGTCCCCGACGGCACTGCCCAACCTGCGCCGGGCAGGCTTCGCGATCGAACAGCTCGACGCCGTCGTGATCTCGCATTTCCACCCTGATCACACCTTCGGCTGGCCATTCCTCGTGTTCGAGGCGATGAACCGGGGGCGCACCCATCCGCTCAGCGTGATCGGACCGCCGGGCGTCGAGGAGTTCCTCGCCTCGATGATGCGCCTCGGGGCCGTCGAGGAAGTGAGCGCTCAAGCCCACGAGCGCCTCTCCATCGACTACCTCACGCCACAGCCGGGCGCGCCACTCCAGCTCCTCGGCGGCGCCCACCTCACGGCCCATGTCGTGGAGCACGTCACGCGCCTGACCTGCTTCGGCTACGTGATCGAGGTCGGCGGGCACCGGCTCGGGTACTCAGGGGACACCCATCCCTGCGCCGGCCTCGAGGCGATCGCGGCCTCGAGCCAGACCCTCGTGCTCGAGTGCAACGGCGCGCACCCGTCACCCACCCACATGGACGTCGAGGCAGTGCGCTCGCTCGCGAGCCACCACCCCGGGACCCGCCTCGTCGTCACCCATCGGGGCGGCGACGTAGAGCCGGGGATGCTGCCGGGGATCCTCGTACCCGACGATTACGACCGCATAGAGCTCACCGCTCCCCCGGAGTAGGGACCTCGGCAGGAACGCGCCGCTAACAGGCTTCACAGCCAATGGCTTCGCCCCGGGGCAGGCCCGTTAGCGTTCCGCCGGTGGGCAGTCTCCTCGTTGTGACCGGGCCGCCGGGAGCCGGGAAGAGCACCACTGCGCGGCTGCTGGCCTGCGACGACCGGCTCGGAGGCGAGCGGGTGCGGAGCGCGATCGTGTCGGGAGACGACTTCTTCTCCTGCCTCGTGCGGGGGGCGATCGAGCCCTGGAATCCCGGCTCCGAGCTCCAGAACGACGTCGTGATCGAGGCGGCCGCCACGTGCGCCGGCCTGTTCGCACGGGGAGGGTACGCCACGGTCTACGACGGCGTCGTCGGGCCCTGGTACCTCGAGGCCTTCGCGCGCGCGACGGGGCTCGACCGCCTTGGCTATGCCATCCTCCTGCCGTCGCTAGAGCGCTGCGTGCGCCAAGTGCACGACCGCCTCAACCACGGCTTTCGCAACGAGCAGGCCACCCGCGACCTGCACGCGCAGTTCGCCCGCTCCGAGATCGACCCCCGCCACCGCGTGATCGACCCGCCCGAGGATCCCCGAGAGGTCGTCGACCTCGTCCTCGACGGAGCCAGCTCCGGCCGTTTCACCTACGAGGTGGGCCACTCGCCTCAGCGGTAGGCGAGCACGACGAGGCGCCCGACGGCGTCGGAGCCGACGGCAAGGCAGTCGCCGGCAGGCGAGCGGCAGGCGAGCGCGGACGGGACGACGCCGCGGGGGAAGCTCTCGGCGTACCAGGAGCGGCCGCCGTCAGGGGTCCGGACGACGAAGGTCGACCCAAGCACGGTCTCACCCTCGAGGTCGCAGCCGGTGGCTGACCAGCAGTCGACCGAGCTCAGCCACGCCGTCGCCGGGATGGGCACGAGATGCCAGCTGCGGCCGCCGTCGACGGTGCGCAGGATCGCCGTCTGCCCGGCGATCACGACACAGCTGAGCGCCGAGCCACACGAGCCCGAGCCGAGCGGTCCGTCCCGGGCAGGAAGCTGCACCCGAGACCAGCGTTCGCCCCCGTCCGTGCTCCGGATCATCTCAGGGTCACCCGTCGAGGGCGCGTAACCCGATCCGACGCAGAGCTGGCCGGCGCACTCGATGGCGGAGAGCACTCCGAGACCGGGCGGCAGGCGCTCCGGCCGCCAGCCAGCGCCCCCGTCGCTCGAGGCGAACAGCTCGGGGCGGCCGAGCGGGCCGCGCTCACCGAGCATCAGGCACGACGTGGCGGTCCCGCAGGAGACGGCGAAGACCGTCCCGCTCGAGTCAGTGAGCGGGACGCGGCTCCAGCGGCGGCCGCCGTCAGTCGAGCGAACGACGACGTTGCCGCCGTAGGGCCGCGACCCGGTGGCGATGCAGGTCGACGCGCTCGGGCACACGAGGTTCGCCCCCACGATGTCGGGTCGCGGTGGCCCCGAGAGCACGAAGGCGCCGTCGCGGGCGCTGCGCAGCAGGGCAGGCCGTCCCTTCGAGGTCGACCCGAGCACGAGGCACGATGCCGGTGACGGGCAGGCCGCGGTATCGAGCTCGAACAACCCGCTCGGGGTGGTCCGCAGGGTCCACGTGCCCGAGGGCACCTCGGCGCTGGCGATGAGAGCAGCGCTGTTCACCGAGCTCTGGCCCGCCGCGAGGCAACCGGCGGACGGGAGGCACGCCACCGCATTGACGGCGCCCACGATCGGCGGCAACACAGCGAACGACCATCTGCCGCCCCCGCCCGAGGTCGAGACGACCGCGCTCGTCGTGGCCGAGCCCCTCCCGGCTGCTGCCGGGGCGACGACGCCGAGCTCCGAGGCGACGCAACCCCCGGACGCGGTGCAGGCAACCTGGCCGAGGGGGCCGGCCGAAGGCGGCGTGGCCTCGACCGACCATGTCAGACCGCCGTCGGTCGAGCCGGCGGCGAGCGCTCCCCCGGTCCTGCTGGAGCCCACCACCTGGCAGGCGAGGCGACTGGAGCAGGCGACGCCGCCAAGGGCGGCTGCGGCGACAACCACAGGGTGCTTGCGCCACGAGTCGCCGCCGTCGGTCGTGGTGAGCGAGAGCGGGTGCGCAAGGCCCTGAGCGGCGGCGACACAGGCGCTCGCAGATGGGCACGCCACGGCGTCGACCCACCTCAGCCCGAGCGGGAGGGGGTCGCTCGTCCACGAGCGGCCGCCGTCGGTGGTGCTGACCATGGCGCCGGAGGTGATCGTGGCGCCGCCGGCCACGCATACCTCGCTCGACGCGCAGGCGACTCCGGCCAGGCTGAGCACGCCGGGGGGCGTGACCTCGAGCCGCCAGGTGCTGCCCCCGTCCGACGTGCGCGCGATGGCGCCGTTGTAACCGACGGCGAAGCAGACCTGGGCCGTCGGGCAGGAGAGGCCGGCCACAGCGCCGATCGCGACTGGCCCTCGTTGGCCGCGCCACGTGAGCCCCCCATCGGAGCTGACAAGCCCGGAGGAGCCGAGCGCCTCGCAGCTGCCTGACGCAGTGCAGGAAAGAGCCGAGAGGGCGCTCTCCGGGGCCGGGTACGAGTCGACCATGCGCCAGTGCGGGCGTGGGGAGCTGCTGGTGGCCGCAGCCGAGCCGGCGTCCGGCACCACAAGAGCCGCCGCGAGCAGGACGAGAACGACAAGGCGGCGAGCGGTAGCAGCGCCGCGGGCACGCTCTGGCCTGCGGGCTGCTCGCTCCACGCCCACGTCTCGCACCCTTTCACCTCGCGGCGCGCCTTGGCCGGCGAGGGGCGAATGCTACTGCGGAGGCGCCTGGCCGGCCCGGCGCGCAGGGTGATTGACTGCCGCCCATGAGCGACGACTACCCCTACGCCGAGCGCTACGGCGTCACCCGCGCCCTCCCCGATCACGGCCGGGCGCGTGAGGAGATCCTGGCTGAGCTCGCCGAGATGGCCCGTGCCGAGGACGCGACATGGGAATCGGGCCGGGTCTCCGGCACCATGTACTGCGGGGACCACGAGCACTACGCTTTCCTCAACGAGGCGTTCGGGCTGTTCGCGCACGTCAACGCGCTCCAGCGTGACATCTGCCCCAGCCAGACCCGCTTCGAAGGTGAGATCATCGCCATGGCGCTCGACCTGTTCCACGCGAAGGCCGTGGAGGACACGAGCCCCGCCGGCCTCGTCACCACCGGCGGCACGGGCAGCATCTGCCACGCGATCCTCGCCTATCGGGACCATGCCGCCCAGACCCGGGGGGTGGCGCGGCCGAATGTCGTGAAGCCGGAGACGGCCCATCCCGCCTTCGACAAGGCGTGCCACCTGTTCGGCGTCGAGCTGCGCCGGGCGCCCGTCGACCCGGTCACGACGCAGGTCGACCTCGAAGCGGTCCGGGCGCTCCTCGACGACCAGACCGTCGCCGTCATCGGCTCGGCGTGCAACTACGGCTACGGCACGATCGACCCGATCTCGGAGCTCGGCGAGCTCGCCCTCGATCGAGGCATCGGGCTTCACGTCGACGGCTGCCTCGGCGGGTTCATCCTCCCCTTCGGCCAGGAGCTCGGCTACGACATCCCGGTCTTCGACTTCCGAGTGCCGGGTGTCACCACGATCTCGGCCGACACGCACAAGTACGGCTACGCCTTCAAGGGCTCCTCGACCCTGCTGTTTCGCGACAAGGCCCTGCGCAACGCGCAGTACTTCTTCCTCACCGACTGGAGCGGCGGCAAGTACTGTTCTCCAGGCATGGAGGGCTCGCGCTCGGGCGGCCTCCTCGCTGCGACGTGGGCGTCGATGGTCTCGCTCGGCAGGGACGGTTACCTGCGCTACGCCCGCGAGATCTTCGAGACGGCCTCGGCGATGCAGGAGGCCGTGCGCTCCCACCGCGAGCTCCGCATCATCGGTAACCCCACGTTCTTGTTCTCGTTCACGAGCGAGGACTTCGACGTGTACCACGTGAACGACTTCATGCGGAAGCGAGGCTGGCGCTTCAACGGCCAGCAGTACCCGAACGCCCTCCACATGGCCGTCACCCGGCCGCAGACTCAGCCGGGGGTGGTGGAGAGGTTCTCGGAGGACCTCGCCGACGCCGTCGCGTACGCGGTCGAGCAGGAGGCGGCAGGCCAGCCGCCAGCGAGCGGCGCCATCTACGGCGGTGTCGCCGGCGGCATGACGGGCGAGGCGGATGAATTCATCAGGGCGGTGATGGCCGACATGATGGACCGCCAGCAGGCAGTGCCGCCTGCCGGGAGGTGAGCGCCCGAGCCGGGACGGCGCCCTCCGCCCACGACGTCTGCCTCGCCGTCGACCTCGGCACCGGGGGGCCGAAGGTCGGCTACGTCCGTCTCTCCGGCGAGATCCTCTGGCAGGAGCACCAGCTCGTCGAGACCCGCTGGCTACCCGGCGGCGGCGCCGAGCAGGACGCCGTCCAGTGGTGGTCGCTCGTTCGCGACGCGGCGCGCCGGGGGCTCGCGAGCAGGAGAGTGGACGCCACCGAGGTCGTCGCGGTCTCGTGCACGGGCCAGTGGGCGTCGACGGTTCCCGTCGACTCGAGCGGGAACCCGACGGCCGGCTGCCTGCTGTGGATGGACACGAGAGGAGCGCCCTGGTCACGCAGGGTGATCGGCGGACCGGTCGCCGGCTACGCGCCCCGCCCGGCCATCCAGTGGGTACGGCGCAGCGGCGGGGCACCGAACTCGAACGGGGCCGATCCGATCGGGCACATGCTCTATCTGCAGCACGGCCGGCCCGAGGTGGCGGCGGCGACCACCTGGTACCTCGAGCCGGTCGACTACCTCTCGATGCGCTTCACCGGGAAGGCGGCCGCCTCCCACGCCTCGATGGTGGCGGCGTGGCTGACGGACAACCGCCGCCTCCACGAGATGTCCTACGACCCGGTGCTCGTAAGGCTCGCCGGCGTCGACGAGTCGAAGCTGCCGCCGCTCGTGCCGACCGGGTCGGTCACCGGGACCGTGCAGCCGAAGGTCGCTGCCGAGCTCGGTCTGCCCGACGGCGCACGGGTCCGAGTGGTGACGGGCACGCCCGACCTCCACTCCGCCGCCTGCGGAGCCGGAGCCGTGCGCGACTTCGACACCCACCTCGCCATCTCGACGAGCGCGTGGATCGGTGCCCCGGTGCCCTCCAAGAAGACGGACGCTCTCCATTCGATCGTCTCGGTACCCGGGCTCGGCTCCGGTGGCTACCTCATCGCGAACAACCACGAGACCGGCGGGCTCTGCCTCCAGTGGCTCCGCGACATCGCCTTCCCCGGAGCGAGCTACGACGAGGTCGTGGCGGAGGCCGCCAGCGCCCCGCCAGGGGCCGGGAAGGTCATCTTCACGCCCTGGCTGAACGGGGAGCGCTCCCCCGTCGACGACCGCAACGCCCGCGGCGGCTTCCACAACGTCTCGCTCGCGACCAACCGGGGCGCTCTCGCCCGTGCAGTGCTCGAAGGCGTGGCGCTCAACAACAGGTGGCTGCACGGCGCCGTCGAGTCCTTCGCGGGACGCCGTCTCGAACCCCTCCGCATCATCGGCGGCGGCGCCCAGTCCGACCTGTGGTGCCAGATCCACGCCGACGTGATGGGTAGGACCATCGAGCGCGTCCCGCTGCCGCTTCACTCGAACCTCCGTGGCGCTGCGATCTTCGCCGGGATGTCGCTCGGCACCTTCTCGCCCGGTGAGGTGGCCGGCCTCGTCGGAGTCGAGGACGTCTTCGAGCCGGACCTGTCTCGGCGCGAGCTCTACGACCGGCTATATGCCGAGTTCCCGAAGCTCTACAAGGCCCAGCGCTCGATGTTCTCGCGCCTCAACCGGAGCTCGCCGCCATGACGGCCGCGGCAACCACGCCCGGTCGCACGGCTTGGCGGCACGCCTGCGAACGGGCGTTCTCTAGCTGTGCCATAGCCAGCGGGGCAAAGTTGTGGCGATCGACGAACCGGAGGTGCCTACTCCGAGATCACGAGGGGATACCAGGCGACCCAGACAAGCAGCCTCGCCGCGAAGAGCCTCCTCACCGGCACTCTGCGCTCCTTGCGCTCGGGACCTGCGCAGATCCTGCTCTCGACGTACTCCTAGCGGCGGCACTCGCGCACCGGCGGGCGGGGCGCCCCTGCCAGTCGCGCTCCGAGGTCCATTACACGCGGGCTGGCCCGTGCTCCGCGCAGACCGGAGCTCTCGCGTGGTCGCGCCTTGACCGCCGCCGGTCGCGCACACGACACTGCCGTGATGGAGCTGGCCACCAGCGAGTCGACGCGACGGTCCAGCGCCCTCGAGGCGGAGCCGATCATCCGCACGCGGGGGCTCACGAAGGTCTACCCCGGCACGGACTTCAAGGCGGTCGACGGCCTCGACCTTGACGTCGCGGCAGGGGAGATCTTCGGGCTGCTCGGGCCGAACGGCGCCGGAAAGACGACGACGGCGGGCATGCTCACGACACGTGTGATCCCGACCGAGGGCAGCGCCCACATCTCGGGCATCGACGTGGTCGCCCATCCCGCCCTCGTGAAACAGCTCATCGGCGTCGTCTCCCAGCAGAACACCCTCGACCGTCAGCTCACCGTGTGGGAGAACCTCTACTACCACGGCCTGCTGTTTGGCATCCCCAAGAAGCAGGCCCGTACCCTCGCCTCCGAGCTGCTCGAGCAGTTTCACCTCGCGAAGTGGGCAAAGGCGTCCGTCTACGCCCTCTCGGGCGGCATGGCGCAACGGCTCATGGTCGCAAGGGCGATCATGCACCGTCCCGCCGTCCTGTCGATGGACGAGCCGACGGCGGGGCTCGACCCGCAAAGCCGCCTGGCCCTCTGGGACATCCTGGGAGAGCTGAACCGAGAAGGCCAGACGATCCTCCTCACCACCCACTACATGGAGGAGGCCGACCACCTCTGCGACCGCGTGGCCATCATGGACCACGGCAGGATCCTCGCCCTCGGCACCCCGGACGAGCTGAAGCGGAGCCTCGACGCGGACACGGTGCTCACCGTCATCGCCCGCCGCGGCACCGACACCGCGGCTCTCGAGCGGCACCTCACCGCCCACCTCGGGAACGTGAGCGGCTCCCGGCAGGTCGACGGCGGCGTCGAGCTGCGCGTGGCCAACCAGGACCGCCTCCTGCCCCGGGTCATCGAGGCGGCGGAGGCAGGCGGCTTCGAGGTGGCGGATCTGTCCGTGAGCGAGACCACCCTCGAGACCGTCTTCATCACCTTGACCGGAAGGGAGCTGCGCGACTGATGGCGACCGCGACCGCCGAGACCGCACGCTCGGAGCTGCACGCGCAGGTCTCCGTGAAACCGCTCAGATCGACGGCGGCAGCGAGCAGGCTCGCCCTCGCCGCCCTTGTCCGGCGCGACCTGCTCGTCGTGCGCAAGCACTTCCTCGAGTTCGTCCTCCGGACCCTCATCCAGCCGTTCCTGCTCGTGTTCGTCTTTCTCTACGTCTTCCCCACGATCGGACAGGGCATCGGCGGCGCCGGCCCGAACCGGTCCGCCGCGGAGTCGGCGTTCGCCACGGTGCTCGTGCCCGGCGTCGTCGCCATCTCGATCATGTTCCAGGGAGTCCAGTCCGTCGCTCTCGCGCTCGCCCAGGAGTTCGGCTACACGCGCGAGATCGAGGATCGCGTACAGGCACCCTGCCCGATCTGGCTCGTCGCCGTGGCGAAGATCCTGTCGGGCGCCACGCAGGGGCTCATCTCGGCCGTCATCGTCTTCCCGATCGCCGCCGTGGTGCACGCCGGTGGCGTCGAGGCTCACCTCACCTTCCATTGGGCGATCATCTGCACCCTCGTGCCGCTGGCCTGCATCGGCTTCACCTGCCTCGGCCTCCTGCTCGGCACGGCCTTCGAACCGCGCAACATCGGGCTCATGTTCGGGTTCATCATCCTGCCGATCACGTTCCTCGGAGGCACCTACTACCAGTGGACCCGGCTCGCACCAGTGCGGATCGGCAGCTTCCACTGGCTGCAGGTCCTCGTGCTCGTGAACCCTCTCATCTACATCACCGAGGGGATGCGGGCCGCCTTCACCCCCTTCTCGCACCTCCACCTGTACGTGATCTACCCGGTGTGGATCGCGTTCTGCGTGTTGTTCCTCGCGCTCGGGCTCCGGAACTTCAGGCGGAAGGTGCTCTCCTAGCGTCGCCCTGCTCGAGCCAGCGGCGCAGGCCCGCCGCGTTCGAGTGGATGCCGTTCAACGTCTCGAGCTTCTCGCGGTGCTCGGGTGCGACGTGGTCGAGGTCGTGGGAGAAGCTCTGACCAAGCGCCTCGGCGATGTCCCTCCCCTCCCGCCAAGCCGCCGTGGCCACCTCGGCCCAGGCGGAGAGCACCTGGGCGGCCTCCTCGAGCAAGTCGCCCGGCGAGGTCGGGATGAGCCCGTAGTGGGCGAGGGCCACGCCGGAGGGCGAATGGTCGGCGAACTTGCGCAGCGACTCGAGCGCCTGGTCGAGATCGAAGTCCGGGGGCGGGGTGGCCGGTCGGAGTATCCCCCCGTCGGGGAGCCTCACGCCGACGGCGTCACCGGCGAACAGGAGGCCGGAGGTGGAGTCGAGGAAGCCCAGGTGGTGCTTCGCGTGGCCCGGAGAGTCGATCGCCCGCAGGGTCCTCCCGCCGCCGATCTCGATCTCCTCTCCGTCGGCGAGGACGTGGAGCCGCTCGGCCGGCGTGGGATCGAGGCGCCCGTAGAGCGAGTCGAGGAGCGGCCCGTAGACGCGGGCGGCGGAGTCGACGAGACGGGACGGGTCGGCGAGGTGGCGGGCACCCTTCTCGTGCACGTAGACGGTCGCCTGCGGGAAGGCGCGAGCGACGTCACCGACGCCGCCAGCGTGGTCGAGGTGGATGTGGGTGACCGCAACGCCCGCGAGGTCGGAGGCCTCGACGCCGAGCTCCGCGAGGGCCGCAAGGAGGGTCTCGACCGAGCTCTGGCTGCCCGTCTCCACGAGCACGGGCTGCGGTCCCTCCACGAGGTAGCCCGCCGTCATCCGTTCCCAGCCGCCGAGCAGCGTGTCGATCTCGACCACACCGTCCGCGATGCGCGTCGTCACCATTCCTCCGGTCTAGTGCCGACCCGGGCGGCCTGCAGCCACTCGGCCGTCACGCCGCCGCCGGCTCGGCTACCCCGTTGCGACCTGAAGGACCACCTTCACGTCCTGCGGTTGGTGCTCGAGCGCGTCGGCGAAGTCGTCGATCGGCACCTTGCGGGTCACGAGCTTCGCGAGCCAGCTGCGCTCCGCAGCGGCAAGCGCCGCTGCGGCAGCCTCGTAATGGCGGCGGTTCGCGTTGACCGAGCCGACCACCGCCTCGTTCGCGAGGACCATCGAACGGTTCACGAGGCCGGCATCGATGGCGAGGTTGCGCCCCGTGGGCGAGACGCCGGTGAGGCAGACGACCCCGCCTGAGCCGACGTGCTCGATGGCGTCAAAGACGAGCGAGGGCACGCCGGTGCACTCGATGATGACGTCGGGCGCCTCGACCGCCTTCTCGATCGGGCCCGTGTGGTACGTCCCCCCGAGCTCGCGGACGAGATCCGGCTTCAGGCCCTCCTCCATCTGGTCGAACACGTGCACCTCCAGCCCCTTCTGGAGACCGATGAGGGCGGCGAGGAGGCCGATCGGCCCGGCCCCGGTGATGACGGCCGTCTTTGGGTGCCAGGTCGCGCGGCTCCCGACCCGTTCGGCCTGCTCCCAGGCCTTCGCCACGACGCTCGTCGGCTCGAGGAGCACTCCGAGCTCGCCGAGGCCCGAGTCGACCTTCACGAGCGCGTCCGGCTCGGCTCGGTAGCGTTCCCGCATGAAGCCGTCGAGCGACTTGATCCCGTGCTCGGTGTAGCGCCCGTTACGGCAGAAGTCCCACTCCCCGGCCGCGCAGTTGTAGCACGGCACGGGGTCTGGCCGGCGCACGATCCCGACGACGTAGTCGCCGGCAGAGAGCTCGCTCCCCGTCGGCGCCTCGAGAACCCGCCCGATCGACTCGTGGCCGAGCACCAGCCGCTCGTGGCCCTCCGGCGCCCAGCCGTAGGCGCCGCTCGCAATCTCGGCGTCGGTCCCGCAGATGCCGACCGCGACGGTCTCGACGAGGACCGAGCCCTCGGTCTCGGCCGGCTCGTCGAAGTGCTCGAGGCTCGCTGAGCCGGCCTTGCCCGGCACCACGGTGATGGCTTTCACGTTGGCTCCCTTCTCGACCCCTCAGACCTTCGCACGCCGCGGCCCCGTTTCCAGCGCGCCCCCAGCCCCGCCTGCGACAGCCGGGCGACGCGCACCCCGGGGGCGGAGCGGGCGGTGACCTCCGCCCTCAGTGGTGCAGCACCCTGCGCAGCCGCGAGGTCGCCCGGCCGCTGCGGCGTGCCGCCTCGTGCGCGGCGAGATGAGTGCCGGCGATGCGGCCCGCATGGCTCATCGGATGGACGGAGTCGAGGTGGGAGAGACCGGCCGCCGTGTTGACGAGCGAGACGTGGCTGAAGGCCTGCGGGAAGTTCCCCACCTGGCGCTTGGCGACGGGGTCGTACTCCTCGGCGAGCAGGCCGAGGTCGTTGCGCAGCGCGAGCAGGCGCTCGAACAGGGCGCGGGCGTCGTCGTGGCGGCCAATGAGGTGGAGGTCGTCCGCCATCCAGAACGAGCAGGCCAGGAACGCCCCCTCCCGGCCCTGGAGGCCGTCCACCCCCTCGGAGTTGGTCGAGTCGTAGCGCATCACGAACCCGTCGACCATGAGCTCCCGCTCGATGGCTTCCACGGTGCCGACGACTCGCTCGTCGCTCGGTGGGAGGAAGCCGACGAGCGGGATCATGAGCGTGCTGGCGTCGAGCTCGGTCGACCCGTAGTACTGCGTGAAGGTCTTGCGCTCCGCGTCATATCCGTGGGCGAGCACATCGGCGCGGATCTCGTCCCGCAGCTTCTTCCATCGCTCGACGGGCCCATCGAGGGCGAACTCCTCGACGTCCTTCACGACCCGGTCGACCGCCACCCACGCCATCACCTTCGAGTGCGTGAAGTGCCGCCTCGGCCCCCGCACCTCCCAGATGCCGTCGTCCGGGTCCTTCCAGGCCGACTCGAGGAAGTCCATGATGGCGAGCTCCAGGTCCCACGCGGGTCCCGAGCTCTCGAGCCCGAGCCGCCGGCCCTCGTGGAGAGCGCCCAGGACCTCACCGTAGACGTCGAGCTGGAACTGCCCCGCCGCCGCGTTGCCCACCCGGACGGGCTTCGAGCCCTCGTAACCGGGCAGCCACGGCAGCTCGCGCTCGATGAGGGTCCGCTCACCGGCTGGGCCGTACATGATCTGGAGCTTCGACGGCTCGCCCGCCACCGCCCGCAGCAGCCAGTCCCGCCAGGCCTGGGCTTCGTCGCTGTAGCCCGCGACCATGAGCGCCGACAGGGTGAGCGTGGCGTCGCGCAGCCACGAGTAGCGGTAGTCCCAGTTCCTGCTCCCGCCGAGCGATTCGGGGAGCGAGGTCGTCGGCGCCGCGATGATGCCACCGGTCGGTGCGTAGGTGAGGGCCTTCAGCGTGACGAGCGAGGTGACGACGGCGTCCTGCCACTCGTTGAGATCAATGTGGTCCATGTCGGTCCACGAGTCCCACCATGCCGCAGTGTGCTCAACGGCGTAGACGGCGTCGACCGGCCGGGGGACGGCCTCGTGCGACTGGAAGTAGGTGAGGCTGAACGGGACGCGCTGGCCCTCCCTGACGGTGAACTCGGCCACGGTCCGCATGTCCTCCCCATGGGTGTGCACGGGAGTCCAGAGGGCGACCGCGTCAGGACCTGCGACGGCGCTCAGCACGCCGTCGAGGTGACGAACCCAGGGGATCACGATGCCGTACTCGAACCGGAGGGAGAGGTCCATTCGCATTCGCACCTTCCCCGAGATGCACTCGACGAGGCGCACGATCTCGGGGTGAGCCTCGCGGATCGGCATGCAGTCGGTGAGCCGCACCGTGCCCTCGGGCAGCTCCCACTCTGTCTCGAGCACGAGCGAGTGGCCGAGGTACCGACGCCTCGTGGCGAGCAGCGGCGGGCCGGCGCCCGGCTGCGGGCTCGCCTCCGGCGCGATCCGCCAGAAGCCGTGCCGCTCGTCGCCAAGGAGCTTGGAGAACACGGCGGCCGAGTCGAAGCGCGGCATGCAGCACCAGTCGATCGATCCGTCCCGCCCCACGAGAGCGGCGGTGTGGGTGTCGCCGATGAGGCCGTAGTCCTCAATGCGCAAGCTCATCGGCCCATCATGACCGCGCCATCACGCGCGCGAAAGCCTGGCCGGCCGCGCCGGCACGCCTACCCGGTGGCGAGGCATCGCTGCGTGCTCGCGACATAGCCCGGCGGCCGACGCTCTGCCCGGCGGACACGGGCGAGCACACCCGGGGAGGCGAGGGCGTAGCCGATGTGGTCGTCGTTTGCCTGGCGGGAGAACACCACCCCGATCACCTCGCCGTCGGGCAGGACGAGCGGGCCCCCCGAGTTCCCCTCGCGCACGAGTGACTGGATCTCGTACATCTCCCTCTGGGTGAGGACGTTGCCGTAGATGTCGTAGCCCGTCGCGTCGAGCAGCAGCATGACGCCCGCAGGCTGGGCGTTGAGGGCAGGGTGGCCGAGCGGGTACCCGAGCACGACGGCCCGGCGGCCACGGGCCACATAGCCGGGGTCGAGGCGGAGCACCGGGTCGTCGAGCCCCGGCACCCGCAGCACGGCGAGGTCGTAGCGGGGGTCGAAGAGCACGGGAGAGGCGTCGTGGAACCCTGCCTCGTCGGAGACGACGATCCGGGTCGACCCGGCGACGACGTGCGCGTTCGTGACGACGAGACCGGGCGCCACGACGAAGCCGGACCCCTTCTCTACGATAAGCCCTCCGTCGCACCCGAAGGCGGTGACCTGGACGGTCGAGCGCCCGTCGCGCTCCACGACGGCCGCGACGGTGCCGGATCCGGGCAGCGTGACGGGCGAGACGGGGCCGGGCGGCAGCACGATCGGGAGGGCACCGTTCGCCGTGAGGAGCCGCTCGAGCGAAGCAAGCTCCGAGGTGGGCAGCTCGGGCATCACCTTGCCGACCCCCTGGATGATGGCCGAGTCCTCGATCTGGCTCACGACGGCGGGCACGGGCGAGTTGACCATGATGGTCGCGAGGAGCCACACGAACACGAGCGTCCCGGCGACGGCGATGACCGCCCCGGCCGCGGCATCGACATGAGCGAGAGCGTGGCCCCTCATCCGGCCCCAGAGCCGGGCGCCGACCTGGCGGCCGATGCCGGCCACGAGTCCGCACGGCAGGATCAAGAGCAGCAGCGAGACGAAGGTCCTCACGAAGTCTGAGGAGAAGTGGGGCACGAGGATGGCGAGCAGCACGACGCCGGCCACGAGCCCGATGAGGCCCCCGACAAAGGAGAGGAGCTGGACGGCGGCCCCGACCCTCAGCCCGTGCAGGAGGGCGCCAACGGCGAGGAGGATGACGATCCAGTCCAGGAGGTCCACGAGACCCTCTGGATCAGAGCGGTGAGATGCCGAGGTCGCGATAGGTGAGCAGGCGCACGAATGGCACGTCCACACCCCGCGACGCGAGCTCCGCCGAGAGCGCCTCGCCGCGGTCGAGCAACGTGCAGAGGGCGACCACGTCCGCGCCAGTTCCCTGCACGACCTCGAGCGCCTCGATGAGCGACCGGCCCGTCGACACCGTGTCCTCGAAGACGACGGCCCTCGTGCCCGCTCCGAGCAAGGCACCCTCGATCCGGCGACCGGTCCCGTGCGCCTTCTCGGCCTTGCGGACCGAGAACCAGGCTGCGCCGGTGAGGAGCGCCACGGCGTGGGCGACGGGATCGGCGCCCATCGTCATCCCACCGATGGCGTCGAACCCAATGCCGGCCCGCTCGAGGGCATTCACGACGCCGCGCGCCGCGAGCTCGAGGTCACGGCCGCAGCTCACCGCCCTGCGCAGGTCGACGTAGTCGCGGCTCGTGCCGCCCGAGGAGAGCACGAAGGGCTCCTCCCGGCGCTCATACCCCTTCTCGAGGACGAGCGCGCGCAGCTGTTCCTCGCCGGTCGCGGTGGCCATAGGTCGCGCTCAGTGTAGGTGGCGAGTGCGGCGCAGGACTCGGCGGCGCACTAGACCGTAGGCATGGCTGCGACCAAGGTGACCGAGCGGCTGAAGGCGCAAAAGCCCCGCTCGCCCTACGAGCACCACCACCGCGACATCCAGGGCGGCGCAGCCCGCGCCGCCGTGTTCGGGGTGAGCGACGGGCTCGTCTCGAACGTGTCGCTCATCCTCGGGCTCGCCGGCGCCACCCCGTCCGCCTCGATCATCCGACTCGCCGGCGTCGCCGGCCTGCTCGGCGGCGCGTTCTCGATGGCGGCCGGCGAGTACATCTCGATGCGGGCCCAAAAGGAGCTGTTCCAGCGAGAGATCGAGATCGAGCGGCGGGAGATCGAGCGCCACCCCACGAGCGAGCATCGAGAGCTCGTCCACCTCTACGAGACGCGTGGGGTCCCTGCCGAGCTCGCGAGGAAGCTCGCCGACGAGATGATGTCGAACCCGGAGCTCGCCCTCGAGACCCACGCGCGCGAGGAGCTCGGCGTCAACCCAGACTCGCTCGGTCAGCCCCTCCAGGCCGCCGCCTCCTCCTTTGTCACCTTCGCCGCCGGTGCCGTCGTGCCCCTGATCCCGTTCTTCGCCGGAGGAGGCAGCGGGGCCGTCGTGGTCGCCGTGGTGATCACGGCGGTGGCAGCGCTCGTCGTCGGGGGCCTCCTCTCCCTGTTCACGGGACGGCCATGGTGGTGGTCGTCGCTCCGCCAGCTCCTCATCTGTGCCGTGGCAGGGGCCGCCACGTTCGGCATCGGCCACGCCATCGGAGTGTCGGGCGTGGCGGGTTAGCATTGCGAGCAAGCCAGACCTATCTCGTCCGGCACGCCAAGGCCGAAGACCGCCACTCGTTCGGGGGTGCCGACTTCGCTCGGCCGCTGGCGCCGGCCGGGGTGCGCCAGGCCGAGCTCCTCGGCGAGCAGCTCGGCAGCTGCGACCCCCGTCCGGAGCTCGTCCTCTCGAGCCCGGCCCGCCGCTGCATCGAGACCGTCGGTCCGCTCGCCGCGCGGCTCGGGACCCCAGTCGAGGTCGCCGACTGGCTGGCGGAGGGAGCTGACGCCGCTCAGGCGCTCCGGAAGCTGCGCGAGCTCGCCGTCCCGGCGGTGGCATGCACCCATGGCGACGTCATCTGGGGAGTGCTCGAACAGCTGGCCGGTGAGGGCGTCGACCTGGGCAAGCGCCCGGCGGCTGCCAAGGGGTCGGTCTGGGTGCTCGGCTCGTCGCCGCTCGTCGCCCGGTACCTCGAGCCGCCGGCCAGCTCGCCGGTCAGCCACGGTGCCGCCTGCTGAGCTGCCGTCGTCCGGGGCGGGAGCGGAGGTGGGAACGCTCGCACTGGTCGGAGGCGGCGAGTGGAGAGACGGGGCGGAGTTCGACGCAGAGCTCCTCGAGCGCTCCGGGGGTGCCGAGGTGGTCGTGCTGCCGACGGCAGCCGCCTACCAGCACCCGGAGAAGGCCGTCGAATGGGCCACCCGCTGGTTCGGTGGACTGGGAGCGACGGTCGTCCCGCTCATGGTGCTGCGCCACGAGGACGCCCTCGCGGCCGAACCTGCCGAGACGGTGGCGACGGCTCGTTTCGTCTACCTCTCAGGAGGCTCTCCACTCCATCTCCGCTCGGTGCTGAAGGACTCGGCCCTGTTCGACGCGATCGTCGCCGCGTGGCGCTCCGGGGCGATCGTGGCCGGCTCCTCGGCCGGGGCGATGGCGCTGTGCGATCCGATGGTGGACCCGAGAGGGGGTGCCTTCACCGTCGGGCTCGGCCTCGTCGAGCAGCTGGCAGTCGTGCCGCACTACGAGCCGGGTGAGGGCGCCCACCTGCTCTGGCGGACCCTCGAGCTCGCACCCCGGGGGGTGCCCGTCGTCGCGATCCCGGAGCGCACCGCGGTCATCCGGGAGCCCGACGGCACCTGGCGCGCCGCAGGGGCCTCGGCGAGCGCGGTGACGGTCTACCTGGACGGCGCCGTGGCCAGCCTCGGCGAGATTCGAGAGCGGTGAGGCCCCATCCTCCAGGGTCAGTCGGACTCGGAGATGCGGACCGCCTCGATCACGACCCGCTCGCTCGGCCGCCCCGAGGGGCTCCCCACTGCCTCGATGGCAGCGAGCACGTCCCGACCGGAGGCGAGCTGGCCGAACAGCGAGTACTGGGGCGGCAGCCGGACCCCGTCGGGTCCCGAGATCACGAAGAACTGGCTCCCGTTCGTGTCCGGGCCTGCGTTCGCCATCGCGAGCGAGCCGATCTCGTAGCGGCCCGGCTTGGGGAGCTCGTCCTCGAACCGGTAACCCGGGCCACCGGCGCCCGTGCCTTCGGGGTCGCCCCCCTGGACGACGAAGCCAGGGATCACACGATGGAAGAAGATGCCGTCGTAGAAGTGGTACCGGGCCAGGAAGACGAAGTTGTTGACCGTCCTCGGCGCGCCGAGCACGTCGAGGGAGAAGGTCATCGACCCCTTCGTCGTGACCATCTCCGCGCTGTAGCGCTTCGTCAGGTCGATGCACATCGGCGGCTGCTGCGGGAAGTGCTGCCGCCTCTCCGAGGAGCCGTCCTCGGCAGGGCACTCGATCGCCATCGTCGCTCCGTTCCTTTGGCTGGTCCGCTTGTACGGGCCGGACGGCCCGAGATGCTGTGCCGGATCTCCGGTTCCGGGTTCGCCTGCTCGAGGACGTTAGCCCGGCGGGCTCGACGCGCTCGACCCGTCGTGCGCCGGCCCTGCGGTGCTCGCCGGCGAGCCCTAGGAGACCGCGATCGTCACCTTCTTCACAAGGACGACCTTCCTCGGCAGCCCGCCGAGACAGCTCGAGTCGGACGCAGGGCACGGCTCGTAGAGCGCCGCGATCTTCCGCAGCACCGACATCCCGGAGACGACGTGGCCGAAGACCACGTAGGTGCCCTGGGAGTCGAGCACCGACGCCTTCGTTCCGTAGACGAAGAAGTACTGGGCGGCTCCGCTGTTGGGGCTGCTGCTCCTCGCCATCACGAGGTCGCCGGGCACGTACTTGTAGCCCGACCCCTCGTCCTTGATCGTGTAGCCGGGACCAGGGTCGTCGATCGTCTGGGTGTCCGGCGAGCCGCCCTGGAGGATGTCGATGCTCGGGTCGATGCGGTCGATGCTCGTGCCGTCGTAGTAGTGGTACAGGGCGAGCACGACGAAGTTGTCGGCCGTGAGCGGGGTGCGGGTCGTGTCAAGGACCACCTTGACGTCGCCCTCGGAGGTGTAAAAGGTCGCGGTGTAGGTCTTCGCCGGGTTGATGCACATCGGCGGCTGCGTCTTCGGGAAGTGAAGAATGTGGGAGGAGGAGCCGTTCAGGTTCGGGCAGACCCACTTCACGATCGTGCCGCCGTCCTGGGGCTTCGCGATCGGCAGCGTCGTCGTGGTCGTGGTGCTCTTCGTCGCCGCGTGCAGCTTCTTCGGGCTGCCGCCCGAGACGAGGAAGACCACGAGGACGATCAGCGCAAGAAGGACGAGGAAGCTGAGGCCACGCCGCATCAGCTTGCGGCGGCGCCGCTGCTGCTCGAGCTTCGCCTGCTTCTGGTAGCGCGCCGCGCGCTGCCTGGCTCGCTTCTCCGTGGGCACGGCCCGACAGAGTACCTGAGCCCCGCTCCGGCACTGGCGGCGGGGCTGCCGCCGGGTGGCCCATTGGGCCGAGCGCGCGTCGCCGGGGGAGGTCCCGAGGCTCCGGCGGCCAAGGCCGGCCGCTGCCTTCCCAAAGTGGGCGCTCGTGGCGCAGGTAGCTTGGCGGCGTGAGCCTGGTCGTGCAGAAGTTCGGTGGCACCTCGGTCGCGGACGCCGACCGTATCCGGGCCGTCGCCGAGCACGTCGAGAGGTCACGGCGCTCGGGCGACGACGTCGTCGTCGTCGTGAGCGCCATGGGCAGGACGACCGACGACCTGCTCCACCTCGCCGAGCAGGTCTCAGCCGAGCGCCCGGGACGGGAGCTCGACATGCTGCTCACAGCCGGCGAGCGGATCTCGATGGCCCTGTTGTGCATGGCCCTCGCGGAGCGCAGGGTGCCAGCCGCCTCGTTCACCGGCAGCCAGGCGGGCATCATCACCGACACGCTCCACACCAAGGCGCGCATCCTCGAGGTCCGAGGCGACCGGCTGCGCGCGGCCCTCGCCGAGGGCGTTACGCCCGTCGTCGCCGGCTTCCAGGGGGTCTCGTCGACCCGCGACATCACGACGCTAGGGCGGGGTGGGTCCGACACGACGGCCGTTGCCCTCGCGGCGGCTCTCGGCGCCTCGCGTTGCGAGATCTACACCGACGTCTCCGGCGTGTTCTCGGCAGATCCCCGGGTCGTGCCGAACGCGCGGAAGGTGCCCCGCATCTCCTTCGAGGAGATGCTCGAGATCGCCGCCACGGGCGGGCGGGTCCTCGCGCTTCGGTCGGTCGAGTTCGCCCGCAACCACCACGTACCCCTGATCGTCCGCTCCAGCTTCACCTGGGAGCCGGGCACGGCCGTCACCGAGGAGGACCCGTCCATGGAACAGCCCGTCGTCTCGGCCGTCACCCACGACACCTCGCAGGCCAAGGTCACTCTCGCCGGCGTGGCCGACCGCCCGGGCATCGCGGCGACGCTCTTCCGCCACCTCGCCGACAAGGCGATCAACGTCGACATGATCGTCCAGAACATCTCGCACGCCGGCACGACCGACATCTCGTTCACCGTGCCAGCCGCCGACCTCGCGGCGAGCACGGAGGTCGCCTCTTCGATCCTCGGGGAGCTTGGCGCAGCGGAGGTCGTGGCCGACACCGACGTGGCCATGGTGTCGATCGTCGGCGCCGGCATGAAGACCCACCCTGGCGTGACCGCCACGATGTTCGAGATCCTCGCAGCGGAGGGCATCAACATCGAGATGATCTCGACCTCGCCGATCCGGATCTCGTGCATGGTCCGGGCGGAGCACGCAGAGCGGGCCGTGCAGGCGCTCCACCGCGCCTTCCAGCTCGACTCCGCCTGACCCTCGCCCCGGTCGACGGCCCGCGACCGGGTCCGCGGGCAACCTCCGGGCCGCGCCGGCCGGCTCCTACACTTGGATCATGGGTGGCCTGCACGTCGCAGTGTTCGGCGCGACCGGGCAGGTCGGCGGAGTGATGCGCCGTCTCCTCGAGGAACGCGACTTTCCGTGCGCGTCGCTCCGGCTCTTCGCGACCGCCCGCTCGGCCGGGAGGTCGCTCCCGTGGCGGGGAGGCGAGATCGAGGTCGAGGAGGCCGACAAGGCCGGCTTCGACGGCATCGAGATCGCGCTCCTCTCGTGCGGGGCCGCAGCCTCGAGGCAGCTCGCACCCCGGATCGCCGCCGCTGGCGCCGTCGTGATCGACAACTCCTCCGCCTGGCGCATGGACCCCGACGTGCCGCTCGTCGTGCCCGAGGCCAACGCCGGCGAGCTTGCCCACATCAAAAAGGGGATCGTCGCCAATCCCAACTGCACGACGATGGTGGCGATACCGGTGCTGAAGCCGCTCCACGACCTCGCGGGCCTCCGCCGCCTCGTCGTCGCCACGTACCAGGCCGTCTCAGGCGCCGGGCTCGCCGGGGTGGCTGAGCTCGACGAGCAGGTTCGCAAAGTTGGCGCAGAGGCGGCGGCGCTCACCTTCGACGGGAGGGCAGTCGAGCTCCCGCCGGCCGCCACCTTCCCCGGTCCGGTCGCCTTCAACGTGCTGCCGATCGCCGGCTCGCTCGTGGACGACGGCTCGGGGGAGACGAACGAGGAGCAGAAATACCGCAACGAGTCCCGCAAGATCCTCGGACTGCCGGACCTCGCCGTCTCGTGCACCTGCGTGCGGGTGCCCGTCTACACCGGGCACGGCGCCGCCCTCAACATCGAGCTCGAGCGACCGGTCACCCCGCAAGAGGCCGTCGACGTGCTGCGCGACGCGCCCGGCGTCGAGCTCTCGGAGATGCCGACGCCGCTCGCGGCGGCCGGGCGCGACCGCTCGCTCGTCGGCCGGGTTCGCAGCGACCCGACGGTCGAGGGCGGCCGCGGGCTCAGCCTGTTCGTCGTCGGCGACAACCTGCGCAAGGGGGCGGCTCTCAACGCGGTGCAGATCGCCGAGCTGCTGGCCGAGAAGATGTAGCGCACGCTCAGGGCAGCGTGCCGCGCGACCCTCAGCGTGCGGCATCTGCGGCGCATCAATAGCGTCTCAGGAGTGCAGCTCGGACGGTACGGCATCTGGTGGAGCGGCTCCTGGCGGGCCGAGGATCGCTCGGCGGGCGAGGTGGCCCACGAGATGGAGCAGCTCGGGTACTCGGCGCTGTGGAGCTCAGGCCGTTTCCAGCCGGGCATCCACCCGCTCTTTAGCGAGCTGCTCGCCGGGACCGACCACGCCGTCGTGGCGACGGGGATCCTCTCGGTCTGGATCAACGACCCCGCCGCCGTTGCGGCGCAGGTCGAGAGCTTCGGCGCCCGGGGAGAGCGCTTCCTCCTCGGCATCGGCGCGAGCCACGCCCCCGTGGTGGAGCCGACTGGGCAGCGCTACGCACGCCCCCTCACAAAGGTGCGGGAGTTCCTCCGAGGGCTCGGGGCGGCGACGCCGGCCGTCGTGAACGACCGGCGGATCGTGGCCGCCCTCAGGCCGAAGATGCTCCGACTCGCCGCCGAGGAGTCGCTCGGGGCTCATCCGTACTTCGTCCCGGTCGAGCACACCGCTCGCGCTCGCGAGCTGCTCGGGCCGGGCCCCGTCCTCGCCCCGGAGGTCGCCGTCGTCCTCGACGCCGACGCCGAGCGAGCGCGCTCCGCCGCCCGCAGCCACACCACCGGCTATCTCGGCCTCGAGAACTACGCCAACAACCTCGTCGCGCTCGGATGGCCGCACGACGACCTCCCGCACGGGGGGAGCGACCGCCTTGTCGACGCCATCGTCCCCCACGGCAACGCCGCGGCGGTCGCCCGGCGCCTACGCGAGCACCTCGAAGCCGGTGCCGACCATGTCAGCGTCCAGGTGGTGCGAGAGGGCGGCCGCGACTTCCCCCTCG
The DNA here is from genome assembly GCA_035294725.1 of Acidimicrobiales bacterium. Lineage (GTDB taxonomy): Bacteria > Actinomycetota > Acidimicrobiia > Acidimicrobiales > Bog-793 > DATGKK01. The sequence goes on along the minus strand of DATGKK010000145.1, from coordinate 64,133 downwards.
AGGAGTACCGGGAGCTCGCCGCTGAGCTGTTCTGAGAACCGGGCTGCGCCGACGCCCGACAACCGCCCCGCCGTTGCGGCGTCCGTCTACCGCCGGCACAGCACCCGACCGATCTCGCGGCCGGCGGGTCCGTCCACAAGCCGCCGCGCGGCCTGGAACGCCGCCTCGGCAACCGGCTCGCGCCGGCGCACGTCCATCGGCTGGAGGCCCATGGCGTCGATCACCTCGAGCGTCGGCTCGACGGCGAGCACGGGTGTCCCTGCTCCCGCCAGTGCCACCAGTTCGCGCTGCAGCACGCGCCGGGCCGGGAGGCGCGCCGCGACCCGGAGCCGGTCGGCCGAGAACGCCGGCGCGCCGGCGAGGCGCACGGCTGACATCGGCGAGCTCACGACGACGGCGTCGAGTGGCTCACCAGCGCAGAGGTCCGCGTTCGTCGGCGAGTGCACCCCGCCGTCGACGTACCGGCGGCCCGCGATCCTCACCGGCTGGAACACCGCCGGGATGGCGCAGGAGGCCTGGACCGCCTGGGAGACCGCGACCGCAGGGGAGCCGCTGCGGCCGAACACGACCCGCTCGCCGTTCCCGAGGTCGACGGCACAGATCCACAGCTCGGATCTCTCGTCCGAGGGCCAGCTGCTGAACCAGCTGTCGAACCCGCGGAACCACGACGCGGCGTCCCGGCGGCCCTCGGGGAGGAGGGCAGCTGCGGCGAGTGCCGGCCGCAGCGCCTGCGGTCGGGCGACGAGCCGGCCAAGCAGCTCGGGCGAGGCAGGTCCGATCCGAGCAGGACCGACACCGCCGAGCTCGCCCCCGGACGGCGCCGGCGACGGAACCGTCGCCCGCGGCGCCTCGAACAGGGCGCGGCCCTCGGGCGAGAGCGGGCGCCCCGTGGCACGGGCATAGAGGTCGCCGGCGCTCACTCCCGCACGCAACGAGGCGGCCACGACCGAGCCCGCGGAGGTTCCCACCAGGTAGTGGGCGGTGCGCGCGTCGAAGCCGGTCACCTCGCAGAGCGCCGCCAGCACGCCGGCGTGGAATGCCTCGCCGACTACCCCTCCCGCGCCGAGGACGAGTCCGATCCGCGCCACGCAGACATTCTCCACCACCCCGAGCCCCATTCGAGCACCGACCCCGAAGGGAACGGCTCCGGGCTCGCGGCGGGCGGTGCGTGGCTGGCCGGCGCCTCAGCACGCCCCGGGTGGAGGGAGCGTGGCCCTCGGGAGGTTTCGGTCCCAGCCGAATGGGTGAGAAAAATCTGCGGTGGGTCTGGCGGGCGGGATGAGAGACCACTATCTTACGGTTGCGCGTAGCTAGTATGACGGTTGCGTAACGTCCGGCCTGATCCAGGGTCGGGCACCCGACCCGAAAGGGGGAGCCCTATGAGGGCACTCAGTAAGGGGATACGTACCGGAGCAGTCCTTGCGACCGGCGCGGTCCTCCTAGCCGCCTGCGGCAGCTCACCATCATCCACGAAAACAACGTCGACCCACACGCCGGGCACCGTCTCGACGCCGGGAGCCTACGGGAGCATGCCGGCCGAGCACGGCACGCCGAAGGCCGGCGGGGTCGTCACGATCGCCGAGTCGCCAGGGGCCGGGCCGAACTACATCTTCCCGGTCACCCCTGCGAACAACTCGTCGGTCTACACGATCAACCAGTTCCAGGACCTCTCCTGGCGGCCGCTGTGGTGGTCGCCCCAGGGCGACGTCCCCACCATCGACTACACCGACAGCCTCGCCACGAAGCCGACCTTCTCGAACAACAACAAGACCATCACCATCCACATGAAGTCGGGGTGGAAGTGGTCCGACGGCGCCCCGGTCACCTCGACCGACGCCGAGTTCGACATCGAGCTCATCGAAGCGGCCGTGAAGATCAGCCCGGCGAACTACGGCAACTACACGCCCGGCCTGTTCCCGGACTTCATCACGAGCATGTCGACGCCGAACGCGACGACCCTCGTCTTGCACCTCAACAAGACCTACAACCAGAACTTCCTCTTCTACAACCAGCTCGGCCTGATCACGCCGCTTCCGGCGCAGGCCTGGGCGAAGACGAGCGCAAACGGCTCGATCATGCCGGCGACGAAGTCTGGTTGGATGAACCTGGCGAACGCCGAGGCGATCTACAAGTTCCTGAACGCCCAGTCGGGGATCCTGCACACGTACGCGACGAACCCGCTCTGGAAGGTCGTCGACGGTCCGTTCGTCATCTCGTCCTTCGACCCGGCGACCGACGGCGCCTCGTTCACGACGAACCCGAAGTACTCCGGCCACAAGCCGGCCATCTCGGGCGTCCAGCTCGTGGCGTTCACGTCGACCTCGGCCGAGTTCGAGCAGCTGCTCAACGGCAGCCTCGACGTCGGCTTCGTCGACTTCAGCGACCTCGCCAAGGTGAGCTCCCTCACCAGCAACTACTACGTGTGGGGCTACCCGGACTTCGGGTTCTCCTACGCCGACTACAACTTCAAGGACCCGACGAACAACTTCGACAACGTCATCAAGCAGCTCTACATCCGTCAGGCGCTCGCGCACCTGCAGGACGAGCCAGCGGTGATCCAGTCGAAGGGCATCTTCGACGGTGCGGCAGGACAGGCCTACGGCCCGGTCCCGGCCATCCCGAAGAGCCCGTTCGCCCCGGCGAACGCCCTGACGAACCCGTACCCGTTCTCGATCTCTGCCGCGAAGAACCTGCTCACCTCCCACGGTTGGAAGGTCAACCCGGGCGGTGTGTCGGTCTGTGAGAAGGCCGGCTCGGGGAGCAACGAGTGCGGTCCGGGCATCCCGAAGGGCCAGACGCTGAGCTTCAACGTGATCTACGGCAACTCGCCGGCGGTCATCGGCTCGCAGATCGAGGCCTGGGCCTCCAACGCGGCCAAGGTCGGCATCAAGATGTCGCTCTCGCAGAAGACGTTCAACTACATGATCGACAACCTGTCGGACGTCTCGAACCCGTCGAACGACAAGCTCTGGGCCGTGCAGGACTTCGGTGGCTTCACCAACAGCCTGTACCCGACGACGAACGAGCTGTTCAACACGACCGGCTCGTACAACCTCGGCGGCTACAGCAACCCGCAGGTGAACAAGGACATCCAGAACTCCCTCACCTCGCTCAGCAGCAGCGCGGTGCAAAAGGAGATCGCCCTCGTCACCGCTCAGCAGCCGGGGCTGTTCCAGCCGAACGCGGACCTCGTGTTCGCCATCTCGAAGAAGATCTCCGGTCCGCCGGCCGACTTCGAGAACATGTCCCAGTACGTCATCACCCCCGAGTACTGGTACTTCATCAAGTAACCGGGGAGCACGAGCACCCCGCCCGCTAGGGCGTGGGTGACCCGCCGGGAAGGGTGCTGGGCACGGACCGTCCGGTTCGGCCTAGCATCCTTCCCGTGCGGACGTGCGGTCGGCGTCGTCGGAGGGAGTGATGCAGAGATGACCGCTTACCTCATCCGCCGTTTTGTCACCTCGTTGATCGTGATCCTCGGGATCGCCTTCGTCACCTTCGGGATGACCCACATCATCGCTCCCTCGCCGGGGCGCTCGATCCTCGGCGACCGCGCCTCGATCGCGGCTGTGAACGCCTTCAACAAGGCGCACGGCTACGACCGGCCGGTGTGGGACCAGTTCGCCTCCTACATCTGGCAGCTACTCCACGGCAACCTCGGCCAGTCCTACAAGCTCAACCAGAGCGTCGACTCGCTCATCGCCGAGAACGCGCCTCACAGCATGTGGCTGTCGGGCTCTGCTCTCGTGCTGAGCATCCTGATCGCGATCCCGCTCGGGGTCTTCCAGGCCGTGAAGCGCAACTCGATCGGGGACCAGGCCGCCACCGCCGCCGCCTTCACCGCGTACTCGATGCCTCAGAACTTCCTCGGCATCATCCTGCTCGGGGTCTTTGCCACCACGCTCCACATCTTCCCGGCAGAGGCGAGCCAGAGCGAGGGGATCGTCCCGTACATGCTCGCCTTCCGGGCGAACTTCCTCCCGATCGCCACCCTCACGATCACGGCTGTGGCGGGCTACTCCCGCTACATGCGGTCGTCCGGCCTCGACGCCCTCGCCCAGGACTACATCCGCCTCGCCAAGGCCAAAGGACTCAGCAACGGGCGGGTCCTCCGGCGTCACCTGCTGCGCAATGCGATCCTCCCGATGGTGACCCTCATCGGGCTCTCCATCCCGGTGCTGCTCGGAGGGAACCTCATCGTCGAGTACCTGTTCAACTCACACGGACTCGGGCTGCTGTTCATCAACGAGCTCGGCAACGAGGACTTCCCCACTGTGATCGCCCTCACACTGCTCGGCGGCATCGCAACCGTGGTAGGCAACTTCATCGCCGACGTTGCGCTGACCGTGGCCGACCCGCGGATCCGGATCAACTGAAAGGCTGCGTGATGGCAGTATCGACCAGCGTCGGCGAGTTCGTCGAAGAGTTCGAGAGCCTCCCGAGCACCGTCGCCGAGGGCGGCGAGATCCAAGGGCCGCGAGCAGGGTGGCGCCTCGCCCTCCAGTCGTTCGTCGAGAACCGGCTCGCCGTGGTCGGAGCCGGGATCGTCATCTTCTTCATCCTGTTCTGCTACATCGGCCCGCTCATCTACAAGACGAACCAGGTCACGCTCAACCCGCTCGCCGCCTTCCAGGCGCCGAGCGCGCAGCACCTGCTCGGGACCGACGGCAACGGCTTCGACGAGCTTGGCAGGATCATGGAAGGCGGACAGGCCGCGATCGAGATCGGCTTGTTCTCCTCGCTCATCGCGACGGTGATCGGCACGCTCGTCGGTGCCGTCGCCGGCCTCGTCGGCGGCATCATCGACGCGATCCTGATGCGGATCGTCGACGTCCTCCTCTCCATCCCCCTCCTCTTCGTCATCCTGATCGTGAGCGACAGCTACAACGGCGCGACGGTGTTCAGCCTCTCGATCATCATCGGAGCCTTCTCCTGGCTCGTCTCCGCCCGCCTCGTCCGCGGCGAGGTCCTCACGCTTCGGACCCGAGATTTCGTCTATGCCTCCCAGACGATGGGTGCCAGCAAGTCGCACCTCATCTACAAGCACCTCATCCCGAACGCCCTCGGGGTCGTGATCGTCAACATCACCTTCCAGGTGGCCGACGCCATCAACCTCCTCGCCATCCTTGGCTTCCTCGGCTACGGGCTCAACTACCCGGCCTTCAGCTGGGGCGACATGCTCTCGAGCGCGCTCAACTACCTGCAGGACGGGTACTGGTGGGTCGTCTACCCGGTCGGCATCTGCCTCGTGCTCCTCGTGATGGCCTTCAACTTCATCGGGGACGCCCTGCGGGACACGGTCGACGTCCGCCTCCGCCAGCGCTGAGCCGAATCCGAAAGAACCACAAGAGCCCATGCCGCCCATCCTCGACGTTCACGACCTCTCCACCCACATCAAGCTCTCCCGCTCGACGGTTCAGGCCGTAGGGAACGTCAGCTTCTCCATCGGCCCAGGCGAGACGCTCGGCCTCGTCGGCGAGTCCGGCTGCGGGAAGTCGATGACGGGGTACTCCATCATGCGCCTCCTCCCGAACGGGGGCCACATCGTCGGCGGGTCCATCGACGTCGACGGTGTCGACATCGTCAAGCTCTCCGAGCGCGAGATGCGCGACGTGCGTGGCAACGAGGTCGCGATGATCTTCCAGGACTCGCTCACCTCGCTCAACCCGACGATGACGGTGGGTCGCCAGATCGCCGAGCAGGTGCGACGCCACCGGCACGTGAGCAAGCAGGCGGCGATGGACAGGGCCGCGGAGATGCTCGGCATCGTCGGCTTCCCCCGGCCGGCGGAGCGGCTCGGAAACTATCCCCACCAGATGTCCGGGGGCCAGCGCCAGCGGGTGATGATCGCGATCGCGCTCAGCTGCGACCCCAAGCTGCTCATCGCGGACGAGCCGACGACCGCTCTCGACGTCACGATCCAGGCGCAGATCCTCGGCCTGCTCGACGACCTGAAAGAGCGGCTCGGCATGGCGGTGCTGCTCGTGACCCACGACATGGGAGTCGTCGCCGGACGGGCCGACCGGGTGAACGTCATGTACGCGGGGCGCATCGTCGAGACGGCGACGACCCGCGAGCTCTTCGCCCACATGCACCACCCCTACACCCAGGCGCTCCTCGGCTCGATCCCGCTCCTCACCCAGGACCGCGAACAGCGCCTGTACAGCATCCCCGGGCTCCCGCCCGACCTCACCAATCCGCCTCCGGGCTGCCGGTTCGCTCCGCGCTGCGCGAGGGCAACCGAACGCTGCCACAACGAGGAGCCCATGCTCGAGCCGGCGGGCGGCGAGCACTACTTCGCCAGCTGGCACCCGGTGGACGGGCCAATCGTGCGAACCCGAGACGGTGGCGGCGCATCGGCAGCTCCGATCCGAGACAAGAGTGCCCTCGCCGGTGCCACGGACGTGCGCGTCAGCGGCAACGGCGTCGCACCGACCTCCGCCGACGGCGGGGCGGCGGCTCCTGCCGCGGCCGAGCGCGAGTGGGTGGCGGCCGCCGACGACGCGGACCTTCTCGTGATCGACGACGTCGTCCGCGAGTACCCGGTCACCTCCGGCATGATCCTGCAGCGCAAGGTCAACTCGGTGAAGGCAGTGAGCGGCGTCTCGTTCACGGTCGGGAGAGCGGAGACCTTCGGCCTCGTCGGCGAGTCCGGCTGTGGCAAGACGACGCTCGGCAAGGTCATCGTCGGCCTCGAGAAGGCCGATCGGGGGAGGGTCACGCTCCACGGCCACGACATCACGAAGATGCGCCAGCACGAGCTCCGCCGCTTCCGCCGCGACCTCCAGATGATGTTCCAGGACCCGATTGCCTCCCTCGACCCGCGTATGCGCGTGGGCGCGGTGCTGCGAGAGCCGATGCGGATCCAGGGAGTCGGCTCGAAACGGGAGCAGGACCAGGTGATCGCGGAGCTTCTCCACGAGGTGGGACTCCCCCCGAACGCCGTCGAGCGCTTCCCGCACGAGTTCTCCGGCGGCCAGCGCCAGCGCATCGGCCTCGCCAGGGCGCTCACCCTCAACCCCCAGGTGATCGTGGCCGACGAACCGGTGAGCGCTCTCGACGTCTCCATCCGCTCCCAGGTGCTCAACTTGATGAAGCGGCTCCAGCAGACCCACGGCCTCACCTACGTCGTCATCTCGCATGACCTTGCGGTCGTGAAGTACCTCTCCGACCGCATCGGGGTCATGTACCTCGGCAAGCTCGTCGAGATGGGCTCGGGCGAGGACATCTACCGCCATCCGGTCCACCACTACACGGCCGGTCTCATCGCGACGGTGCCGGTGCCAGACCCGAGCGTGGAAAGACAGAAGGGCAACGTCGGCATCAAAGGCGAGCTGCCGAGCCCCGTCGACCCGCCGTCGGGCTGCCGATTCCGCACTCGGTGCCCCGCCGCCCAGGACATCTGTGCCGAGGCGGAGCCGCCCCTTCGTCTGTTCGGTCCGGGTCATATCGCTGCCTGCCACTTCCCTCTCGAGGAGCCGATCGAGGGAGCCGATCCGATGGCCGGCGCCAGCGTCGGCGCAGGGCCCGCCAACGGAGCCGGGACGGGCAGCTGAACAACCTGCCCGGCGACAGCGGCGGGGGCACCGACTACTCGGGCTACCTCCTCATCGACGACCTGCTGCAACTGCAGCGCCCGCTCACCGAGGGCGCGGCCGACGAGTTGCTGTTCATCATCGTCCACCAGTCCTACGAGCTCTGGTTCAAGCTGGTGCTGCACGAGCTCGAGGGTGCTAGGAGCGCGCTCTTCGCGGGGAAGCCGTGGGCAGCCACCCCCCGAGTTCGCCGTGCCGTGGCGGTCGACCGGCTCTTGCTCCACCATCTCGACGTGCTCGAGACGATGAGCCCGGACCGGTTCTTCGAGTTCCGGGACCCGCTCGCACCCGCCTCCGGCTTCGAGTCGGTCCAGTTCCGTGAGATCGAGCTCATCTCGGGAGGGGTCGAAGCGTCGCCGGGCGCCGTCGCTGCGCACGGCGAGGCGGCGCGCTCTCGACTGGCCCGCCGGGCATCCGAGCCAACGCTCTGGGACGCCGTCGTGTCGTGCCTCTCCCAGCACGGGCTTTTAAGCGGGCACACCGGCACCCCGAGCGACAGCGACGTCATCGAGGCCGTCACGGCGATCTACCGCTCGCACGAGGCATCCGAGCGAGCAGCCTTGCACGAGCTGTTCGAGGCACTCCTCGACCACGACGAGGCGATCGCGCGATGGCGGCACCACCACATGCTGATGGCGGCACGCGAGATCGGTCGGCGGCCCGGCACAGGTGGCAGCCTCGGAGTGGAGTACCTCGCGCGAACGCTCGGGACCCGTTTCTTCCCTGTCCTCTGGGAGACGCGTTCGATGCTGTAGCACCCGGCACCACCGACGACCTGCGCCCTCGACGACGCTGAAGCCCGCGAGCTGGGCGGCGACGGGCACTGCCGTCGTCGACAACGACCAGGTCATGCGGCATGAGAGGTCGTCGGCATCGCCGTCACTCGCACCGCCTCGAGGCGCTGCGAGTGACGGCTACTTCACCGCCACGACGACCGGGATGGTCGACGCCTTCGACGCAGCAAGGACGCGGGGCACTCCACCAAGCTCGCCACGCCGGTTGTCGCCATCGCCGCAGCCCCGAAGGGGGACGGCTACTGGCTCGCCACCGCTGCCGGGATGGTCGACGCCTGCGGGACCGCGAAGTCCCATGGTCACCTCACGACGAAGCCGAAGTCGCCCATCGTCGGGATCACGGCGGCGCAAGCGGACGTGGCTACTGGCTCGTGGCCCGCTGACGGCGCCGTCTACCACTTCGGCTCGGTGAAGTCCTACAGCTCGCCGCGCACCGTTGCCCGGCAAGGTGGTCGAGATCGTGGCGGACGCGGCCTGTCCGAGACCGGCTACTGGATCACGACCAGCGAAGGCAAGGTGTACCGCTTCGGGTCGGCGAAGTTCTACGGCGACGAGCGCCGGCCCCGACCTACCCGGTCGTAGGGATGGCGATCGGCCCGCGGGGCGGCGCCGGCTACTGGCTCGTCGGATCGAACGGGGCGGTCTACAACTTCGGGTCGGCGACCAAGCTCAGGTCGGTGTCCCACCCGAAGACGGCGGTCGTGGGCATCCCCGCGGACTGACCTCTCACCTCGGGCAGTCCCACCCGGGATCGGCCTTCGGGCCGGTCCCGGGTGTGTGAGGCGGTCACCTCGATCCGGCCGCCGCGTCGAGCTCGGCCGGTGCGATCGGGCCGTAACGAACGAGGGGCTCGTAGAGGTCGATCACGGACCGGTCGGGGTCGGTGATGCCCCGCACCGGGCGGGAGGCGAGCCTGCGGGCGGCAAAGCGTCGAGCCACCGCTGCCTTCCTCGCGTCACCACCCCGCCGGAGCTGCCAGGCAGCCTCCTCGCACAGGAGCGCTCCCTCGAGCACGTCCGCCATGAGGTAGGAGAAGCGCCGAAGCTGCAACAGCGCCAGGTCGTCCGGGGCCGTCCGGAGGTAGGAGATCGCCTCGACGAGCTCGTCCCGCCCGGCGCGCACGGCCGCGACCGGAGCCTCGACCACGCCGCCGCCGGCTGAGGTGTCGAGCGCGCGGTCGACGCGGCGCACCACCGCCTGCTCGGCACCGGTCGAGCGCATGGCCCTCAGCACATCGATGGCGCAGATGTTCTCCGTCCCCTCCCAGATCGTGTGGCACTGGGCATCCCGGAGCTGGCGGGAGATCGGCCAGTCGTGCATGTAGCCGTTGCCGCCGAAGAGCTCGAGCGCCTGGATGGTCGAGTCGAGCCCGACCCGGCACGAGCGGATCTTCGAGAGAGGGATCGCGATCCGGCGCAGCAGCGCCCCTTCCTCTGCCGAGGTCGCGCTGCGGGCGGCAGCGGCGCACTCGAAGGAGAGCGCGAGACCGGCTTCGAGGTCGACGAGCAGGTCGACGAGGGTCTCGCGCACGAGCGGGTAGGAGTCGATGCGCTTGCCGAACTGCTCACGGTGGGCGGCATAGATCGCCGCCTCGAGGAAGGAGCGGCGGTGGATGCCAAGGCTCATGAGGGCGACACCGAACCGGCTCCCGTTCACCATCTCCATCATCCGGTTGATGCCCTTGCCGTCCCGAGCGGCGTCGCGCGGTGCCCGCGGGCCGTCCGGTGCCGGCTCGTCTCCGGCGAGCCAGGCCCGGGCGCCCTCGAGGCTCACCTCGCCAGTCGGCACGCCGACGGTGCCGAGCTTCGGCTTCAGTCGCTTGATCCGAAAGCCGTTCGGTGAGCCGTCCTCCAGGCGACGGGGGACGATGAAAGTGGCAAGGCCGCGGCTGCCACTCGGGGCGCCCTCGGGGCGGGCGAGGACGATGAACACGTCCGCATCGACGTTCGAGCAGAAGTGCTTCTCTCCGAACAGCCGCCACTCCGAGCCGTCCTGGACGGCCCTCGTCGTGTTCGCACCGACGTCGCTCCCGCCCTGGCGCTCGGTGAGGAACATGCCGCCCTCGAAGGACTCGTGCGGGTCGAGGGAGGTGAGCCGCCGGACCAGCTCGTCGCGGACGTGGCTCGGGGCGTAGCGCTCGACGATGTCGGCGGCACCGCTCGTCATCCCGAGGGCGCAATAGACGGCCGTCTCAGCCTGCGAGACGAGGTAGGAGATCGCCGCCGTGATGACGGCCGGCACGGGTCGGCCCGCATGTGCCGTGAGCCCCCCGGCGAAGCCGGCCCTGATCAGGTCCGCTTTGTTCTCGAGCCAGGTCGGGTGGTGGACGACCTCGCCGACGTCCTGCCCCCACCGGTCGTAGCGCTCGAGGACGGGTCCGTGCCGGTCGGTCACCTCGGCCCGTGCCGCCACCGTGCGGCCGACCAGACCGCCGTACTCCGAGACCACCTTCTCGGCAAGATCGCGGTCGGTCGGGTCCGGCAGCGTCTTGTCGAGCAGGAAGCGCAGGTTCGGGTCAACCTCGTACCAGTCGAGGCCGATCGCTTCGTCGTACTCGGCATAGTCCGGGAGCATCTCGTCCTCCTCCGTCCCGGGGGATCATCGCGCCGACCGCCCTCGAAGGGCCACACACGACCGGCCACCGCGCTCTGTCCGCCACGCGAAACAGGCGCCTGCTCGAGGAGTACGTTCGTCCCATGACCATCGAATGGCGAGCGCCTTCTGTCGAGCGGGAGGAGCCGCCCCTCATCGAGCCCGAGCGCGAGGCGCTCGAGTCGTGGCTCGACTACCACCGGCTCACACTGCTCCACAAGTGCGCCGGGCTCAGTGATGCCCAGCTGAAGGAGCGCTCCGTACCGCCTTCCTCCTTGTCCCTTCTCGGCCTCGTGCGGCACATGACAGAGGTGGAGAGGTGGTGGTTTCGCCGGGTGGCCGGGCGGGAGGAGGTCAGCGGGCCCTACTCGACCGACGAGCTGCGAGATGCCGACTTCGATGACCTCGAGGATGCCGACGCCGCCACCTGCCTGCAGGCCTACGACGAGGAAGTCGAGGCGGCACGACGGGTGGCCGACGGCCTCTTGCTCGACGACACCTTCGAGAGCCCTGGGCACCACCCCGAGCGGGTCCGGAACCTGCGCTGGATCTACCTCCACATGATCGAGGAGTACGCCCGCCACAACGGCCACGCCGACCTCATCCGCGAGCGGATCGACGGAACGACCGGCGACTGATCCTCGTCCAGGCGGGCGCCAGCCGACCTCGATGGCCCGCTCGGAGCCCGCCAGGGCCGCGACCTGGACCAGACCGGCTCGGGTGGTCAGGCTGCGAGGGGCCGCCAGTGGATCGTCATGACCGTCGCATCGTCCCCGAGCCGGCCACCGAAGTGGTCCACCAGTGCGTGGATGAGCCGGCGGACGACCTCGGTGTCGGGCAGGCCGGAGGCGAGCTCCACGCGCACGAAGTCGACGAGGCGCTCCACCCCGAAGCCGGCTCCCCCTGCCGAGTGGGCCTCGACCATCCCGTCGGAGTAGAGCATCAGCCGATCGCCGGGCTGGAGGCGGACCGATCCCACTTCGACCCCCCCCTTGCCGAGGTCACCTAGGCCGAAGGGCAGGCTCCGTCCCTCCTCGAGGCGGCCGACGAGGCGACCCTCCCGCAGCAGCAGCGGGGGCGGGTGGCCCGTGTTGACGTACCTCACCTGGCCGTCCCGGGTGTCGAGCTCGAGCATGACGCCGGTCGCGAAGCCATCGTCGGCCACCTGCTGGCGGAGCAGTGAATCGAGCGCGGCAGTGATCTCGGTGAGCTCCCGGCCGCTGCGGCGGAGGTTCCGGTAGGCCCCGACCACGAGCCCACAAATGAGGGTGGCGGCCAAGTCGTGGCCCATGGCGTCGAAGATGGCCGCGTGCAGCACGCCTGCGTTCTCGGCGAAGTCGTAGGCATCCCCGGCCACCGCGTACGAGGGCTCCAGCGCAGCGGCGACGCTCACCTCCGGGGTCGCGAACGCGCCCGGCACGAGCAGGCCCCACTGGAGCTCGGCAGCGAGCGTCATCGGACGGACCCGCCGGCTGAGGGTCACGGCATCGGTGTACTGGCCCCGCGTGACGAGCTCGGTCGCCATGAGCGACGCCAGCTTGGCGAGCACGGGCACAAGGCGTTCGTCCGAAGCGGCGAGCTCGAACTCGGCCACACCCATCCGATCGATGCCGTCGACGAGAGGCGCCCACAACGAGGTGCGGTCGTCGTGGCGGAGCTCGATCGGCTCACCGGTGGCGAACACCCGTCCGGGCGCCGTGCCATCCACTGAGAGCCTGCCGGTGTCGTCGTGGCCGTAGGGGATCAGCTCGCGTCCGCCGTAGTCCACGAGCCAGAGGCGCACGGCGACCACGCCGGGGAGCTCGTCGGCTCGGGCCAACAGCGAGAGCTGGTCCGGAGGGATGGTGTGCGCCTGCTCGATCAGCCGGGCGAGCACCGCACCCAGCGTCGCGACATCGACGTCGCGCCTAGGGCCGCTGGCGGTCATCGGCCGAGGTTACGCCGGAGAGTACGTCGGGCGCTCTGGCTGCCGCTCGAGGAAGCCGACCGTCGGCACGAAGAACAGCGAGCCGGTGACCGCCCGGGAGAAGTCGAGGATGCGGTCGTGGCTCGCTGGCGGGTCGCCAAGGAACATTCGTTCGAGCATCCGCTCGATGACGGCCGGCGAGCGGGCGTAGCCGATGAAGTACGTGCCGAGCTCGCGGCTCCCGATCGTGCCGAACGGCATGTTGGCACGCACGATCTGGAGCTGCTCACCCTGCTCGTCCTCGATGACGGTGAGGGCGACGTGGGCATTCGGAGGCTTGAGGTCGTCGTGCAGCTCGGCGTTGCTCAGCTTCGTGCGCCCCACCGCCCGCTCCTGCTCCTCGACGGACAGTGCGTTCCAGGAGTCCAGGTCGTGGAGGTATTTCTGCACCATGACGTAGCTCGAACCCGCGAAGGACGGATCCTCGTCGCCGACGGTGACGGCCGCCTCGGCCGCAACGCCGGCGGGGTTCTCCGTCCCGTCGACGAAGCCGAGCAGGTCTCGCATCTCGAAGTACTTGAAACCGTGCACCTCGTCGACCACGGTGGCCGCCCCCGTCAACCGGTCCATGACCTGGCTCGCCAGCTCGAAGCAGAGGTCCATCGCCTCCGCCCGGATGTGGAACAGGAGGTCTCCCGGCGTCGCCACGGCCCGGTGCACGGGGCCCTCGATCTCCTGGAAGGAGTGGAGATCGGCCGGACGGGGCCCAGAGAAGAGGCGATCCCAGGCAACAGAGCCGATGCCGGCCACGACGGCAAGGCGGCCCTCGGGCACTCGGAAGCCGACGGTGCGCTGCAGTGCAGGGAGGCTTTCCAACAGGTCGCGCACGGCGTCCTCTCCGGCCTCGTCGATCGTGAGGACGAGGAAGATGGCGCTCCTCGTCAGCGGCGTCAAGACCGGCTGCGCGCTCACCAGTGCCCCAGCGTCGTCAGCCATTGTCCACCTCGCTCACCTGGGTCGAGCCGCCTCCAGCACCCAGCACCCTAGCGGGGAGGCGGCACGTGGTAAGGAGTGGAGATGCTCGACATCGACGGACTCGACGCCACCTTCGACCACGTAGCCCATGCGACACCCTCGATCAAGGGGTCGCTCGCGATCTTCCGCGACCTGCTCGGCGGGCAGTTCGTCGGAGGCGGCAACAATCCCCTGACCGGCTTTCGCGCGATCCAGCTCCGGTACCCGGGCGGTGGTCGGATCGAGCTCATCGAGGAGCTCGACGGCTCGGGCTTCTTGGAGAGCTTCCTCCGCAAGCATCCCACCGGCGGCCTGCACCACCTCACCTTCAAGGTCCCCGACATCCACCAGGCGATCGATGCCGTCCGGGCAGCCGGCATCGAGCCGTTCGGCGTCTATCTCGAGAACCCGTACTGGAAGGAGATGTTCCTTCATCCAAAGAGCACGGGCGGAACCCTCATCCAGCTCGCCCAGTCCGGCCACGAGTGGGACCTCGAGTGGGTCTCCCCGGTGAGCGTGGAGGAGTTCCTCGAGAATCCCGGTCGGTTCTCGACCTGGGAGTAGCGGCTTGCCAGGTAGAGCGAGACGGGCGCCCCCGGCATCTGCCGCTCCGCGCAACTCCGGCCCGGTCCTCCGCGCCATGTCGACTGGGCCGGAGTGGCGCCCCGACGCGATGATGGCCCCATGACGAACCAAGGCCCGATGCCCGCCGACGAGATCGTGGAATGGTCGCGGCGCTACACCCTCTTCGACTGGGCGATCCAGTCCAAGGTGGCGCCGATCCCGGTCGCCCGCGCGGAGGGCGTCTACTTCTACGACGCCGACGGCAAGCGCTACCTGGACTTCAACTCCCAGCTCATGAGCGTCAACCTCGGGCACGGCGATCGCCGGGTGGTCGACGCCATCCGCCGCCAGGCCGAGCAGGTCGCCTACGTCAACTCGGCCACGATGACCACCGAGGTTCGCGCCCGCCTCGGGCGCAAGCTCGCCGAGCTCTTCCCCGGCGACATCGAGAAGACCTTCTTCACCCTCGGCGGGGCGGAGGCGAACGAGAACGCGATCCGGATCGCCCGTGCCGTGACCGGCCGCCAGAAGGTGATCGCCCGCTACCGCTCGTACCACGGGGCCACGGCGGGCGCGATCACCCTCACCGGGGAGCCACGCCGTTGGCCGAACGAGCCCGGCATCCCGGGCGTCGTGCACGTGCTCGACTTCTACCACGGGACGATGAGGCAGCAGGACTCTGCCGAGGTGGCACTCGCCGCTCTGGAGGAGACGATCGAGCTCGAAGGCCCGGCGACGATTGCCGCGCTCATCCTGGAGCCGGTCACCGGCACGAACGGGATCCTCATCCCGCCCGACGGCTACCTCCAGGGCGTCCGGGAGCTCTGCGACCGCCACGGCATCATGATGATCGCCGACGAGGTGATGAGCGGCTTCGGCCGGACGGGCCGGTGGTTCGCCGTCGACCACTTCGGCATCGTGCCTGACCTGCTCACGTGCGCGAAGGGGCTCACCTCGAGCTACCTGCCGCTCGGCGCCGTCGGCATGCGCGCCCACATCGCCGAGTTCTTCGAGGACCACCCCTTCGCCGGAGGCCTCACCTACAACTCCCACCCTGTCGCGTGCGCTGCCGCCCTCGCCACGATCGAGGCCTACGAGGAGGACGGCCTCATCGAGCACGCCGCCAAGATGGGCGCGGTCCTCCGCTCCCACCACGAGCGCCTGGCGTCGAGGCACCCCTCGGTGGGCTGGCACCGGAGCATCGGGCTCTTCGGCTGCCTCGAGCTCGTGCGGGACCGCACGACTGGAGAGCCGATGGCTCCGTTCAACGGTACGAGCCCCGAGATGCAGGCGCTCAGCCGCTACCTGCTCGACCACGGCGTCTACGCCTTCGCACACTGGAACCAGCTCATGACGAACCCGCCGCTGTGCATCACCGAGGACGAGCTCGCCGAGGGCATCGCCGTCATCGACGAGGCGCTCGCCATCACCGACGAGGCAGTGACCGGCTGACCGGCCGCCTCATCCGGCCGCGGGAGCGCTAATTCCAGAGCTCGGCGATGCGTGGAGCCTCCGCGCTTGCGAGCCTCATGCCGGCTTCGTAGGCGGCCTCCGCCCTGCCGGCGTCCATGAGCGCCGTCCCCCCTCCGCTCAGATCGAGGAGCTCTGCGTCCGGCTCGATGACCGCAACCTGCGCCCCCTCTGCCCGCAGGCCGTCGATGGCGGCGTGCGTGCGCCCGACGAGGGCGTCGAACATCGGGTTCGACATCCCCTCTGGGAGCGCCAGCGCCATCACCGAGACGAGGAGGACCCGGTCGTGCCCGCTTGCCACGTCGGCGTTGAGGGCGTCCCGCATGCCGCCGTCGACATACCGCCGCCCTCCGATCGTGACCGGCGAGTAGACCGCCGGCACGGCACAGCTCGACGCCACCCCGTGCTGCAGGTCGGCCTCGCCCCCTTTGCGCCAGACCACGAACTGACCACTCTCGGCATCGACGGCCGTGCAGGCGAAGCGGTCCGGCCACTCCAAGCCCCTGAGCACGCTGAAGAACGCAAGGAAGGCCTCTTCGGGGATGCCCGGCGCCTCGAGCGCGAGGCGGCCGATCTCGCGGCGGCCCTCGTCCTCGTCCATGCCGCTCGTGGCGAGCCGCATGATCGCGTCCATGAGCCGCTGCATTCGCTCGGCCATCGTGGTGCCGTCTCGGGACGGAGCGGTTAGGTCGGGACGGACGCCGGAGAGCTCACGGACCGTCTCGCCGGGATCGAGGCCCGAGGTGAGGAGCGCCCCGACGAAGGAACCGGCCGAGGTGCCGATCACGGCATCGGCTTCGCCGAGGTCGACCCCCTCCCGGCGAAGGCCCGCGACGAGCCCGCTCTCCCATCCGATCCCGACTGGACCACCACCACCGAGCACGAGCGCGCGCGACATGGCAGGAGCCTAGGCCGCCGCCTCCTCGCACTCAGCCGACCGCCGGAGCGGCCCGCCTGGCGCGAGGGTGCCGCCGGATCCGGCGCTAGCGCAGAACGCCACCGGCCACAGCGCCGGCCCCGTCAGCAACGAAAAGGCCCACCCACGGCGAGAGCGAATCGATGATCGCGCCTCCGCACGCGTGATGGCGGCGACGACCTCACCTCAAGTGAGAAGCAGACGCTCCTCCGTTTGCTCGGCTGTTCACCACCGCCTTCTTGTCCGGATACACCTCCCTTCCTACCCGTACGCCCGATCTCGGTCGCAACTGCCGAGGCGAGTCTGCCCCGACGATCTCGCGGTGGCGGCTGGCAGCCTGATCGGGTGCACGCAACGTCCTGCCTGCTGCCCTGACCAGACCGCGCCCCGGCTGCTGACCCGCCCAGGGGACAGGCGCACGTCGCGGTAGGCCTGCAGCATGCGAGCCGCGGCCGCACGTCCCCCCGAGAGCCGGGGCTGCCGAAATGGGCGGGGAGGTCGCGCTGAGACGGGGTGCTCTGCCACGCGGTCGGCACTGAGCTGCGCGCACAGCGGCACCGGCAGGGGGGCCCACGAGCGGACCCGCGAGCGGGTACCGGCCGTCGAGTTCGAACTTCTCGCGCGGGCTCGTTCCTCCTAGCTGCTCGCCGTCCTGCCGCGTACGATGACCGGCATGTCCACCGCGGAAGAAGTGCTCGCGAAGGTGCCGCTGTTTGCCATGCTCTCCAAGCGCGAGATCGCCCGACTGGCACGCGACGTGCACGACCGGACCTTCCCTGCCGGCTCGGTGCTGAGCGAGCAGGAGGGCTTCGGCACGATCTTCATGATGATCGCGGAGGGTCAGGCCACGGTCTCGGTGAACGGCAAGCCGGTCCGCACGCTGAAGCCCGGCGACTACTTCGGCGAGATGGCGCTGATCGACCGCTCCCCCCGCTCGGCGACCGTGACGGCGGCCACCGACCTGAGGTGTCTCATGCTCACCCAGCCGGTCTTCCGCCCTTTCGCGATGTCCCATCCGGAGACGATGTGGGCGCTGCTCGAGCTGATGGTGCAGCGAGTGCGGGACGCCGAGGCGCGCTCTGCCGGCTGAGACAACTGCTGCGGCCGAGAACGCCGTAGCAGTTCGCTGCTGACGCCGATGGCCGACGAGTCGGTCGATCATCGCTTCGCCTCCGACAACTACGCCGGCGCTCACGAGGAGGTGCTGGCAGCCATGGCTGCGGCGAACCGCGGGTACGCCGTGTCCTACGGGGAGGACGAGTGGACGGCTCGCTTCGGCGAGGTCGCGCGGCGGCACTTCGGGGAGCAGTGTGAGGCCTACCCCGTGTTCAACGGGACCGGCGCCAACGTCGTCGCACTGCAGGCGTTGCTGCCGAAGTGGGGCGGGGTCATCTGCGCCGAGGGCGCCCACATCGCCACCGATGAGGGAGGCGCACCGGAGCGGGTGGCAGCCGTCAAGCTGCTCACCATCCCGACCTCGGATGGCAAGCTCACACCGGAGCTCGTCGACACTGAGGCGTGGGGGTTCGGCGACGAGCACCGCGCGCAACCGGCGGCGGTCTCGCTCACGCAGGCAACCGAGGTCGGCACCGTCTACCGCCCCGCAGAGCTGCGAGCTCTCGCCGACCACGCCCACGAGCTCGGCATGCGGGTGCACGTCGACGGCGCTCGCCTCGCGAACGCCGCCGCGCGCCTCGGGACATCCCTGCGGGAGCTCACCACCGACGTGGGAGTGGACGTCGTGTCGCTCGGCGCGACGAAGAACGGCGGCGTATGCGCCGAAGCCGTCGTCGTCGTCAACCCTGCAGGCGCTCCGGGCGTGAAGTACCTGCGGAAGATGGACGGTCAGCTCGCCTCGAAGATGCGTTTCTTGTCCGCCCAGCTGACGGCGCTGTACGAGGGTGACCTCTGGCTGCGCGCAGCCCGCCACGCGAACGACATGGCCGACCGCCTCGCCTCCGGGCTCGCCACTGTGCCAGGCGTCCGCATCACCCATCCGACCGAGGCGAACGGAGTCTTCGCCATGCTGCCGAGGAGTGTCGCGAGCGAGGTGCGGAAGCGCTTCAGCTTCTACGACTGGGACCGCCGCACGGGCGAGGTGCGCTTCATGTGCTCGTTCGCCACGACCGCCGAGGACGTCGACCGTCTCCTCGACGCCATCGGCCGGGCTGCCCGGCTCTGAAGTCCGGAGTACGAGGCACGTCGATCGCAATGGCGCGCGTTGAAACGCGCCGAGATCGTCGTCACACTGGTGACTCAACGGCGGTGCTTGCCGACTAGCACTCCCTCGGAGAGGACGGCAGATGACGTGTCATCACATCGGTCCGCCGCCACTCCGAGCCCCCTTGAAGAGGACGCGACCGCTCTTGGCGTTCCTGGTCGGCGCGGTGTTGCTCGGCGCGTGCAGTGGGACCCGCAACCTCGCCGGATCGATCCAGATCGGCCGGCCCGCTCACGAAGCTCACCGGCAGGACTCACCTCGAGCCAGATCGAACCCGTTTGGCAGCAGCGGTGCCAGCCTGAGCTGGAGCAGCCCATTGGAGATCGATCCTTCACGCACCCTCGACTCGATCTCCTGTGCCTCGGCAAGCTTCTGCGTGGCGGTCGACGACTCCGGCAGGGCGCTCAGGTTCGACGGAATGGACTGGTCGAGCCCGGTGAGGATCGCATCGAGCGGCTCCGTGTTCGACGTGTCGTGCGGCTCGACCAGCTTCTGCGTGGCCGTCGATGACGCCGGCCGCGCACTGACGTTTGACGGATCGAGCTGGTCGAGCCCGGTGAGGATCGACTCCACTCCGCTCGACGCGGTCTCGTGCGCCACGGAGAACCCCGGTTTCTGCGTCGCCGTGGACCTCGCCGGCGACGCGGTCGCTTACAAGGGGTCGGAGTGGTCCGATCCGGTGAGGGTCGAGCCGAGGGCGCAGGGCCTGACTTCCGTCTCGTGCACCTCCACAACCTTCTGCGCCGCCGTGGACGGAGCAGGCGACGCGCTCACCTTCAACGGGTCAAGCTGGTCCGGCGCGAACGTCGACCCGAACGGTGGCGGGCTCACGTCGGTCTCGTGTGCTTCGTCGTCGTTCTGCGTGGCTGTCGACAGGGAGGGCGACGCTCTCACCTACAGCGGGTCACGGTGGTCCAGCGCGACTGTCGACCCGAACCGGGGCCTCACCTCTGTCGCGTGCGTGGCCGTGGGCTCTTGCGTGGCCGTGGACGGAGCGGGCGCCTACCTGACCCTCAGCGGTACATCCTGGAGTATCCCGTCAAGCATCGACCCGACGAGCCAGGGACTTCGCTCGGTCTCGTGCCACACGATCAGCTTCTGTGTGGCAGTGGATGGAGCAGGACGAGCGGTCACCTACAACGGGAGGGCATGGTCGAAGCCGGTGAGCATCGACCCGAACGGGCAGGGCCTCAGCTCGGTGTCGTGCGCCTCCTTGAGCTTCTGCGTCGCAGTGGACCACTCCGGGCATGCGCTCCATTACGACGGGCACGCGTGGTCGAATCCGGTACTGATCGATCCCCACGGGCAGGGCCTCAGCTCGGTGTCGTGCGCCTCCGTGAGCTTCTGCGTCGCAGTGGACGGGGAGGGCGCTGCCCTCACCGATACCAGGTCGCGATGGTCGAAGCCGGTCGCGGTCGACGCGAACGGCTTTCTCACTTCCGTCTCGTGCCCGTCTGCGACCTTCTGCGTCGCAGTGGACGAATCCGGACACGCCGTCACGTTCGATGGCAGCCGTTGGACAGCTCCCGTGAGTGTCGACCCCGGCAGCTTCGATCTCACGGTTGCCTGCGCCTCAACGAGCCTCTGCACCGCGGTCGACGGTTCCGGGAACGTGGTCACCGACAAGGGGACGGGATGGTCGACGCCGGTGAGCATCGACTCCAACGGCAGGGGCCTCAGCGCACTCTCCTGCGTCCCGGCGGCGAGCACCTGCGTCGCAGCCGACGGTTCCGGTCACGTCCTGACCTACAACGGAAGGGCGTGGTCGCGCCCCAGGGCGGTCGACCCAAGTGGAGCCATCACATCGGTCTCTTGCGTGTCGCCGAACTTCTGCTCCGCTGTCGACCGATCCGGTCAAACCATTGCCCTCCACCTCGGCAGCCACCTGTCGCGGCGCTCATCGACACAATGACCGGCCACGACCAGCCCTCGTACTGATTCGAGAGCCTCTCCAGGCGCCGTGTTCGGCAGCGATATGGACACCCAGGGCGGATCTGAGTGATCCGAAGCCGCCGGCATTGACCTAAACACCCTCACCTCCACTGGCTCTCGTGGTCGGCGTCAGCGAGCATCGACCCGAACAGCGGGCTGGACTCGACTCGTCTGCCTCCGCAAACGTCTGCGGCGCGGTGGATCGCGCCGGCAACGTGGTCACCTACGACGGTGCGGCATGGTCGCAGCCTGTGAGGGTCGACACCTCGGTAGCCCTGAGCTCGGTCTCTTGTCCCTCGACCGCCCTCTCGGCCGCGATCGACGGGAGCGGCAACGCACTCACCTTCAACGGATCGACCTGGTCGACCCCGGTGGCGATCGACTCGAACGGTCGCGGCATCGTCTCGGTCTCGTGCCCCTCGGCGACCTTCTGTGCCGCCCTCAGCTCCGAAGGGCAGGTGATGGTCGGAACGCCCTCGAGCTCGATCCCCCCGTCGTCACCTCGATCAGCCCGACCTCTGGACCGGCGTCTGGGGGCACCGGCGCCACGATCAGCGGGGAGAACCTTAAGGGGCAACCGCGGTCGACTTCGGGACGAGCCCGGCGGCCGGCGTCTCGTGCACGCAGACCTCCTGCGCGACGAGCCCGGCAGGGACCGCGCCGGTGAGGACACCGGCCGGCACCTCGGCCACGTCGTAGCTCCAACGAGCACACCTACGTCCCCGTCCACTTCGGGAGCCACCTCGCGAAGATCGACGACCGGGCCTCTTCGACCGAGATCAAGGTGACCGCCCCGGCCGTCTCGGGCACGGTGTACGTGACCGTGACGGCGGCCGGCGGCACCTCGGCCGCGGCGAGCGCGGATCGCTACTTCTACACCTGAGGTGCACCAGTAGGCACCTGAGGTCGCGACTACCTCAGGGACCTGCTAAACGAGCCGCTCGCGAGGTGCCGAAGCGTTCGGACGTGAGGCCCTTGATGCCAGCAGGGAAGGCAGCTTTTGCAGCAAGGTGGTCCGCCACAAGCTCACGCTGCGCCTCGAGCGAGCCCGCGAAACCCTGCTGGCAGAGCTCGGGGCGGGCGTTGGCGAGCGCGAGGATGGCCCCAGCTACACCGACCGCGCCAGCGAGGGCGACGAGAGCTGACGAGCCCGTGTAAAGAGGCCGGTCCCAGCAGGTCGCCGTCCGGAAGAGCCGGTCGGCATCGGCGGTCGAATCCTTCAGGCCGTCGATTGGAAGACGGTCGAGCAACTCGATCGGGATGCCGGGGCTGGACACAGAGGGGAAGTGGTACCCGAGGACCGGGAGCGGTGTCGCTGCGCTCGCGACCGTCTCGTAGTAGCCGGGGAGGTCCTCGCTCCCCGGCGGAGAGAGCGCGAGAACTGCGTCGGCGCCGTCTCCCTTTGCGCGGCGGCTCAGCTCCGCAGCCTGCTTCGCGCTAGGAGCGCCAGTGCCGGCGAGGAGCGGCACTCCCGAGCTTGGGGGTAGGACCGCTCGCACCGCCTGAACAAGGGCCGTCCGCTCCTCGGGCGCGAGAGTGGCGGCTTCGCCGGTCGAACCGGCGACGAGAACCGCCCGCACTCCGAGGCCGACGAGCCGCTCGGCGAGCGCCGCCGTGGCGGCCGCGTCGACGCTCCCGTCCTCGTTGAACAAAGTGACGAGGGCCACTCCGACTCCTCGAAAGAGCGGAGCGGCAGGCGATCCGGGCGAGCTCGCGGTCACCTCGACAGCCTGTCACGCCGGAGCAGCGCCAGGCGGCAAGAATGCAGGCATGATCGCAGCCTTTTCCATCACTCCGAGCGGAGATGGCGTCGGCGAGTCGGTCGCACCCTACGTCGCCGACGCGGTGCGGCTCGTGCGTGAGAGCGGCCTGCCCAACGAGACCAACGCCATGTTCACCAACGTCGAGGGCGAATGGGACGAGGTGATGTCGCTCGTGAAGGCCTGCGTGATGAAGGTCGGCGAGAGGGCACCGAGAGTGGGCGTCGTGATCAAGATCGACTACCGGCCCTCGGCGACCGACGCGCTGCACTCGAAAGTCGAGTCGCTGGAGCGGCAACTGCAACAACAGTGAGCATCTCGGCGGGTGGCGACAGTAAGGCTCCACCACGTCGTGCGTGTGACGACCGCGAAGGCGCGCTCACCGTGCTCGGTGCCAACTCGTCGGACCTCGGCTGCCTCACTCAGGCGTCGCGGGTGGCCATCCTCCAGGCACCGAGCCCAGTCCAGCCGACGACCCAGCCCACGATGACGAGGACCATCGCCCACGTCGGCATCGGGGGGATCTCCAGCCCTGACCTGCCGAGAATGGCGCCCCGCACGCGGTGGCCGATGAAGGTCGGTGGGTTGAGAAATGCAGGACGCAGCTGGTCGAGGGCCACTCCGACGACGATGCGCTGCCCGTTCAGGAAGTAGGGGATGACGTGCGCAGCAAAGATCGGTGTGATGATGATCTGGAGCACGATGATCAGCACCGTGGAGAGGGTGCGCTGGCCGAGCACGGAGCCGACACCGAGACCGACCACGAGGCCGACGAAGACGTCGAGCTCGAGCCAGAGCCCGATCTTCGTCATGTCGCTGGCTGTGGGATTGCCCTGCGTCGCCTCGAGGGTGAGGTACGCGGCGTAAAGGGCGTGGAGCCCCCCCTTGCCGAGCCGGCCCGGACGGACGGACACTGCCTGCCCGCCCGAACTAGCGCTCGCCGAACTGACCGAGACGCTCCCCGTTGCGAGCGCCGCTTGCACGGGATGTGCGGCAGCCCACTGCACCAGCTCTGGCTCGTTCAAGTGAGCCGGGATGTTGACGCCATTGATGCTGACCGTTGCCGGCTGCGGGGTCCCGGCGTACGCGGTGACGAAGCTGAGGGCGGCGAACCCGACTGCCACGAGCGGCAGCACGATCACCGAGGCGGACGGGAGCCTGCTGAAGTAGAGCGCGAGTCGGGAGCGGCCGGTGATGACGAGGTGGCGGAACATGCCCTCGCTCAGGTCCGACGTGCTGGCGGTGGCACCGACGACGGCGGCGATGATGAAGCCGAACTCGGCCATGACCTCTACGAGTGCCGTGAAGACTCCCGGACTGCCTGCCGGTCCGTAGCTCTTCGGGTCGGCGGCATGGAATGCGAGGCGGAGCCCGAGGACGATGACGGGAAGACCGATCGTCAGCAGCGCCGTCACCACCATGAGCCCACGGCGCCGGCGGAGCTCTAAGAGCTTTGTCCTGACGAGCGCCCAGGTCACTGGGGTGCTCCGAGGCGGCTCGTGACCGAGAGGAACCACTCTTCAAGGGAGGTGCGCATCTCCTGGAGGCCGTAGACGGGGATGCGGCCCTCGACAAGGATCCGGTTCACCTCGGCGATGAACTCCCGCCCGGCATCGGGCGGGAGCGCGACGTCGACCCCGATCCCAGTCGGAGTGGCGTCGCCTGAGACGCCGGCCGCTCGCAGGAGACGAGCGGCCTCCTCCGGCTCGGCGCACTCGACCCGGAGCACGCTGGAGCCGGCCCCCCGGACCAGCTCGTCGATCGGCCCCTGACGGACGATGTGGCCACGGTCGACGATGGCGACGGCGTCGCAGGTTCGCTCCACCTCGTCGAGCAGATGGGAGGAGAGCACGACGGTCCGTCCCTCGTCCACGAAACTCAAGATGAGAGCCCGCATCTCGTGCATCCCGGCAGGATCGAGCCCGTTCATCGGCTCGTCCAGGATGAGCAACTCCGGGTCGCCGAGGAGGCAGGCTGCGACGCCGAGACGCTGGCGCATCCCCATCGAGTACTGGCGCACCTTGTCATCAGCGCGTCCGGCGAGCCCGACCCGCTCGAGCGAGGGCACGATCCGGGCTTCGGCCCCACCGCCTCGAGCAGCCGCAAGCATGAGCAGGTTCTCCCGCCCCGTGAGATGCCCGAAGAAGCGCGGCTCATCGACGATCGCCCCAACCTTCGCGAGCGCCTCGCGGCGCCTAGCCGGCACGGGCTCACCAAGCAGCGACATCGTCCCTCCGTCCGCCTTCGTCAGGCCGAGCAGCGTCCGGATGAGTGTCGTCTTCCCGGCGCCGTTCGGGCCGAGATAGCCGAAGGCCACCCCGCGAGGGACGCGAAGGTCGACGTGGTCGACGGCGACATTGGAACCGAAGCGCTTCGTGAGACCCGTCGTCTCGACGGCCCAGCCCTCCGCCGGCTCGCCTTCGAGCCGAACCTGCCGGCGCGGGCGCGGAGCCGCCACCGGGGGTGAGGAAGGGAGCGGAGACCCAACCGGTGCCGGCGCGGTGCCGTCCGCCCCGCGCGTGAAGGGGGGCGCCTCACCCCCAGGCGGAGCTGGCGGTCTCGCCCCGTCCCCGGAGAGGGGCGCGCCACCGACGCTCGGCGGGTCGCCGTAGCCAGGAGGAGGCTGTCGTGCCCAGGAGTCGTCGCCCTGGCCGTGATGGTGGCTGCGCCGCTCCCGGGAGCGGACGACGAGGTACACGATCACTGCGAGCACGACGAGGATGACGACGAGGAAGCCGATGCGGAAGTGGGTGTGGCGCACCGGGCCAGTCGTGACGGCAATGGCAGCAAGAGTGACATCGTGAGTGCCAGCGCTGCCGAGCAGGGCCCCGGCCATTCATGAACCGTAGTTCAGACAGAGGCCTTGCCGGGTATCACGAGCCAGCCAGTCCACCGCGGCGTGGGCCGCCGGATCCAGGGCGCCTCACCCACCTTGCACCGATTCGGCGTGAGTCGCGATGAGATCGACGAGCCGGTCCCAGTACGCCGGCGGGTAGTCGTGCCCCATTCCCTCGATGATCTCCAGCCGGGCTCCCGGGATGGCTGCCGCCGTTGCCCGGCCGAGCTCGAGCGGCACAAGCCGGTCGGCGTCCCCGTGGATCACCAGCGCCGGGACCCGGAGCGAGCCGAGCAGCTCCACGCGCGACGGCGAGGAAGCGATGGCCATCGCCTGACGAGCGCGTCCCTCCGGGTCCCACGCTCGGTCGAATGCGGCGTAGGCGTCGGCCGTGATGCGGTCGACGTCGTAGCACGCTGGGCTGCCCCACGCTCGCAGCCCGGCGAGGGCCTGCTCGGCGGCCTGGTCGCGCGTGACCGCCGGTGGAGCTGTGAAGGCGGCAACGACGGCGGGATCCCGCTCGCCGGTGAGTGGTCCCGGCGCCGACATCACCGACGTCATCGAGAGCACCCTGTCCGGGTGGTGGATGGCCATCGCCTGGACGATCATGCCGCCCATGGACCATCCGGCGAGGTGGGCTCGGTCCGCGCCGACGGCATCGAGCACGGCGATGCCGTCCGTGGCCATGTCCTCGATCGTGTACTTCGGCCCGCCCTTCAGATGGCTCGACAGGCCAACGTCGCGGTTGTCGAAGCGGACCACGCGAAGCCCCCGGTTGACGAACTTCTGACAGAGCTCCGGCTTGTAGTTGATGCACTGGCTGCCGAGCCCGTTCACGAGCAGCAGCACGGGATCCTCCTCCGAGCCGAACGTCTCGTAGTAGATCGTGACGTCGCCGTTCGCAGTCGTGGGCATGCCGCAGTTGTACCGCGCGGGCGGCGAGGCTGCTCGTCGCTTGCCCTCTTGAAGGCCTGATCGAGGACGACGAAGCGAAAGGCGCTTCAGCGGATGCCACCACGAGCAAGGTCGGCCCCGTGAGGCGGTGCCGCGCCGCGCTCGGGTGCCGGCCCGAGCGACATGCGGTTGCATGAAGGCGGATCGTCTCGGGCGCGCCTTCGAGGCGGCCGGGTGCGTCGGTCTCACCATGGGTCCTGATCAGGGCGGCGCTCGTGGCGGGGGCGGACGTGACGAGCTCGTCGCCAGCGCCAAACTCGACGATGGATCGCACGGAGTCGTCTCTCGGCATCACGCCAGGTCGAGCCAGCGCTCGGTCAGTGCGAACCCGATCCGGCCGCCGACCCGGGAGGTGGCTCCGAACGCAGGGATCGATCGGCGATCCCCGTGCCGAGGGGGATCCCGCCGGAGAGCCGACCATGGACTTGCCCGCTTGAGAAGGGCCTCACCGGTGAAGAGCCGGACGGAAGTGGGAGGACCTCCGTCGACTCCTCCTCGGTCTGTCGCTTGGGAGCTCGGGGCCATACGCTCTCGTCATGGGCTGGCCCGATGGGTTCTGGTGGGGGACGGCGGCCTCCTCGACCCAGTGCGAGGGAGCGGCACCGGCATCGGACTGGGGGGGCTGGGAGCGCGCCGGCCGCGCACCTGTGTCGGGCGAGGGCAACGGGTTCGGGCGACGGTACGCCGGGGACTTCGCCCTCCTCGCCGGGCTCGGCCTCAGGCACCACCGTCTCTCGGTGGAGTGGGCCCGTCTCGAGCCGGAGCCCGGACGCCGTGACGGGGCCGCCGTCGCCCACTACGAGGAGGTCCTTCTCGCCGCACGGGACGCGGGCATCGAGCCGTGGGTCTGCCTGCACCACTTCACCCTGCCGGCATGGTTCGCCGCCGAGGGAGGTTTCCTCGAGGACGGCAACCGCACGGGCGCCTGGGCGCGTCACGTCGAGTTCGTCGCGGAGCGGTTCGGGCATCTCGTCGCCGGGTGGCAACCCGTCAACGAGACGAACTACTACGCCCACCTCACCTACGGCGGGGGAGGCTGGCCGCCGGGCGCGAACGACGCCGCCCTCGCCGCCGCCGCAGAGCGCAACATCCAGCTTGCGACCGCCGAGGCCGCGGTCCGGCTACGCGAGACCGGTCGCCCGGTCGCCTCGATCTTTGGCCTCTCTGACGTCGTCGCCCAGGACGACCTCCCGGAGACGGCGCGAAGGGTGGAGTCCCTCTACGACCGCTTCTGGCGCCCGGGGCTCGAGCTGTTCCGGGACGGTGTGCTCCGGGTCGGAGATGCCGAGCCGCTCGACCGCCCGGACCTGGCCCGATCCTTTGACCTGTTCGGCTTCTCCTACTACGCCACGATGGGGGTGGCGGCGGGACAGCTCACGGTCCATCCCCCCGGAGCACCCCGCTCACCTCTCGGCTACGGCATCTGGGCCGACGGGCTCGGTCTCGTCCTCAACCGGCTCCACCAGGAGCTACCCGGCACCCCGCTCCTTGTTGCGGAGCTCGGCATCGGCACCGACGACGATGACGAGCGGGCTGCCTACCTCCGCCGGTGCCTCGAGGTCGCCCACGACGCCCTCAAGCGTGGAGTCGACCTGCGGGGCCTGTTCCACTGGACCGCGGTGGACAACTACGAGTGGCTGCACGGCTACGACGTGAGCTTCGGGCTCCTCGACATGGACCGGAAGGTGCGCCCGAGCGCCGGCGTGTTGGCCGAGGCAGCGCGGTCGGGGTCCTGACGCCGTCGCATCGGCTGGACCCCCTCCGGGCCCAGTGGCGTCGCCGGACGACAGCGTGATCAGCGGCTGGCGCCCCAGAGCCGCTCGGTGAGACCCGAGGCCCGGGCGATCGGGCGCTCAACGGCGGCTCGCAGCGACTCCTCCGTGCTGGCGATGAGCAGCCGGTTCCGAGCCCGCGTCACGGCCGTGTAGAGGAGCTGCCGAGTGAGCAGGCGTGAGCTTGGCTGCGGCAGCACGACGGCCACCGAGTCGAACTCTGAGCCCTGGGCTTTATGGACGGTCATCGAGTAGACCGTGTCCACCTCCGACAGCCGTGATGGGCTGATCGGGCCTCGTTCGAAGGCGACTTCCACTCCGACCGGGTCGCGTGCGACGAGCACGCCGGTGTCCCCGTTGAACAGGCGAAGGCCGTAGTCGTTCGCCGTGACGATAACCGGCCGCCCGACGTACCACTCGCCGCCGGTGGAGAAGGCCTCGATCTCCGCTGAGAGCCAGCGCTCCACCCGCTCGTTCCACGCCGACACGCCGGCCGGCCCGCGGCGGTGCGCGCAGAGGATCCGCCACGAGCCGAGCGCCGCCAACGCTCCGGCCCCGTCACCCAGCCTGGCCGCGTCCACGATGCTCCTGCCCGCGTCGCAGGCGAGCAGGCGGATCGGCGCAAGCTCGTGCTCTCCGGCCTCGGCGGCGTCGACGGGCAGCCAGTCCACGGTTCCTCCGCCCTTGTCGCCGGCGGGGTCCCGAAGCACGCCGATCACCTCGTCGGCGTCCCCGCGGCGGACGGCCTCGGCGAGCCGGGCCAGCACCCCGCCGAAACGGTGGTTCGTGCTGAGCAGGACGACCCCGTCGCCGATCGCCGAGGACTCCTCTGGCAGGTCCACTACCGAAAGGTCGGCTCCCGTCGCCTCGCGCACCTGTCGTCGCGCGCGGGCGTGCATGCGCAGGCCCGAGGAGGCCGGGCCGACGATGTCGCCGAGCACCGCGCCGGCCTCGACGGAGACCAGCTGCTCCGGGTCGCCGACGAACACGAGGCGGGCGTCCTCGCGAACAGCCTCGACGAGCCGGGCCATCAGCCACAGCGACAGCATCGAGGTCTCGTCGACGACGACGACGTCGTGAGGGAGCCGGTTGCGGCGGTGATAGCGGAAGCGGCTCGAGGTGTAGGAGTACGGCCGGAGCAGACGGTGGACGGTCGAGGCCTCGAGAGCGAGCAGTTGCCGGCGCACCGCTTCACTCACCGGCAGCTGCACTGCGGCCGCGCGCACCGCCTCTTGCATGCGGTTCGCCGCCTTGCCGGTCGGCGCTGCGAGCGCCACGAGGGGAGGCTCGCTCCCCGCCGTCGCCGACTGCTCCGCAAGCAGGCCGATCAGCCGCGCCACCGTGGTGGTCTTCCCAGTGCCGGGACCTCCGGCGACAACGGCGAGCCCGCGAAGAGCCGACACCGCCACCGCCCAGCGCTGCTCCGCGTCGTCCTCGGCGCCGAACAGTTGTGAGATCGCCTCCCGCAGCGACGACACCGCCGTCCCTCCGGAGGCGTCGCCGGGGGGGACCTCAGCCGAACGGGCGAGCAGATCGGCGGCGACTGCTCGCTCGTCGCGCCAGTAGCGGTCGAGATACAGCGAGGAACCGACCAGGCGGAGTGGCGCAACCTCGGACTCCGCCTCACCGACGGCAACGAGCGGGCTCGCCTCGACCCGTTCCAGCCATGCCCCAGGCTCCGGCCAGGGCAGTGCCCCAAGATCCGCCTCGTCCTCGATCTCCTCTTCGGCCGTCTCGCGCAGCGAGCCGAGGTCGGCCCAGACATGCCCGAGGCGCGGGGCCCGGACGGCGAAGGCGGTCGCGAGGAGGACGAGCTCGTCGGACTCGTCGGCAAGGCGGGCGAGGCGGCGGGCGACGTGGATGTCGGCCGGAGCAAGGACGCGGTGCCGGTTGAGCGCGCCGAGGAGTGACTCCTCGGGCACGCCGAGCACGAGTCCGGCATCGAGGGTCGCCGTCATGACCCGGCCTCCAACAGCTCCGACAGTGCAGTGCCAAGTCCTGTCGGCGGCCGCCACGAGAACACGCCGCAGGGAGCGCCGCCGACCGCCGGGGTAGCCGGGCCCGACATGCCGCGCAGGAAGAGATAGAGAACCCCGCCGAGGTGGGTCTCGGGCTGGTAACCGGGCAGCCGCCACCGCAGGTATCGGTGGAGGGCGACCATGTAGAGGATCGCCTGGAGCGGGTAGTGCATCCGTTCCATCTCCAGCTCGAGGACCGCAGGCCGGTACTGCCACGCCGACAGCGGCTCGCCTTCTGCACCGATCCAGTTCGTCTTGTAGTCCACGACGAAGTAGCGAGGCGACTCCGCGGACCCCTCCGAGCCGGCTCTGGTGCGGAACACGAGGTCGAGGCTGCCCGTCAGGTAGCCGCGCAGGTCCGTGCCGAGGAGGGGATCCCGCAACCGCTCGGCGTACCCGGCCAGCTGACCGCCGCTCGGCTGGTACTGCTCGAAGAGGCGGGCGATATCGGCGGTCGCCACCGTGCCGGCGCGGTCGGACCGGTCCCCGCCAGCCACCGGCAGTTCGAAGCCCATCTCGTCGAGCCGGTCTTCCCGCCTGATCCGGCTCAGCGCGATCCCACCAGCCAGGGGTCCGAGCGGAGTCGTGATAGCAGCATGGAGGGCGCTCACCAGAGCGTCCGTCGACCCGAGCGAGCGTGCGACGTGCGTGCGCGTGGTGGCGGCCGCCCGCCTGATCTCGGCGTCAAGCTCGGGGGCCGCGAAGTCCACCTCCTCCAGCACCTTGTGGACGAACGTGCCCATCTCCGTGCCGCCGGGGAGCTCCGACCAGAGCGATCCCACAGCTCGCAGATCCGCCTCCTCCCCGTCGCTCGTCGTTCGGGGACCGGACAGCCACTCGACCGGTGCGCCGGAAAGCGGCTCGTCGGTGGTGCCCGGCTCCTCGGGCTCGCTCCCCACCGCCGGGCCGCCGTGGACCGAGGCGGTGATGCCGGAGTAGGAGGTGCGCCGCCAGCGCAGGTCGAGCGGCCGGCCGAGCTCGGCGAGAGCCAGCGGCCCCACCCCCTGCCCGATCCTGCCGGACCAGGGCGAGCCTTCGCCCATCGTCGCCTGCTCGACAGCGACGAGCCCCTCGGGCGCACGCCGGGCGACGGCATCGAACAGCTCGCGCATCTCCTCGTCCTTTGGCTGGTGAGGTCCGCTCGTCGCCACGTTGCCCACCTCGTCGCGGGCGAGCAGCAGCCTCCCGAGCGGCGAGTGCCGGGCGTCTTTCACCCGTACCCACCAGATGACGGCCTGGTGGCGTGCGCGAGTCAAGGCCACGTAGAGCTCGCGGAGGGCCTCACCTCGCTCCTCGTCCTTCGCCAGCTCGAAGTGCTGCTGGTAGCCCGGAGCATCCTTGCCTCCGACGTCGAGCCTGCGCACGCCATCGACGGGGTCGTGGTACACGACCGGGCTGCCCGAGGTGCCGAAATACCCGTCCCAGAGGAACGGGGCATAGACGACCGGGAATTCGAGCCCCTTCGACCGATGGACCGTGAGCACCTGCACGGCGTCGGCGTCGGAGTCAAGCCAACGGCTCCGCTCCTCGGCCTCGGCGCCCTCGCGACCCTTGCCGGCCTCCTCGATCCGCCGGGCCAGCCAGACACGCAGTGCCGGCGGTCCGTGCTTGCCCTCGGAGGCCTCTGCGTGGAGCAGCTGAGCGATGTGGCCGAGGTCGGTGAGCTGGCGTTCGCCGTCCGGACGCCGAAGCAGCCGACCTGGCACGTCCTCGGACGCCAGAACGGACCGGAACAGCGCCGCCACTCCGCGGTGGCGCAGGATGTCGCTCCAGCGGTGGAGCTTCGCGTGGATGCGCTCCCACTCCTCGTCGTCCGCCGCCGCGACCTCGTCGGCGGCAAGACCGAGGAAGGGAGTGAGGGCGAGGGCCACGGCCCGTCCCCGGTCGGCCGGCTGCTCCATCGCCTCGAGGAGGCGGAGCCACTCGTCGCCGGCCGTCGTGGCGAGCACGCTCCCGGCGCCTGCCACGACGGCCGGCACGCCAGCCGCGCGCAGCCCCTGCTGGACGATGCGCGTCTGCTCGTTCGTTGCGACGAGGACCGCCACGTCGCCCGGAGCCACACGGCGCCGGGAACGCTCGCTGCCGTCGTCCGCGTACGCGACGACCTCGGCGTTCGAGTCGAGGAGCGCCACGACGTCGGCAGCCAGGTCGGCGGCGATGTAGGCCACCGCCGACTGCTTGACCACGTCCCCGAGGTTCGTTCTGGTGGTTCCACTGGCGTTCACCGGCACGAGCCGGGCCCGCAGGCATGCGGACGACGGTGCGCCGACGAGGCCGGGGCGCAGATGAGCAGGTGCAGCCCGCACCTGCCGGTAGCGGATCTCCGGATGGCCGAGGCGGAGCGGATCGAGGAGCGCGTCGAGCGCAGTAAGCAGGTCCCCATCGCTGCGCCAGTTCTCCCCGAGGGTGAAGCGCGAAGAAGCGATCCGCGCGGCCTCCAGGTAGGCATGCACATCGGCCCCGCGGAAGGCGTAGATCGCCTGCTTCGGGTCGCCGATGAGCACGAGCGTCGTCTGGCCGGACCCAAAGGCGGTGCGCACCACCTGCCACTGGATCGGGTCCGTGTCCTGGAACTCGTCCACGAGCACGACCGAGAAGCGGCCCCGTAGGCGGTTCGCCGCCGCTCCGCCGCGGGTCGGGTCCGTCAAGACGTCCCGCAGGCGGACGAGGAGGTCGTCGAAGGTGAGGTGGTTGGCATCGAGGAGCCGGCGGCGGACCTCCTTCCTCACGCCTTCGGCGAGGCGACGGCGAAGGCCAGCGCTGCTCTCGTCCGATGCAGGCTCGAGCGGCGTGTCGGGATTGGCCACGGCCGCCCTTGCGATCTCGAGTGCCTCGCGGCGAGTGAACGGCGGGGCCTGCCCGTGGAGGAGCGTCCAGCGGATATAGAGGTCATCCACGACCTCCTCCACGACGTCGCGTGGGTCCTCGAGCAGAGTCGCCCCAGTCGCCACGTCGCCGGCCACGCCGAGCCCGGTCAGCATGAGCTGGCAGAAGCCGTGCGTCGTCGTGATCGTCGCCTCGTCAAACGACGTGAGGGCCCCCGCCAGCCGCTCTCGCCTCACCTCCACCTCGTCCGGGCTGCCGCGCGAGAGAAGGCCGAGGACAGTGTCGTCCGGTGGCGGCGGCTGACCCGTCGCGAGGAGGCGAGAGAGCCCGTCTTCTGCCGAGACGAGCCGCGCCCGGACGCGGTCGCGCAGCTCACCGGTAGCAAGGCGCGTGAACGTGACCGCGAGGACGTCGGAGATCGGTGTTCCCTCGGCGACGAACCTCGCCACGAGCCCTGCGATCGTGAAGGTCTTTCCCGTCCCGGCGCTTGCCTCGAGCACCGTGACGCCCGGTCCGGGCAGCGGACCGCCGAGGTCGAAGCGGGCGGGCTCCACCTCGTGGCAGGCGGCAGCGGGAGTGGTCGGCGCCGTCACCGCCCATGCTCCTGGGTCTCGTGGGCGAGGAGCGGCTCCCACAACCGGCGCGCGAGGCGACCGAGACGGGAGCGCTCCGTCGACCAGCCCGGGCCCGACTCATCCGGTCGCGGCGGCTCGGCCAGCAGCTCCGCGAAGCTCCGCCTGCCTCCGAGGACCAGCAGGTGAGCCGCCTCGAGGTCCTCACCCCTGGTCTGCCTCGTCGTCTGCCATCTCTTCTGGCAGCGGGCGACGACCGGCTCTTCGTGTCGCAGAGCGTCGACGAAGGCTTCCGAGGTCTTCGGAAAGATCGGCAACGGCTCGCGCATCCCGCGGTCGTAGAGGTCGACGAGCACCCCGAGCTGTGCGAGGGACAGCTGCCGGCGTTCGTCCGGGCTTGCTCCGAGCGGTGGGAGCGACGCCCTCGAGATGAGCGGGCCAGACCCGGCGGTGCCCTGCCCGCGTCCGACCGTGGTCGCCGAGACCTCCCGGTCGGGATGGGCAGCGCTGAGCGCGAGGAAGCGGACCCAGGCGGCGAGCCGGTGCTTCGGCCCGAGAGCGGAGTAGAGGCAGCGGACGATCCTCGACCGCCTCTCGCTATCGGCCCCTCGGTTGATCTCGTAGACGTCGGGGACGGTGCCGACCAGGCTGCGGCCGTCGGGGAGGCGGACGTTGACCTCGACCGACCTCGGCGTGGCGGCGGCGGACACCGTGCGCTCGACAGCGGCGACGAGCGCTTCCACCGTCTCCTCGACCGGCGACAGCACCGCGTCAGCGAGGGCTCCCGGCGGCAGGAGCCCTCTCGCCCTCTCGGCGGCTCGCGCCTGCTCGGGCGTCGCTCCCGACAGGCGAGCGCCGAGGAGGTGATCCCCGATATCCCATGTCTCGAGCGCCTCGAGCTGGACCGGCAGGGAGTCCCTCACGTCGTCGCTGCCGCCGTGTGGATACCATCCGAGCCGCTCCCGACAGAAGGCCGCCACGGGCGATTCGACGAAGCGGACGAGCGAGTCGAGCTGGACCACCTGGTCGTCGAGGCGGTCGAGCGGCGTCGAGAGGAACGGCGGCGGGTCCTCCGGCGGCGCCGAGCGGGCGCGGGCGCCGTGCAGGCCAACGGGGTCGAAGCTCCACGGGCCCTTGCCGGCGAGCTCACCTGGCTGGAAGTTGCGGACGTCGAAGGACTGCAGTGGGTGCTCGACCACGACGAGCTCACGTGCCCTGCTGCACGCGGAGCCCTCCGGTGGGCGCACGGTGCGGTCGACGACGTCGAGCAACTCGGCGATCGGGACGCACGGAGAGCGTTCTTGGTTCGTGCGAGGATCCCTGCCCTCGTAGGTGACCACGAGGTGCTCGGTCGCGGCGAGGAGGGCGTCGAGGAGAAGCTGACGGTCCTCGGAGCGGGCATCTCGATCCCCGATGTGGGGATCGGCGAGCAGGAGGTCGTCGCCGTCGGCGACGAGGTGGCGGGGGAAGGCCCCGTCGTCGAGACCGAGCAGCCCGACGACCCGATGGGGAACTGAGCGCATCGGCACGAGCGTGCAGATCGTGAGGTCGCCAGTGCGGAAGTTCGCCCGAGTCGGGCGCCCCCGGAGGCGGTCGTCGAGCAGCGACCGGAGCTCGGAGAGGTCGAGCAGCGCTCCGGCCTCCCGACGAGCGCCGTCGGACGCGATGGCGGCGGACGACCTCTTGCCGGCGGTGGCGGCCGCCTCGGTGACGTCGGCGAGGAGGGAGCGGAGCTGCTCGTGTTGCCACTGCTCGTGCGGTCCCGCGAGTGCGAGGCTCTCGGTTGCCTCGATCAGCGCCGTCGCCCACTCGGCGATCGGGTGGCACCCCTCGAGCCTTGTGATCGCGACGTGGAGCCGTGCGACGAGCTCGGCAAAACGGCCAGCCAGCTCCACCGCTCCGCTCGACACGTCGTCGACGGGGAGCACCCCCTCGAAGAGGCGGTGATCTTCCTCCGCCATGGCGACGCCGAGCAGGAGGCGGTCGAGACCAGCGTCGAACGTGCCGTCGCGTACCTGCTCGAGGTGCCACTGCCGGCGGTGCTCGGCATCCAGCCCCCAACGGATCCCAGTCACTGCGATCCACTGCGCCAGCTGGCCGAGATCCTGCTCGCTCAGGAGGAAACGGCGGGCCACCGGCTCCCGGCCCGCGAGGTCGAGCACCTCGGAGGCCGTGACACGACCGGCTGCGAGCTCGAGCAGCTGCGCCGCCACGCCGAGCACCGGATTGGTCTGTCGGATCGACCGGTCGGCGAGCCGGATGCGGATCTGCGGGGTGCCCGGCTCGGGCTCGACCGGCGGCTCATCCACGCTCCCGGTCGCAAGCTGCCCGCTGCTCGCACCGAACACGGCGTGGATGAGCGGTGCGAACGACTCGATGTCCGGGCACATCACGATGACGTCACGCGGCTCGAGCGTCGCATCTGCTGCGAGCAGGTGAAGGATCGCATCCCGCATCACCTCCACCTGGCGCAGGTGCCCGTGACAGGAGTGGACCCGGAGGCTGTCGTCGTCCGGGTCGAGGACCGGCCGCTCGTCAGCCTCGGTGCCAAGCGCCGGGGCGCCGGGAGGGCACCTGTCCGCCCGGATGTCCGACTGGAGCCGCGCGAGCAGCGTGCGCGCTCCGCCTGGCGGCTCCGGCACCGGCCGATGCTCGCTTCGCGTCACGCCATGCGCATGGAGCACGAGCTGCATCTCTCGCGAGTCGCGGCCCCATGAGCGCAGGAGAGGGTTGACCCCCAGGGTGGCAGTCGGGTCGTCGCTGCGCGCCACAGGTGGGACGGCCACGGAATCGAGCGCCTCGGCCACCGAGCTCCAGAGCTGGTCGGAAGGATGCAGCAGGAACAGGTGCACGTCCCGGTTCCGGGCGATCGCCTCGAGGATTCGGAGGTGGCTCGCCGGGAGACGGGTCAACCCGAACAACGAGAGCCGGGAGGGGAGGTCGAGCAATTCGGGGCTCTCGGCGATGCGGGCGGCCGCCGTCTCGAGCCGCTCAGCCGGGCCGGGTGACCCTATGCGCCCTCTCAGCCGGCGCCACAGCTCGGCCTGCCAGTGGTCGTCCACCTCGCCCGAGGCGGTCGGATTCGCCCAGCCGCGCACCAGGTCGGGGCGGTGGACGGCATAGCGGTCGTAGAGGTCGGCGAGATGCCGAACCGTTGCGAACCTGCGCAGATGCCCCGAATTGCGGGCGCTCTCTGGTGACCCGGCTCTCAGGTGGTCTGCCAGCGGCTCGAGCCACTTCTCGCCGAGGTGCTCGTCCACGAGCTCGAGGAGGGTCCAGACCGAACGGTCCGGCGGCCACGGGTCGGCCTCGGGATCGACGCCGCACGCGATCGAGATCGCATCCCCGACGAGCGAGCCCGGGAAGGGAAACTCGACGTTGGCGCAGATCCCGTCGCCACCACTCGGAGCTGCTCCGAGGCGATGCGACAGCCGCTGGCTGAGCCAGCGCTCCACGCCGCGGGTGGGCACTGCGATCACCTCGGTCGCCATCGGATCCTTGATCGGGTCGAGCAGCAAATCGCCGAGCGCTCCGACCAGGAGGTCGGCACGCTCGGAGCGGTAGACGCGCAGCATTCCGCCCGGAGGCTACAGAACGGCTGTGTCGTGCGGAAGGGCCGCTTCGGGCGCAGCACGCAACCCTCCACCACCGCCCGGCCTGGTCGTGGCTCCGTATGCTCGACCTGTGAGCGCCTTCGACACCGTCATCCGCGGGGGCAGGGTCATCGATCCCGAGACCGGGCTCGACGCAGTCCGCGACGTCGGGATCGAGAGAGGCTGCGTCGGCGCCGTGTCCGAGGAGCCGCTCGAGGGGCGGACGATCGTCGAGGCGAGCGGCAAGGTGGTGCTTCCGGGCTTCGTCGACCTCCATAGCCATGCCCAGAGCCTCGCCGGCCGACGACTCCAGGCCTGCGACGGTGTCACGACGGCGTTCGACCTCGAGGCCGGTCGCAGCCCCGTAGCGGCCTCCTACGACCGGGAGAGCGACGGTTCGCCGATCAACTTCGGCTTCTCGGCCTCATGGGCGCTCGCGCGCCACCGGGTCCTCGGCGGCGGTGCTCCACGGCACCTCGCGGACGCTCTCGGAGTCCTCGGCGAGCGGGAGTGGCGGGGCACCCTCTCGGCCCGCCAGCTTGGCGAGCTCCTAGACCTTCTCGGAAGAGACCTCGCGGACGGCGCCATCGGCATCGGGTTCCTGCTCGGCTACGCGCCGGAGGTGCCACCCGAGGAGTACCTCGCCGTCTCGGCGCTCGCGGCCAGCAGAGGCGTCCCGACCTTCACCCACTGCCGAGAGCTCGTGGAGGTGGCGCCGCACGGGCTCGCCGACGGAGCCGAGGAGATCGTGCGGGCCGCGGCCGAGACCGGCGGGCTCGTGCACTACTGCCACGTGAACAGCTCGGCGACGCGCCACGTCGACAGGGTGCTCGATCTCGTCGACCGGTGCCGGCGCGAGGGCGGCCGCGTCACCACCGAGGCCTACCCGTACGGATACGCGTCCACCGTGATCGGGGCTGCCTTCCTCTCGGCCGAGGGGTTGCGGGCGCGCAAGCTCGCGCCCAGCTCGCTCACCTACCTGCCGACCAGCGAGCGGGTCGCCGACGAGGTGAGGCTCGACCAGCTGCGCCGGGAGGACCCGGCCGGGCTCGTCATCTTGGACTTCCTTGACGAGGCCGACCCGACCGAGCGCTCCGTGCTGTTGGGGACGCTCGCCCGCCCCGACGTCATCGTGGCGAGCGACGCCATGCCGCTCGTGTCGATCCGCGACGGCTTCCGGGACGACACGTGGCCGCTGCCACCGCGAGCCGCAGTCACCCACCCGAGGACGGCCGGCTGCTTCTCCCGGATGCTG
Source organism: Acidimicrobiales bacterium (assembly GCA_035294725.1). GTDB lineage: Bacteria > Actinomycetota > Acidimicrobiia > Acidimicrobiales > Bog-793 > DATGKK01. The sequence continues at coordinate 25,543 of DATGKK010000145.1, read as the reverse complement.
CGCATGGCGCGCGAGGAGGGGTGGCCCCTCGCCGAGGTGGTGCGCAGGTGCACCCTGATGCCGGCACAGCTGCTCGAGGGGAGCTGCGCAGCGATGCGGGGCAAGGGGAGGGTGAAGGTGGGTTGCGATGCCGACCTCGTCGTCCTCGACCCGGCGACGGTGAGCGACGAGGCATCCCGCGAGGACACCACCCGGGTCTCCTCGGGGATCAGCGAGGTGCTCGTCGCCGGGGTACGGGTGGTGGCGGAGGGACAGCTGGTTCCGCAGGCTCGGCCGGGACGGCCGGTGCGAGCAGGCTGAGGTCGCACCGGGGCCTCGCGCAGCGGCGGGATGAGGCAGGAGGCTCGCCGGCACGCAACCGTCCCAGTGCGATCGCGGTGCTGCTCGAGTCTCCTCGCATCCGGCGAGCGGACCGGGGCCGGTTCGCCCTCGAGGACGCAGGCGCCATGGGCCGTAGCCACCACTTCGGACCTTGACCGGCGCGCCGGCACGCAAGGCAGGGCCCAGGGAGTGCCGGGGGTGCAGCGGCGCCGACTCCGAGGAGCATCGCAGGCCGAGGAGGATGCAAGAAGCCCTTCGGGGCCGCGGCTCAGGGGATCACGCTCGTGGACCTCTCCAACGCTCACGACCACCGTTACGCGCCGAGGTGGCGCCGTAACGTCCGCGCCGCCCCTCAGATGGCCACCGCGACCCCCTCGAGCACCCAGCTCACAACGGTGTGGCCCCGGTCTCCGAGCCAGCAGCCCGCCACCAGCAGCTCTACGACCAACGACCACGCAGGGCGGCGAGCAGGGCGCCGACCGATCGTCTCGACACCGCCGGCGCCGGCTCCCCGGCGGCGATACCGGCTCGTCGGGCTGCGGCAAGGACCGTGGCGGCCGACGGGTTGACGAGCGAGGTCTCGCCGATGACGACGGTCGGCACCGTCTCGTTCCCACCGGCCAGTGCTCGCACGGCGGCGGCTGCGGAGCTGTCCTCCCAGATGTTGACCTCGTGGACCGGGAGGCCTGCGCGCCTCAGCCCACGCCGGAGCCGCGAGCAGAAGGGGCAGCCCGGGCGCCAGTAGACGGTGACACCGGGAGCGGGTTGGAGGTCGCTTGAGGGCACCTCAGCACCAACCCGGGTCGCCGCGGGCACATTCCCTCCTCCGGCGTCGCAGCTGTTGGCGCCGGTCACGGGACCACGAGCTGGATCCTGCCTTCGACCTCGGCGACGTCGAAGAGCTGCAGCTCGCTGTCGGCCGGCCCGCGAAGCCGCTCACCGGTCGCCACGTCGAAGCGGCTTCCGTGGGCGGGGCAGGTCACGACGCCGCCGTCGAGCTCGCCAGCAGACAGAGTCGCCCCCTGATGAGGGCAGACGTCCCTCACACAGCGCAGCCGGCCGCCCACCTGGTAGAGCGCGACCGGCCCGACGGGGGTCGCCTCGACGCGGCAGACGAGCCCGAGCCGTCCCGCCACGTCGGCCGCATCGAGGAGCGGGAAGAGGCGGCGGCCAGCCGGGCCCGCGGCAAGGAGGCGGCGGAGGCGGCCGACGAGGGCGCCCTCGTTGGTGACGAGGTCGCAGCCGACGCGCTCTGCGGCCTGCCAGAGCTCCCGGTCGGGCGCCCGCAGGTGGGCGACGAGGAGTGCCTCAGGCGCTCGCTCGCGCCACGAGGCGAGCTGTTCGAGGACGCCCGGGAGCGCAAGGTCGACGACCACGGCGGAGAGCAGCGACGGAGGTGGCGGGTGATCCACCTCGTCAGTGACGGCAAGCCCGAGCTCGCGCGCCAGCGTCTCGACCCTGCGGGCGAGCTGAGCGCCGCCGCCGACGAGCAGGATCGAGCGCACCGGCGGCGTCACGGTGTCGACAGAGAGAGGTGTGCGGGAACCGGCGCCGTCAGATGAACAAGGTGATGTCGGCGTCCGCCGCCATGTCGATGAAGCTCGCGGCTCCGATCGGCGGCTGGAGGCCGTCGATGAAGTCGTCCTTGGTCAGGCCGTAGAGCTCCATCGTCATCTGGCACGGATGCAGCCGCACCCCGAGGTCGCTCGCCATGCCGAGCAGGTCCGTCGGTGTCGCCACCTTGTACTCCTTGGCCAGCTGCTTGATCATCATCGTGCCCATGCCGCCCATGTGCAGCTTGCCAAGGTGGAGGTGGTCGGTCCCGCCGCGGTCGAAGACCGACTCCATCTTCTGTTTCAGGTTCACGCCCGTGAGACGCTTGTCATTGCGCTGCAGTACGCGCAGGCCCCAGAAGGTGAAGAACACGTCGACCTCGAGGCCGGAGGCGGCCGCCGTCGTCGAGAGGATCAGGGTCGGCCACACCCGGTCGAGATCGGCGCTCCAGCAGATGACGCACATCCTCTTCTGGCGAGCGTCGACGGACGGTTCTGTCATTGTCCTTCTCCCTTCCTCGGAGTACCCGGCTCCGTGCCGAGCCAAGAAGGCGGGTCCGCTCGGGCGCCAGCTCGCAGCCCGCGACTCTTCCGCGGGCACGAGAGCCCTCCTTCGACCCGGGAAGCACCGCTCAGTCTGTGCACCTGAAGCACCTCACGTCGTTCTCGTCGATGAGCCGCCGGTAGTGCTCGAACGCAACGGCGCCGTCCACGAGGAAGGGCCGCTCGCCCTCGAGGTCGACCGGCCTCAGCCGGACTAGCCACCCCTCGCCGTAGGGATCGCGGTTCGCGATCGCCACGTCGTCGGCAAAGCGCGGCTCGTTCGTCGCCACGAGCTCCCCGCTCAGGGGCGAGACGAATGGCCCTACCCACTTTGCGCTCTCGATCACGCAGGCCGGACGCCCCCTGCGCAGGCGGGCGCCGGGCTGCTTCCAGCTCACCTGCACGAGGCGCCCGCAGCGCGTCTGGGCGACGTCGGTCATGCCGAGCACCGCCTCGTCGCCATCCAAGCGGACCCACACGTCGTGCTCGAGATCGTAGAGCAGCTCCTCGGGAACGGCGCAGCCCTGCCAGATCGCCACCGTTCACCCTGCCTACTCGCCGCAGCGGATGCCTTCGGCGTCGAGGAAGGCACGGTACGCCTCGACAGCGGCCGGCCCGGTGAGGAGGTCCGCCGAGTCGGACCGCCAGTCCTCGCAGCGAATGCGCGCGATCCACCCCGCCCCGTACGGGTCCGCGTTGAGGGTGGCCGGTGCCGAGCGGAGAACCTCGTTCACCTCGACGATCTCGCCGCTCACGGGCGAGGGGACCGGGCCCACCCACTTCCCGCTCTCGACCGTGGCGATGCTCCTCCCCTTGCGCACCGGGCGTCCTGGGTCTTTCACCGAGACCGAGACGATCGTCTTCGCCAAGCTCTGCGCCACGTCGGACAGACCGACGACGACCGTGTCCCCCTCGAGGCGCGCCCAGACGTGCCGCTCGACGAGGTAGTAGAGGTCGTCGGGGATGTCGCACTGGTTGACGGTGCTCAACTCTCCTCCTCGCTGTGAGCCGGAGCCGGGTCCTCGGCGCCGCCCTCATCACCGGGGTGCTCGGCGATGAGATGGTTGACGAGCATGTCGAAGCCGACGAGCCGGATCTCACGGGCATGCTCCGCGACGAAGGCACCCGTGCCGCTTCGTCCCTTCACCGCGTGCTCGTAGTGCGCGCCGCAACGCGGGCAGCTCACCTTGTAGGCGAGGCGGCCGCCGGGGGACTCGGTGACGACCACCCCCTCGGGGTGCGCCGCCTCCAGATGAGAGTGGAGGGCCCGAGGCGCTGCGTCGGCTTCGCAGAAGGGGCAGCGCACGGCCCGGCCTCAGACCGTCTCGGGCTCGCGGAGCGCCGGAGCGCGAAGCGCCCGCTCGGTGAGCTGGACAAGGTCGACGACCTTTAGGCGGTCCTCGTTGCCGGTCGTCTTCACGGCGTCGGAGTACATGACGTAGTCCTTCGGGCAGGCGACGACGAAGTAGTCGACCCCGAGCGCCACCGCCTCGCGGATCCGGTTCTCGCTCGGGCGCTCGCCGAGAGAGGGGTCGTCCGACATCCAGATCCGCCCACCTCCGGCGCCGCAGCAGAACGTGTTCGTGCCGTGACGGGGCATCTCGACGAGCGAGCAGCCGAGCGCCCTCAGCACTGCCCGAGGGGGCTCGGTGACCCGATTGTGCCGGCCGAGGTAGCAGGGGTCGTGGTAGGTGACCGCAAGCCCGAGCGGCTCGACGGCGAGGTCGCCTGCCGCAAGGAGGCGCTGCAGCAGCTGGCTGTAGTGGAGCACCGGCTTGTCGAGGCCGTACGCGGGGTACTCGTTCCGAAGGGTGTTGAAGGTGTGCGGATCGGTGGTGAAGATCTCCTCGAAGCTGGCCTCTCCGAGCGAGGCGAGGTTCCGCTCGACGAGCATCTCGAACAGACCTTCCTCGCCGATCCTGCGAACGTCGTTGCCGGCGTTGCGCTCGCCCTCGTACAGAAGGCCGAAGTCGACCCCTGCCCCGTGCAGAAGGTGGGCGAGGCCGCGCGAGAGCTCCTGCAGGCGCTCGTCGAACGAGGCGAAGTCCCCGACGAACCACAGGTACCGGACCGCCTCCTTCCTGGCGTCCTTCACGGGAAAGCCGAGCTCCCGGGTCCAGCGCGCACGCATCCGATCCGACTTCCCAAAGGAGTTGCCCTGCTGGGCGATCCGCTGCAGCACCTCTTGGACCCCGGGTTCGATCTGGCCCTCGTCGACGAGCCGCCGGCGGAGGTGGACGATCGTGTCGATGTGCTCGATGTCGACCGGGCACTGCTCCACGCAGGAGCCGCAGGTCGTGCACGACCAGACCGTCTCGGCGCGGACGACGTCAGGGACGAGCTTCGTCGCGGGCGCGTCCCTACCGGGAGAGAGAAGACGGCCCGACGCGGCGAAGAGCTCGTCACGCAGGTCCATCACGAGCAGCTTGGGCGAGAGCGGCCGGTTCGTCGTCCACGCCGGGCAGGCCGCCTGGCACCGGCCGCACTCGGTGCAGGTGACGAGATCGAGCAGCTGCTTCCAGCTCAGCTGCTCGATGTGCTCGGCGCCGACCGTGGAGCCCGGCACGTCGAGCGCCCCGAGCGCGCGCGGGCGACGCGAGAAGGCGATGTTGAGCGGTGCCAAGAAGATGTGGAGGTGCTTGGAGTAGGTGACAAAGACGAGGAAGCCCATGATGGCGGCGACGTTGACGAGGAGCAGGGTCGTCTCGATCACCGAGTTGACGCCGCGGCCAAGCGGGTGGAGCAGGCTCGCCAGGGCGTGCGAGGCGAAGGCCCAGTCCCCGTAGGGGAAGTCGCCGGTGTTCACCTGGGCGGCCCGGTAGCCGAGCAGGCTCACCATCACGACGGCGATCATGGCGAGCACGACCCACGCCGCTTTCGTGTGCGACCCGTAGAAGCGGGAACGGCGCTCGCGCCGGGCCGGGGAGTCGATTGTGCGGATCACGGTGAAGGCGACCACGCCGCCGAGGACGACGAGGATGAAGAGGTCCTCGACGAAGCCGAGCGCCGCCGCATGCCCGATCAGCGGGATCGCGAACCGGCGGTTTGCAAAGACGTCGCCGAACGCCTCGACCACGGTGAACAAAAGGACGAGGAAGCCCCAGAAGACGAGGGCGTGCGGGATCCCCGACTGGCGCCGTCTCAGGATCTTTCGCTGGCCGAGCACCTCGACGATCTCGGCGCCGAGGCGGCGCGCCGCCTTGCTCGTCCGGCCGGGCGCGGGAGCCCCCGAGCGGACCAGCCGACCGAGGCGGTAGAGGCGGCGAGCCGCGAGGGCGAGCGCGACGGCCGTGACCGCCCCTCCGATGGCAATGCGCACGATCACGGCCTCTCCTTCGCGGCTGTCCTTCGCCGGGCTCAGGCCTTGACCCGGTCCAGGAGCTCCGGCACGAGGTCGAACAGGTCGACGGTCGTGCCGTAGTCGGCGACTTCGAAGATGGGCGCCTTGGCGTCGGTGTTGCAGGCGATCACGAGCTCGGCTTCCCGTATCCCCTCGAGGTGCTCAGGGGCACCGGAGATGCCGAGCATGAGGTAGATCCGCGGCTTGACCTTGAGGCCGGACTTTCCGACCTGGCGCGACTTTGGCAGCCACCCCTGGTCGACGAGCGGCCGTGACGCAGCGAGCGGGGCACCGAGCGCCTCCGCGAGCTCCTCGACGACCTCGAGGTTGCCCTGGTTCCCGATACCCCGCCCGACCGAGACGAGGAGGTCGGCAGAGGTGATGTCGACGTCGCCGGCCTCGGGCACGATCACAGAGGTGACGGCCGTTCGCAGGTCGTCGAGGAGGCCGCCGACCTCGAGCGGCTCGACCGGCGGTGCCTGCTCGCCGTCCATTGCCGGAACGGGGAACGAACCGGCCAGCACGGCGCAGATCGCCCGGGGCCGCGGCAACTCGACCTCGGCGAGGAGCTTCCCGCCGTAGATCTGGGCCGTCGCCACCACGTTGTCGCCTGCAGCCTCGAGACGACAGACATAGGAGACGAGCGGCGTGTCGCTCGCCACCGAGAGAGCTCCGGCGAGGTCGAGGCCGACCGTCGTCGTCGAGGTGAGGAACAGGCGCGGCTCGATCTCCTCGAGCGCCGCTCGCACCACCCGCTCGTACGCCTCCGGGTTGTAGCGGTCGAGCAGAGGATGCTCGACGGAGCGCACCAAGTCGGCGCCGCCGAGCTCTCGGGCAAGCTCTGTCGCGCCGAGCAGCAGCACGACCGCCCGGCCTCCGGAGCCTCCGGCGAGCTCACGCGCCTTGGCGAGCAGCTCGAAGGAGATGTCGCTCACGGCACCATCCCGGTGCTCCGCCAGCACCAGCACGTCGTTGCTCACTGCGCTGTCCTCCTCGTCTCGTTCCGGCCCCGGCCACTCACAGGCCCTTGCCCCGGATCAGCTCGACGATGCGCTCGGCCACCTCTCCGGCCGACCCGGTGAGCATCTCCGCGTGGCCGGCGGCCTCGGGTGCGTAGAGGCGGACCAACCGGTAGCCCGGGCCACCCTCGGCAGGCGGCGCGGCGACCTCCTCGATCCCTCCGGCCTGCTGGACCTGGCGGATGCGGCTGATGGAGGCGTACCGGGGAGCCTGGCGTGCCGCCTGGATCCCAAGCACCGCAGGGAGCTGCACCTCCACCTCGGCGGCGGCTCCGCCACCGAGCTCCTGGCGGACCAGGGCAACCGCGCCGTTGAGGTCCACGTGGACGACCACCGAGGCGTGCGGCAGCCCGAGGCGAGCCGAGAGCAGCGGTGCAAGCTGGCCGTCGAGGTCGTCAGCCGCCTGCACGCCGGTGAGCACAAGATCGGCCCCTTGCTCGGCGAGCCAGGCCGCAAAGATGGCGGAGCGCCGGTGCCCGTCGATCCAGCCCTCCCCGACCCCGCCGAGCTTCACGGCACGGTCCGCGCCCTTGGCGAGCGCGGTGTAGAGGCACTGGTCGACCTCGGGCTCGTCGAGCGCGACGGCGACGACCTCGGCGCCGGCGGACTCTTTCAGACAGAGCGCCTCCTCGAGCGCCTGGTCGTCGTACTCGTTGAGGACGAAGGACAGGAACTCGCGGTCGACGTCGGTCCCGTCAGGGGCGAGCTCGAGGTCCTCGACGAGGTCGGGGACCTGCTTGAGGAGGACGGCGATCCGCATCGAAGGCTCCTTCAGGGCTCGGTGATCTCGTGGAGGGCGAGGTCGGTCCTGATCCCGGCGAGGTCGGCCGGGTCCGGACGGAAGGGAAAGTCGCGGAACGGCTCCGACGGCCGGTACGACCCGTACGGACGGGTGCAGCCCGGCTCCCCGCTCGAGCTGGGGCAGCCGTTCGTGACGAAGGGCTCGCCAGTCTCGACGACCTGCTCGAGCACTACTGGCGGGGCGCCGACGAGCGCGAGCGAGCCGTCGTCCTCGAAGCGGAAGTCCTCGGGGCCGAACCCCTCCGTCTCGACCAGGTGCTTCACGAGCTGGATCCGGCGCCACCGGCGCAGCGGAGCGCGAGGCGCGTCGCCGAGACGCGAGTCCGGCTCGGGGTTGAAGGAGAACAGGTAGGAGAAGATCTCCTGGTCCCTAAGACGGACGAAGATCTCGACGAGGTCGCGGTCGCTCTCCCCGAGGCCGACGAGGGTGTGGCAGTTCACCTTCCACGGGCCGAAGACCTCACGGGCATCACGGACCACCTGCCAGTACTGGTCCCACTTGAGCCCCGCCCCGCCGGCCGGGACGTCGCTGCGCAGTGACCGGAAGAGCTCTTCGGTGACGGCGTCGAGCCCGATCCCGATCATGTCGACGCCGATCTCGCGGAAGCGCTCGAGACGGCGCCGGTTGAGCGTCGGCGGGGCGACGAGGATGGACAGTGGCGTGTCGACGGCTCTGCGGATCCGCTCGGTGATGTCACAGGTGTCCCTGTAGGCGAAGGGATGGGTCACCATCGAGATGCACAGCCTCGTGAGGCTCGGCTCGAACCGAGCCATCCGCTCGGTCAGCTCGTCGGTGCGAACGAGGGGCCACTCCACCCTGATGAAGGACTTGTCCTCGTAGGTCCCCGGCCGGGTGCGGGCAAGCCCGCAGTAGGCACAGTCGGAGCGGCAGCCGTCCTCGTAGTTGAGGAGGAGGTTGATCCCCCCGAACTCGAAGCTGCGCCCGAACCGGCCCGAGCGGAAGCGGAGCGCGATCGCGCTCGCCCCTGAGATCCTCACCCAGTCCGGGCTCACCTCTGGAGCGGCGCAGGGTTCACTCGGAGTCCTGTCACCGGGCACGGCGGAAGGCGGGGCGACGAGAGGAAGACGGGTGGTGCTCATCGTGGGGTGACCGCCTCGGGGAAGTAGCACGAGCCAACTCGGTTGGGGGCGGCGACCTCGCGGGCGGCCGCCCGGCTCGCCGCCTCGATCAGGGCGTCCACGAGCGCCGCGGGATCGAGCCCCGCGGACTCCGTCTCGCCGTCCAGGCACGACGCCACGAGCCGGGAGAGCGTGCGCGGCTCGAGGCGCTTCCAGGTGAGGGCCGCCTCGAGGCGCACAAGGGCGGGGGGCAGGTCGTTCAGGTCGCCCGTGAACAGGACGCTTTTGATCGTCTCCCCCTGAAGGCTCAGATAGACACGCACGAGACCTGCCGACGACTTGAAGACCGAGGTCGCCGTCGCGTCTAGCTGCGGGCTGCGCTGGGCGAGCCACTCGGCCGTCGAGTACTTCGTGGCAACAAGGCGGCGGGCGAGGCGTCGCTCCTCTTCCTCGGCGACCCCCGGCGCGAGCTCGGCGCCGACGGCCTCGGCGACCCCGTCCGCGACGGCCTCGCGCAGCGCAGGGCCGTCCAAGTCCTTCCCGGTCTCGCGGCTGACGGTCGTCACGCGTTCGGAGACGAGGGCGACGGCCTTGTCGCCGAGCTTCGCGGCCGGGACCTTGAGGACAGCGAGCATCGTCTCGACGTCGAGGCCGGCCAGGATGCTGGCGTGGAACAGGAGGGCTCCGGCGCCGTCGAGATAGAGACCGAGCCCTGCCACCTTCCGGCCGCCGACCTCGAGGTCGTTCTTGCCTCGGAAGCCCGCGTCGAGCCCAAGGCGCCGAAGGCCGGCAATGATGCCCCTCGAGAAGCGCTCGAGCAGCTCGCGGGGCCGCTCGGCCGCGGGGGCGCGGGTGGCGACGGCGACTCCGAGCTGAGAGCGGCCCATGATGATGGCCCCGCCGCCCGTCGGGCGGCGGTTCACCTCCACGCCGAGCAAGCGGCAGGCGTCGAGATCGACCTCGGCCTCGAGATGCTGGTACCTACCGACGAGCGCGGCATGGTCGGCGTAGGTGTAGAGGCGCAGCGTCGGCGGGCGTGGAGCAGCGTCTCGGGCGTAGCCGGCCATCATCGCCTCGTCGAAGGCGAGACCCTCGGCCGCGCCGACGCCGTCGTCGGCAAGAAGGCGCCAGGTGGCCGTCATCGCAGCCCTGCCCCTGCCGGAAGGGCACCCTGGTCGGCCTGGTCCAGGGTGACCTCGGCGTACTCGCCGCCCTCGTCGCCCGCCCAGGTCAGCGAGCAGCACCACTCGTACAGGCGGGGCACGAGGCCCCGCGAGCGGGCGTACGCGATCGTCCCGTCGGCCGGGTAGGCGATGCCGTTCAGACCGAGGTCGACCGCGGCCGCGTCGAGCTCGACCTTCATGGCGCCCATCGGGCGGGCGCACCCCAGGTTGACCTTCGTCTCGGGCATGGCGAGGCGGGCGGTCTCGAAGAAGCCCACCACGTCCTTGACTGGCGGCGGCGGCAAGTGCGCCATCGGCGTGCCGACGAGCGGGACGAGCACGACGAGGATGAGCGTCGACACCGGGTGGCGGCGGATCATCTCGAGGGCGTGGTGCTCGCCGAGGAAGCGGCCGTAGTGAAGGCCGAGGACGATGTGGGGAATGATCCTGAGCCCCGCCGACGCCAGCAGCGAGAGCGACCGCTCGAAGTCGGCCGCCCGGAGATCGAGGTGGTAGACCTCGCGGATCGTCTCGTCGGCGCCGATGATGTCGAGCATCACCCCGTCGACGCCGGCCGCGGCGAGGTCGGCGGCGAGCTCGGGTGAGACGACCCCTGAGTGGACGATCACCTTCATGCCGAGCTCGTCGCGAATCCGTGGCACGTGGGCGAGATGCCGGCGCAGCGGCACACCGCCCGAGCGGGTGGAGCCGCCCGAGACCAGCAGGCCGTCGCTGCCCTTTTCCTTCAGGGAGCGAGCAAGGTCGTACAGGTCGGCTCCGGCCCGTACCGAGACCATCCCCTCCAGCACCTTGGCCTGGCAGTGATCGCACTGGAGGGCGCAGGCAGCTCCGGTGACCGAGACCGGCAGGAAGCGGCGCGGGTTCTCCGGCCTCCACTCCGTGGTCTCCCAGCGCTTGAGGCCGGGTGCGTAGAACTCCATGACGTCGGGGAAGTGGGCGCGGCGCACGGCGAGTGCCTCGGCCGAGCCGGCGCGGGCGGGCGAGACAGCGGTCACTCGGCGAGCACCCCCTCACGGCGGTACCTCTCGACACGAGCGGCGAAGTGCGACACCGCCTCGGTCCCGGTCACAAGACCGCCGAGCTCGTCCTCGGCAGCGTCGCTCTCGATCTCCACCAGCCAGGCCGCATACGGATTGTCCTCCACGGCAGAGGGGCGGGAGAGCACGGCGTCGTTCCTGGCCGCGACCGTGCCGGTGAGCGGGGAGAGGAGGGGGCCGACGAACTTCTCAGCCTCGATCGAGCCGAGCGGCTCGCCACGGCGCACCTGCGTGCCGACGGTGACGAGAGCGAGCTGGGCGAGGGTGCCGCTCGTCTCCGCGCTGAGCGGGTCGAGGCCGACCCGAGCTCGGTGCTCGCCGACCAGCTCGACCCACAGCTCGCTCTGGGGGTCGTAGGAAAGGTCGAGGCGCACCGGGTAGCCGGAGACGGCGACGACCTCAGGCTCGCGGGGGATGCTCACGAGGCCTCCCGAACTGCCGCGGTCGCGCGCCCTGCGATGGCGGCGAGCTCGCCCGTGCTGGCGGCAGCGAAGGCGGCCGACAGCCGCCTCCCGGGCTCGCCGAGACCGGCGAGGACGGATGGGAGCTCGGGCAGCAGGTGCCCGGAGAGTGCCGACGCCAGCGCAGCGGCGTCGTTCAGGCCTGGATCCTCGACACAAACGGCGCGAAGGCGCTCGTCGACCACGGTTGCGCGCACCCGCGTGCCGCCATCCTCGGCGGCGACCAGGAAGACCCCGCCGCGCACCTTGAGCTGCCAGGCACGCAGAGCGCGGGCCGCCGGTCCTGCCCGCCACTCGGCGGACTCGAGGGTCTCGTCCCAGCGCTGGAGCGCGTCCTGCTCGAGCGCGCTGAGCTCGCCGGCGACCGGCTCGCGGCCGAGCGCATCGGCATAGGAGCGGACCGCAGCCGTCTCGAAGGCCGCCGCGTCGACCTCGCTCGCCGGGTCCGGACCGACGTACCGGCGCATCAGCTGGAGCGCCTCTGCCGCGGCCTCCCCTCCTGGCGCCCGCAGGAGGGCGGCGGCGGCGGCGTGGTCGAAGCGCTCGATGAGGTTGCCCACCACGACCACGGCACGGCCGACCTGCGCAGCTCCGTGGCCGCACACCTTCCGGTCGCCGACGACGATCTCCCCCGTCGCGTCGAGACGGGCCGGCAGCCCGGCAGCCTCGAATGCGGGGAGGGCCGGCGACAGGAGCCTCGCGACGGCCTCGCTGCGCACGGCCGGCAGGATCGAGGCGGGAACGGCGATCTGGAAAAAGAGCTGGGCGTCGTCGAGGTAGACGGCGCCGCCTCCGGCCATCCGCCGGTAGACCGGCACACCCGCCCGGGCGCAGGCCTCGAGGTCCACATGCCCGAGGTCGTGGTGGTAACCGACCGACACGTACGGCGAGTCGGGACGCATGAACGAGAGGGTCGGCGAGGCTCCCGCCGACACCCCCTCGGCGATGGCGTGCCAGAGCGTCTGCGAGCGCAGCGGCGACACGCGCCCGAAGCGGAGCACGCGCAGTGGGGCGGTCTCCCGCTCCAGCCGTGGCTGGCCCTCGCTCTCTCGCTCAGCTGGCACCGGGGGCTCCCATCGCCTCGTCGAGGAGCTCGACGATGTCTCGGACCTGGAGCTGCTCGTTGCCGGTCGACTTGGCGGCGTCCTCGAAGCGCGAGACCTCGTAGGGGCAGCAGACGGCGAGGACCTCGGCGCCGGTCTCGGCCGCCTCGCGGACCCTCCGCTCGGACAGGCGCTCGGTCGTGTGGTTCGAGGTGAAGCCGTCGAGCCACATCCCGCCGCCGCCGCCGCCGCAGCAGTAGCCGTTCTCCCTGCAGCGGCCCATCTCGACGAGGCGGATGCCTGGGATCGCCTCGATGAGGGCGCGGGGCGCGTCGTACTCGCCGTTGTGGCGCCCGAGATAGCAGGGATCGTGAAAGGTGACGACCCGATCGAGGCTCCGTGCCCACGAGATCTTCGGCACGAGGGGCGCCAGCAGCTGCGTGTAGTGCAGCACCTCGTAGTGGTGGCCACGCTTGGGGTACTCCTTCACGAGGGCGTTGAAGCCGTGCGGGTCCGGCGTGACGATCCGGCGGAACTCGTACCGGCTGAGGGTGGAGGCGACCTCCTCCATGAGCGCTTCGAAAAGGCCCGCCTCGCCGGCAAGCCGCTGCGAATCGCCGACCGTCTTCTCCTCGGCGCCGAGGATGGCGAAGTCGACCCCGAGGGCCGTGAGCACCCGGGCGAATGCCTGGGCCGCCTGCTGCCCGCGAGGGTGGTAGCTCCAGTAGTCCTCGACGTAGAAAAGGACGTCGACAGGCCCCGGCTCGTCGGCGAGGACGCGCACGGGCACGCCGGCGCCACGGGTCCAGGCGTGGCGCCGTCGGGGGTTCTCCCCGAGGCAGTTGCCGTAGCGGAAGGTCTTCTCGAACACCTCCTGCAACTCGGCGGGCACCGCAGCAGAGGCGACGGCCGCTCCCCTCGCCGCCGGCATCACCTGCACCATGTCGACCTGCTTGGGGCAGACCCTCAGGCAGTTCATGCAGGTCGTGCAGAGCCACAGGTCGTCGTCGGCCAACAGGTCGACGCCGGACTGCACCTTGCGGTGGAGCTTGCGAGGGCCGTACTCGCCCACGAGGTCCACCGGGCAGACCGGCACGCACTTGCCGCAGCCGTAGCACCACTCGAGCGACTCCCCTCCCTCGAGCTCCGAGAGGCGGGCGAAGCCGCCGGCCGCGTAGTCACGCAGGACCCGCGGCTCCAACATGCGGTTCCACATCGCCGGGAGCTCAGAGGTCCGCCCGGAGATGGCCGAGGTGACAACGGCCATCTCCTCCTCCACGACGGTGGGTGCTTGCTTGCGACCTCCGATCGGCATGGCGCTCCTCAGCGGGGAAGGTGACGGACTCCGAGCAGCCGGCGAACGAGGTCCGGCAGCTCGGGCACGATGCGGTTGAACTCCTGGGTCATCCGCATGCGAAGGACGGTGTACATGTAGATGGCGTAGACACAGGCAAGGAAGACGTCGGTGCCGAACAGCTCCTCGCCAGTGACGAAGCCGCCGGCACGCCCCATCTCGTGGACGAGCGCGACCGCCTGTCCGACGCGCAGGTAGCCCTCGCCCCGGCCCTCGGCGGTGAGGTCGAGCTCCTCGCTCGTCACGAGCCGGAGTGAGCCGGTCTCGATCCGCGGGTCCCACATCCAGCGCGTCCAGAGCCAGTAGCGATCGGGATAGGTGAAGTGGAGCAACTCCCCGGGCAGGTCGAAGGCGGCATCGGCGACGGGGCTGAGGCGCTCGTCGAACTCCGCGAAGCGCGCGGCCAGGGGACCCTCGCCGTCCAGCAGCTCCGCCACCGCGTGGGCGAGCCGCTCGGGGCCGAGCTCGGCGACGATCCCGTCCGCCCGGCGGCGAGTGGCGAAGATCGCCCGCAGCACCTCGCGCGCTCCGGCCGCGTCGAGCGAACGCGCCCGGCCGTCGGCGAGCAGCCGCGAGAACAGTTGGTGCTTGGCCTCGAGCTCGCCGGCGATCTGGTCGAGGACAGTCCGCTCGACCCGGGCGAGGACCTCGGACATGAACTCGCCGGCCGCAAGGACGTCGACCGTGGGTCCGGGCACGACAGCCACTGCTCGGCTCACGCCCCGACCGGGCTCCGCAGCAGTGCGACCGCACGGGACGCGGCGGCGGCGCCCGTCGAGACGCTGTCCTCGAGGTCGGCCGGCCCAAGGGCCGCTCCCGCCGCGAACACCCCGGGGCGGCTCGTGCTCACGGTGTCGAGCGGGGGATGGGCCGCGTCGATGAAGCCGTAGCGGTTCTGGCGAATGCCGAGGACGGCGGCCATCTTGCGGGTTCCCGGCGAGGGCTCCATGCCCACCGAGAGCACGACGAGGTCCATCAACACCTCCATCGGCCGGCCCATCGTGGTGTCCTCGCCGCGGACGAGCAGGCGGTCTCCCTTCGGCAGGACCTCGCTGATGACGCCCTTCACGTACTGGACGTGGTGCTGCTCCTGGGCCGGCCAGTAGATCTGGTTCTCCCAGTAGCCGTACATCCGCATGTCGATGTAGAAGATGAACACCTCGCAGCCAGGGAGCTGCTGGCGAACCTCGATCGCCTCCTTCGAAGCGATCCCGCAGCACACCTTCGAGCAGTACTCGTTGCCGATCTGGCGGTCCCGGCTGCCCACGCACTGGACGAAGCAGATCCGGGCCGGCGGCTCGCCGTTCGAGGGCCGGACCACGTGGTGGTCCTTCAGCATCGCCTCGAGATCCTGGAGGGCGATGACGTCGGGGAACTCGTAGTAGCCGTACATCTGGGTCTCGCGGCCGGGGTCGAAGTGCTGGAAACCGGTCGCGACGACGACCGCGCCTGCTGTGAGCTGCCGGCTCCCGCCGGGGACGGCGAGAGCGAGCGTGAACCCGCCGGCCTCACCTTCGCAGGACGTCACCTCGCTGCCGAGCAGCACCTCGATGCGAGGGTCGCCTTCCACGGCGGCGGTCATCCGTCCCATCGCCACCTCGGCCGGCTCGAGATTGGGCGTGATGGCGGCGTAGTTCTCGATGATCGGCATGCCGCCGAGGAAGTCGAGCCGCTCGATCAACGCGACCCGAGCACCGAGGTCGGCGGCCGTCCTCGCTGCGGCGAGTCCGGCCGGGCCGCCGCCGATGACGGCCACCACCTGCTCTGCGCCCTGCTCAGTCGTCATCTCTTCTCCCCTGAAAGTGGCGGGGCGACGGCGTGCCCCGCCGAGAGCTGTGCTCGGCGCCCTCAGGCGTCCACGTCCTCCCAGCTGAGAAACTCCTTCTCCCCCCGCTCGAGACGCGCGACGTCGGCCTCGAACTCCGCCCACGCCTGCTCCCAGTCGATGCCCATCTTCTCGAGCAGCGGGCGGTAGTCGGCGGAGTGCCAGTGGAGCTGGCAGACCTTGTAGGGATGGGCGCCCATGGCGAGCGCCGCGAACTGCGCCTCCGACATGACGGCGACGCCGACGTTGCGGCCGTGGGCCTGAGCGGCGAACTGGCTCTTGTCGAGGGTGGTGACACAGCCGGTGTCGTGGGTCAGCACGACGTCGGGGTCCGCTTCCTCCTTCATCACCTCGATCTTGCGGATCGTTGCAAACGACCGGGTGAAGTCGCGCTGGACGAGGATGTGACGGAAGCCGAAGCCGCAGCAGTCGAACCACGTCGAGTAGGAGCGGACCTCGGCGCCAAGCGCTTCGGCGAGGGCCGTCACGACGGCAGTCCGTTGGCCTCCGTAGACGTCCGGGTCGTAGATGGCGTCACCTTCGACAAGCTTGTAGTAGTGACAGGCGGGGTGCACCGTTACGGCGATGCCCGAGAAGTCCCGGACCTGGTGGGCAGCGATCTCGTCCCGCATCGCGTAGAACCACTCCGAGTAGTGGACGATCTCCTCGGGCAGCACGACGGGCTTCCCGAGCTTGTCCATGACCCGTCGCACCTCGGCACGGAGCTCCGGGTGACGAAGCAGCTCGGCCCTCACCTCCTTGTAGTGGCCGTAGGAGGTGCCGCAGTGGATGAGGGGGAAGTATCCGCTCTCGTAGGCCGTCGCGAAGTTGCGCAGCGCGACCGCCGCCTGCGCGGCCTCGTTCGACGTCGCGCTCGCGTAGTAGTTCCACGCCGTGCACGACGTCTGGTCCCTCGGATCCTCGTAGTCGTAGCCAAGCTTGCGCATCACCCAGAAGATCGAGGTGGAGTAGCCGGGGATGTGGCCGCACTGGCCGCACGACTTGTGGTGCCAGAGATGGCCCTTCGGCACGAGCTTCGGGCGGCCGTACTTTGTCGGGACCTCGACGACGGGAACCCCGTCCGGCACCCGCTGCACGACGAGCTCGCCTTCTGCCTCAAGCCGGAACAGCTCATCGTGGAAGTCGGCCGGCACGGTGTCGGGGTCCCGCTCGAACCGCTCCTTCTTCTTCAGCATCACCTCGACAGGGATCGGCATCAGTCCTCCCTCCGGCGTCGTCGCGACGGGGTCGTGCAGGCGGGTCGCGCCCGGGGCGCTCGGGTCTTCATCTCTCGATCCCCTCCTCCTCCAGGCGCTCCTCCATGACCTCCTCGAGGATCATGTGCAGGCCTTCGTCGACGTCACGGATCATGTCGAGCGCACCGGTCTCGAGCCAGATCAGGTACAGCTCGATCAGGGTCCGTTCGGACACGTCCCAACCGGTCGACGTCGTGTGGAGGGTCTCGGGCGGGAGCGCGCGGCGCCAGAGCGCGAGCTGGTTCGAGACGTCGGCTACCTCGGGCCCCCAGTCCGGGAAGGCGTCCGGCTGCAGCATGTCAGGGGAGACCTGCGTCCCGGTCGACATGATCTTGTAGATGATCCGGGAGTAGCCCTCGAGGGCCTCCTTGGCCGAGGCAAGGCCGTGGTTGACGGCGACCTCCCGCATGATCGTGATGATCCCCCCCGGGTTGTTGCCCCGGGGGCAGCGGAGGCAGGAGAAGCACTGGGAGCACTCCCAGATGTCCTCCTGCATCTGCTGGTAGACGAGCTCGACGTCCTCGCGGGCGGCAGCCTGGGCGATGCGGCGCGGGCTGAAGTCGTAGAAGCGGGCAGACGGGCACACCGCCACGCAGATGCCGCACTCGTAGCAGCCGTAGAGGTAGTCGGGGAAGCGCAGGTCGGACTTGATCTCCTCGAACAGGCGACGCTTTTCCTCGTAGCTGACCTCTTCGAAGCCGGCGACCGCTTCGGCCTTCACGGCGGCTCCCCTCACCGAGGGCCGCTCGGCGACGGCGGCGACGGCCACGTCAGAAGGAGACGACGGCATCGGCTCGGATCGCGAGGTCGTTGAAGGCGGCGCCGCCGATCATCTCGACGCCGTCGATGAGGTCCTCGAGGCTGAGGTCGTTCAGGTCGAGCGAGGGCTGGCAGACGTACAGGCGGACACCGAGGTCGCGGGCTTGCTTGATGAAGTAGGCGAGCGGCTGACCGCGGTCGCCCTTGGGGCCGATCTTGTCGACGACGCTCCGTTGCAGCAGCTGCGGTCCGTACATCGTGAAATAGATCGCCACCTCGCACTCCATCGCCGCCGCCGAGGCCGCGAGGAAAAAGGGCGTCGCGCACCGGCCGGGGTCGTCCACGCCATGTGTCTGCACGTAGAGGACCTTGTCGCCCTCGTCGTCGCTCCACACGGCCGGCGCCTAGACGCTCCGGCGGAGGAGGACGTGGAAGACCTCGCCCTCCTGACGGATGCCGAGGAGCTCGTTCCCGGTGCGCGAGCTCCAGGCCTTCATGTCGGGCTCGACCCCGGGATCGGTGGCGATCAGCTCGAGAACCTCGCCGATCCCGATCTCCTTGATCGCCTGGGCGGTCTTGATGACGGGCAAGGGGCATTGGAGGCCCGTGCAGTCCAGCGTCGAAGCTGGCGTCACCTCAGGCATCGCCGTGGTTCCCCGGCATCGCTCTCCCTCCCTCGGGCCCTCTTTCGATCGCCCGCTCGCAAGCACATGCGGACTCACGCATATCTGCATACGCTCGCTCCCGCTTTCCTAACACCACGCGTCGGGCGAGTCAAGGGTCTCCGGCACGCGACCCGGGCACCCGCGACGAGCGTTCTTGGCGCTGGTGCCGGCGACGCCGTAGCCTGGGGCTGTGCCTGACACCGCCGTCGACGCCCGGCTCCGCCTCCAGCTCGAGGAGTTGGCGTCGAGCATGTGCAAGGCACTGAACGACCCGAAGCGCCTCACCCTCCTGTACGCGCTGCGAGAGGGACCGCTCACGGTGTCGGAGCTGAGCGAGCTACTCGAGACGCCGCAGTCGAACACCTCCCAGCACCTCGCGATCCTGCGCGACCGTGGTCTCGTGGTCGCAACCCGCCAGGGCAACAGCGTCTACTACTCGCTCAGGTACCCGAAGGTGCTCCAGGCCGTCGACCTGCTGCGAGAGATCATGAGCGACGAGACGGAGCGCCAGCAGGAGCTGCACGCCCTCGCGCCCTCAGCCTGACGGCACCCGTGGCGCGCTCGGCAACGGGTTGGCGCCTGCTGCTCAGCTCCGTCCTCCGGCGCCGGAAGATCCTCCTCCAGGGTCTCGGCGGCGCCCTTGTGTGGACGGCGTGCAAGGTGTCGGTGCCGCTGCTGCTCGGTATCGGGATCGACCGCGGCATCGACCCACGCGACCTCGGGGCTGTCGCCTTTTACGCCGGCCTCATCGCGGCGGTCGGGGCGGCACAGGCTCTTTTCGCCGGCGTTCGCCGCTACTCGGCGATGCGCCTCGCCTACCAGGTGGAGACGGACCTTCGCCAGCGCCTGTTCGCCCACCTGCAGCGGCTCCACTTCGCCTTCCACGACCGGGCCCAGACCGGCCAGCTCATGTCCCGCTCGGCGACCGACCTCCAGGCGGTGTCGGACCTGCTG
Source organism: Acidimicrobiales bacterium (assembly GCA_035294725.1). Taxonomy (GTDB): domain Bacteria; phylum Actinomycetota; class Acidimicrobiia; order Acidimicrobiales; family Bog-793; genus DATGKK01. The sequence continues at coordinate 6,348 of DATGKK010000145.1, read as the reverse complement.
ATGAACGGCCCGATCACGATCGCGAGCATGCTCCTTCTCGCTGTCGTGACAGCGATCCTTCTCGCCATCCAGCCGCTGCTCGCGCTCCTGGCGCTCTGGCCCCTCCTCGTGCTCGGAGTGACGATCCGGCGATTCAGTCTGCGCATGCACCCGGCGGCCATGTCGCTCCAGAACGAGCTCGGAGAGCTCTCGAGCCTCGCCGAGGAGACGGTGAGCGGCATGAGGACCGTGAAGGGCCTCGGAGCGGAGCGGGTCGTCGGGAACGCCATGGTGGAGCGAGCCCGCTCGGTGCTGGCGAAGGCGATCACCACCGTTCGCATCCGGTCCGGCCTCGCGTCCGTGGTCAACCTCCTGCCGGCGCTCGGCCTCGTCGGTGTTCTCTACGACGGCGGCCGCCTCGTCATGGAGCACCATCTCGAAGTCGGCACGCTCGTCACCGCCACCTTCTACGTTCAGATGCTGATCGCGCCCCTCACGAACCTCGGCTACGTCGTCGGCCAGGCGCAGCGGACCGTGGCAGCCTGTGAACGGGTCGACCAGATCCTCTCGCTGGCACCGGTCATCACCGACCCTCCCTCTCCGGTGCCACTCCCGCCAACCGGGTCGGAGATCCGCTTCGAGCAGGTCCGCTTCTCCTACGCGAGCGACCCGGAGCACCAGGCAGAAAGCCAGGCCGACGGCGGAGGGACGCGCCGCCTCGTGCTTGACGGCTTCGACCTCGTCGTGCCTGCCGGACAGTCGGTCGCCCTTGTCGGGGCGACCGGCTCGGGAAAGTCAACGGTAGCCAAGCTGATCCCCCGCTTCTACGACGTCGATGCAGGCCGGGTCACGATCGCCGGGATGGACGTGCGCCAGCTTCGCCTCGCCGAGCTTCGGCGGACCGTCGGCATCGTCTTCGAGGACACCTTCCTCTTCTCGGACACGATACGGGCGAACATCGCCTTCGCGGAACCGAAGGCCAGCCTGGCGGAGGTGCGGGCCGCAGCCCGCCTCGCCGGAGCTGACGAATTCATCAGCGCTCTCCCCGAAGGTTACGAGACGACCCTCGGAGAGCGGGGGCTCTCGCTCTCGGGCGGCCAGCGCCAGCGCATCGCGATCGCTCGAGCCCTGCTCGGCGACCCGCGCGTCCTCATCCTCGACGACGCCACCTCGGCCGTCGACCCCGAGAAGGAGCGGGAGATCGCATCCTCGCTCGCTGCAGCGATGAAGGGGCGCACGACGGTGCTGATCGCCCACCGCATCGCCACGATCGCCCTCGCGGACCGGGTAGCGCTCATCTCCGGGGGGAGGGTGGTCGCCGAGGGAACCCACGCGGAGCTGCTGGAGCGGTCCGCCGAGTACCGGCGGGTGCTCGCCCGCGAGGAGCAGCCCGCGGCATGAGCGCGCAAGCGAGCGCCGCCGAGGCTGTTCCTGAGATCGGCTCGCTACGCGACGCCGTGGCGCAGCGCCTGCGCCCGGAGCGGGCGAGGCTCGCCGCCGCCCTCGTCGTCCTCGTCGTCTACACGGCCTCCACGCTCTCTGGCCCGTTCCTCATCGGATACGCCATCGACCACGGGCTCGGCCCACATGACCTCGCTGTCCTCACGACGATCGCCGTCATCTTCCTCGGTGCGGCACTCCTCGCGGCGGGGACCAGCCGCCTTCAGATCCGCCTTGTCGGGACGATCGGCGAGTCCTTCCTCTGCCGGCTGAGGATCGAGGCATTCGAGCACCTGCAGTCGCTCCCGCTCGGCTTCTACGACTCCGAGCGGACCGGCCGGCTGGTCGCACGGATGACGGCCGACTTCGACGCGATGGAAGCTCTCATGCAGCAGGGCCTCATCGTGCTCGTCTCGAGCATGCTCGTCTTCGGCACCGTGCTCGTGCTGCTCGTCGTGTTGAGCTGGCAGCTGTTCCTCATCTGCCTCCTCGTCGTCCCGGCGCTGTACTTCCCGAGCCGGCGTTTCAGCCGTGACTCGCGCAGGGCCTACCTCGAGGTGCGCGAGCGGATCGGCTCGACGATGGTCACGGTGGAGGAGGGCATCACGGGCGTGAAGGTCGTACAGGCCTTCGCCCGCGAGGACCAGCAGGTGGGCCGGTTCGCCCGGAGAAACGCCGCGCAACTCGAGGCGAACCTGGCCGCCGTACGGGTCGGCGTCCGGTACTTCCCGGTGGTCGAAGGAGCGTCGGTCATCACGGTCGGCGCCATGCTCGGCATCGGCGGACTGCTCGTCGCACAGCACCTCGTGCTCCTCGGCACCGTCGTCTCGTTCGTCCTCTACCTGAACTCGATCTTCGACCCGCTCCAGCAGATGAGCAACCTGTTCAACCAGGTGCAGCAGGCAGCGGCGGCGCTCCGCAAGATCCTTGGCGTCCTCGCCGTCGAGCCCTCGCTCACGGAGTCGCCCGATCCGGTCGAGCTGCCGCCAAGCGGCGAGCTTCGAGTCGAGCGGCTCGGCTTCGCCTACAGCCCGGAGTCGCCGGCAGTGCTCTCGGGAGTCGATCTCGTCGTCGCCCGAGGCGAGCGGCTCGCCCTCGTCGGACCGACCGGTGCCGGCAAGTCGACGCTCGCCAAGCTCATCGCCCGCTGTTACGACCCGACCGAAGGTTGCGTGCTCTACGCCGGCATCGATCTGCGCCAAGCGAGCTTCGCCTCGCTGCGTCGCCGGATCATGATGCTGCCGCAGGAGGGCTTCCTCATGCGCGGCTCGATCCTCGACAACGTCCGGCTCGCCCGTCCGAGCGCGAGTGACGCCGAGGTGCGCCGGGCAATCGAAGCTCTCGGAGTTCTCGAGCGCTTCGAGGCGATGCCAGGCGGGCTCGACGCTGTGATCGAGGGACGCGGCGCCCGTCTCTCGGCTGGGGAGCGGCAGCTGATCTCGCTCGCTCGTGCCGCCCTCGCGGCTCCCGACGTCCTCGTGCTCGACGAGGTGACCTCGAGCCTCGACCCTGGCACAGAGGCGGCCGTCGAGCATGCGATGCAGGCGGTCACCTCCGGCCGGACGACCATCGTGATCGCCCACCGGCTCACCACAGCCCAGAACGCCGACCGGGTCGCAGTCGTGTCCGACGGGGGGATCGCCGAGATCGGATCCCACGAGGAGCTCGTCGCGAGGGGCGGGCGGTATGCGGCGCTCTACGGGGCCTGGGACCTTGCCGGGGAGGGCGGCCTCGCTGCAGCGGGCTGAGCTGGCGCGCCGGACGTCGCCACCGAAGTGATCGAACGCCTCGACGGGACACCCAGTCGGTCGCCTCGCGTCCATCGTCACCACCAGTCAGAGGAACACGCGCCGTTTGGCGTTCCCAGGACGACTCCGCCGGGCAACCGTGGGGACCCCAGCGACCCTGTTCTGTACAGATAGACGTCCGTGTTGTACGATATCGCGCATGGCGACGATCAGCGTCAGCGAGGCTCGGGAGAAGCTCTCCGAGGTCATCAACGCCTCGAGTACCGAGGCGATCATCCTCGAGCGCTACGGACGACCGGCAGCGGTCCTGGTCAGCCCCGAGCGCTACCAGCAGCTCCTCGATGCTGCCGAGGAGGCCGAGGACATCGAGGCCTTCGACGTCGCCATCGCCGAAGAAGGTGACAACATCCCCTGGGACCAGGTCAAGGCTGACCTCGGCTGGTAGTGAGCCGTTACCGGGTCGAGGTCCGCCCCGCCGCTCTCCGGGCACTGCGCAAGCTCGACCCCACGGTGCGGCCGCGCATCGAAGGAGCCATCGCCCTCCTCGCCGAGGACCCCCGCCCGCCGGCATCGCGCCCGCTCACCGGCCGACCCGCCTACCGGGTCCGCGTCGGCGACTACCGCATCATCTACACGGTCCATGACGATCTTCTCGTCATCATCGTGGTGACCCTCGGGCACCGGCGAGATGGCTACCGCTAGTGCCCCAGCGGCCAACGTTTGAGGGCGCGTCCACCACCTGAACGTCGAGGTCGCGCACACTGGTCCTGTCGTGTCGGATCGGCAGGGAGGGCGCGTGCGAGAGGGGATACGGGTTCGAGAGATCAGCCCCGAGGAGGGCAACCGGCTGCTGCGGATCGTGCGGCGCTCCTCAGGGTCGGTGGTGACGTGGCGTCGGGCACAGATGGTGCTGTTGTCGGCCCAGGGGATGGACGTGGCCCAGATTGTCAAGGCGGCGTTCACCTCGCCTGACCGGGTCCGAGCCGTGCTGCACGACTTCAACGCCGACGGCTTCGACTCGTTGTACCCCAAGTACGCGGGTGGCCGGCCGCCGACGTTCAACCTGCCCCAGCGCCAGGAGATCAAGAAGGTCGCCCTGTCGAGGCCCGTCGATCACGACCTGCCGTTCTCCACGTGGAGCCTGTCCAAGTTGGCCGAGTTGGATCACAACCCCTGGAGTCAGTCTGTGGTCTGCGGCCGTCCCCGCCAAGCTCGTGGACGACGAACAATCAGGTTGATAAATGCTCTCGCCAGTCGGTGAGTCGGGAAGGCGGGATTCGAACCCGCGACCTCAGCGTCCCGAACGCTGCGCGCTAACCAAGCTGCGCCACTTCCCGTCGGCGGCACCCTCCTGCCGCCGCTCCTGATGGTACTCGCTGTCCACCCTCTCGCCTCAACGAGGTTGGCGCCACCGCTTCATCCGGCATGGGCGGGGCTGCCACGTGAGCAGTCGGCTGGCCGGAGCGACGGTGCCGCGGCCGACAGCGAGGTGAGCAGGTCTATGCGGCTCGCAAGCAGCCAGAATCGTGCCATGCCCGACGTGATCTTCGCCCACCCCCGTCTGGCGGAGGTCTACGACGACCTCGACGGTGTACGGGATGACCTCGACCTCTACGTCGCCATCGCGGAACAGGAGAGGAGCAGCGACATCCTCGACCTTGGATGTGGCACTGGCACGCTGGCCTGCCGCCTTGCCGGCCTGCGTAGCACCCCTCTCGGCGCCGCACGCAGTGTCGGGGCTGTCGGTCACGAGCTGTCGCGACTCACGCCCTGCAGGCCGGAGATCCTCGCCCACCGGGTCGTAGGCCTCGACCCCGCTGCCGCCTCGCTCGCCGTCGCACGCCGCAAGCCGCACGCCGAGCTGGTCCGCTGGATCGAGGCGAACGCTGCGGATCCCGATCTGGAAAGGCTCGTGGCCCACTCCTTCGACCTCGTCGTGATGACCGGGAACGTGGCCCAGGTGTTCCTCGACGACGCCGAGTGGGCAGCCGTGCTCGCCAACGCCTACCGCCTCCTGCGACCGGGAGGTCGTCTCGTGTTCGAGGCTCGCCGTCCCGAGGCCGAAGCCTGGCGCACCTGGACCAAGGACCGCACGTACCGGCGCCTCCCCCTACCGGGGTCGGGCAGGCGCCGTGGCGAGGACCACGTGACGACCTGGACCGAGCTGTCGTCAGTCCAGCTTCCGCTCATCAGCTTCCGCCAGCACTTCGTCTTCGAGCGAGGACCCGAAACGCTCATCTCCGACTCCACCCTGGTCTTCCGCGGCGAAGCCGAGATCGTGGACCAGCTCGAGCAGGCGGGCTTCGCCGTCAAAGGGGTGAGACAGGCACCCGATCGACCGGGTCTCGAGATGGTGTTCGTCGCAAGGGCGGCATCGGCGGCCGCTCGCAGCAAGGGGCGGAGCGATCTCGCCAACAGCTGAGAGCCGGCGCCCTGGCCGCGGACCGGCACGCAGCCGGACGTCTAGGCGCTCCTTTCGTGACGGTTCAGGTTGCGCCTTCCTCGCCATCCGGACGGGCGTCTCCTCGCGTCGGCGGGATCACGACGGTGTCGGGTGCCTGCACAACTACCTTGTCGATCCGCCGGCGGTCCATCTCCGCCACACGGTACGTCCAGCCCTCGTGCTCGGCCGTATCTCCCTCGGACGGGATGCGTTCGAACAGCTCGAACAGAAAGCCGCCGAGGGTGACATAGTCCCCGCCGTCGGGGATCGGAGCGCCCGTCTCCTCCCGCACGTCGTCGACCGCGGCTGAACCGTCGACGAGCCATCGGCGGCGGTCGACCCGCTCGATCTCGACCTCGGGGGAGTGATCGAACTCGTCCTGGATGTCACCGACGAGCTCGGAGGCGAGGGCGTTGATCGTGAGCACTCCGGCCACTCCGCCGTGCTCGTCCACGACGACGGCGAACGACCTCCTCGCCTTGCGCATCTGGGCGAGCAGCTCGAGCACGCGCCCCGACTCCGGCACGACGTAGGGCTCCCTTAGGCGCCGGGTCACCTCGGCGGCCGATGGCACCACACGGCTCCCGACCGGAACGAGATGGAACAGGTCTTTCACGTAGAGGATCCCGAGGAGGTGGTCGAGGTCTCCCTCGTAGACCGGGAAATGCGAGTGGCCCGAGCGGCGCACGGCCCTTGCGACGTCCTCGTAGGAGACCGGCGCCTCGAGCGCCTCGACGT
>DATGKK010000144.1:0-3264 GCA_035294725.1 Acidimicrobiales bacterium | reverse complement strand
GTCATCTTCGGCCAACAGCAGCGCTCGACCACAGAGGGATTGAGCGCCACGGTGGCGGTCAGCTCGAGACCGGTGGACTCGCAGAACGCCCCGAGCCTCGAGGCGGCGAACAAGTACGCCTTGGCCCGGTTCGGGCTCTCGGGCCTCGCCTGGGCGGTCAGCTCCCTGGCGAAGGCGGCAGCGGCGCCAGACACCGTGCGGGGGCTGAACCCCTCGATCGCCTGGGCGACCTCCCGGGACAAGGGTCGTGCAGCGCTGTGCTCGAGTATCGTACTGCATATATACAGTACGATAGCCCCGTGGTGGTGGATCTTGGGTGCGAGGCTTGGGCGTGGTGCTGACGACCGACCAGCGGGCGGAGGTCCGGACGATCGCACGCGAGCTGTCGGCGCTCGCCCGGCGCGCAGAGGTGCTACCCGGTTCGCTCACCTCCCGGCGCACGCGCTGCGGACGACGCGGGTGCAAGTGCATGGCGGACCCACCCGAGCTCCACGGGCCCTACTGGCAGTGGACCCGCAAGGTCGCCAAACGGACGGTCTGTCGCTGGCTCGGTTCGGACCAGGCGGCTGACTACGCCTCCTGGGTGGCCAACGACCGGCGCCTCCACGAGCTCGTCGCACGCTTGGAGGCCATCGGCGTCGCCACCGTCGAGGCTGATCCCCGGTCCCAGCGCCGCTCGGGGCGCCGAAGACCGCCTGCTCCCAGAGCCTGACCTGGTGTGGATTGCGGGCGCTTAGGGTGTGAGTCACTTCCCGATCAGGTCGCAACAGGCCTGGTCAGACCCAAACGTGAAGTCCTCACCACAGAGGTCTTCACGTTTCGGTGGGGACCACTTCACGTTTCGAGCTGTCGTCATCGTGCCACGGTGGTGTGACTCGTCGCTGGCGATGCCTTCGGACCTGGCTGGCGCTGGGGCAGCGGCGCTGGGGCGCGCCGGTGGGACGCCCGCCACCTGTCGGTGGGAAGGCGCGATGACTACGGCGGTGCGTCCGCCGCGCCGACGAGAGTGGCGAGCGTGGTGCGCCGCCGACGTCGGGACCTCGGCGCCAGCCCTGCCGCCTCCCGGCGCCGCTCTTCCTCTTGGCGCGTGGCGAAGCTGTCGACCACGGCGAGGTTGCGCACGACGAGCGCGCAGGTAAGGAAGAGGGAAAGGGGGACGAGCCCCATCGCCTTGCACCAGCCTCTCGCCACGTCGATGGTGGCGGGGTCCTTGATCCGGGCGTTGGCCCGCTCGGCTGCCGATCGGCGGGCATAGGAGCGTCGCCAGGCCTTCCCCGGGTAGTCGTGGCGCTGGGCGGTCTTGGCGTTGACCTGTGGGGGCACCGTGATGGTGCGCTGCGTGCAGCAGGTGGGCGGGTGCTCGGGGGGAGAGAGGACCTCGGGGTGCTCGAGGTCCAGGCGCATGGAGTCCTCACGCAGGGTGCAGCGGACCTTGCCCATCGCGGCCGGGCACATGACGCGGTGGTAGCCGTCTGCGTCGTCGGCCGTCACCCGTCCGAGCTTGTAGGAACTGAGCTCTTCTGCGCGTCGGTCGTGGGCGGCAGTCTCGTCGTGGCTGGCACCGCGAGCGAGGGGGGACAGGTCGAACAGCGCCGTCGGGGTCATCGGGCAGTAGAGGTTCCCGTTGCACAAGACGGCTCCCTCGAAGGTGCCCTGGGTGCCCCGGTCGGAGGGGTGCAGGTCCATCACCAGGCTGGCGCCCGCCGCACGCAGTGGAAGGGCGAAGTGCTCGGGCACCCGATGGGCGTAGCCCGAGTCGCAGATGACGTCGCCCAGCGCGATGCCCCCTGCGGCCATGGAGGTGAGGACACGGACCATCGGCGGGACCGGGTCGTGGTCGCACGAGCCGATCGTCATGCGCCGGACGAGCTCGGGGACCTCTTGGCCACCCACATCTGCGACCATGGTGGCCAAGGACAGGTAGTAGCCGAAGAACCGCTCGTCCTTTTCGCCGGGCCCCCCGCCCTTTCGGTGTCCCCAGGCGGCTTCTTGGTCGGCATAGCGGCCGTTCTCCTTGGTGCGCCGGTTGGAGAAGCTCTCGACATCGGTCCAGTCGACCGCAAGCGTGCGCGAGGCGTCCTTCAGCTCGGGGGGCACCGAGGCCTCCATGAAGGCGTCGAGGACCTCTTGGAGCACGCAGGTGGGCGTCCCGTCGAAGACGTCCGTGGCCAGTGCCCCCGCCACGAGGGAAAACGTCCGCTCGACCTGGCGGTAGGTGAGGAGATGGGGACCTCGCCTCCAGTTGACCACCACGCCCAGGCGCTGGCGGTCTTCGTCTTTGAGCCCGAGGAGCGCCTGGTGGACTCGGGTGAGATGCGCCGGCCGGCTGTCGGTGAGGGCGAGGAGCATGCCGACCAACAAGGTGCGGACCACAAGCTGGCGGGGACGGACCCCGACCGCCAGGAGCGCCTCGATCCGTGGGGCGATCCCCGAGCGATCGACGACCGCTTCGATCCGGTTGAGCTCGGCGCTCACTGCTCCAGACCGCCGAGCAGGGCCACCGCCTGGTCGGTCTCGACGCCCGCCAGCATGCCCACCAGGTCCCCGAGCCGCTGGGAACAGGTGATGCCGGCTGCGTCCATGAAGGCCCGAAGGCCGATCATCTCGGCCACCTCGCACAGCCAGGTGGCCCGAAGCCGTGCGATCTCGATCCGGGGAAGATCCCGCCCACCGGCCAAGGAGGCGGTGAGCGGGCTCGTCACGTTGCGGCGCTCAGGCGATGTTCCCCCGATCACGAGGCGGTCGCCGGCCAAGGAGGCGGCGGCGAGCAGGCGGTCGTGGTAGCGAGAGAGCACCGGGACCACTCTCGGACGCCGACCGACACGCACGCAGACGACGACCCCGCCAGAGCGCGCCGCAACGTCGGTGCCTCTCACGGCCTTCAAGACCGCGCCCACGAGCCCTGCCCCCGCTCCGAGGCACACGAGGGCCGAGGCCCGCATGCGGCGAGACGTCGTCGGCTGGGCATCGGCCAAGGCGAGGTAGGCGGCGATCTCGGCCGCAGAGTAGGGAGCCTTCGAGCGCTCGCGCGGTAGGGCCACCGAAGAAGACTCCAGGCGCAGCGCTCTGGCGATCGCCCGCAGGTTGGAGCGCACCGTGCGCCTCGTCGGCGCCGACATCGTGGTCATCTTCGGCCAACAGCAGCGCTCGACCACAGAGGGATTGAGCGCCACGGTGGCGGTCAGCTCGAGACCGGTGGACTCGCAGAACGCCCCGAGCCTCGAGGCGGCGAACAAGTACGCCTTGGCCCGGTTCGGGCTCTCG
>DATGKK010000143.1:0-36392 GCA_035294725.1 Acidimicrobiales bacterium | reverse complement strand
AAGACCGCCCTCTGCCATGCCGACCTCACCTTCAAGGACGGCTCTCCCGTGGAACCCGCTCCCCGCCACGTCTTGCGGCGCCAGTGCGAGCGGCTCGCCGAGAGGGGATGGACCGGCTTTGCCGGGACCGAGCTCGAGCTCATCGTCTTCGAGGAGACCTACGAGGAGGCATGGCGTCGCGGGTACCGGGAGCTCACCCCGGCGAGCAGCTACAACATCGACTACTCGATCCTCGGCACCTCCCGGATCGAGCCGCTCCTCGGCCGGATCCGCCGCGAGATGCGGGCGGCCGGGATGCCCGTCGAGTCCGTGAAGGGCGAGTGCAACCGGGGGCAGTGCGAGATCGCCTTCCGCTACGCAGAGCTGCTCGCGAAGGCGGACGAGCACGTCCTGTACAAGACCGGGGCGAAGGAGATCGCCGCCCAGGAAGGGCGCTCGCTCACCTTCATGGCCAAGTTCGACGAGCGCGAGGGCAACAGCTGCCACGTCCACCTGTCGCTGCGAGACGGGGCCGGCGCGCCGCTGTTCGCCGGGGAGGGGGCACACGGCACCTCGAAGCTGCTCGAGCACTGGCTGGCCGGGATGCTCGCGACCCTCCCGGAGCTCACCATGCTCCTCGCTCCGAACGTGAACAGCTACAAGCGCTTCGCCGAGGGGTCCTTCGCCCCGACGGCCGTCGCCTGGGGGCCGGACAACCGCACCTGCGCCTTCCGCCTCGTCGGTCGGGGCGAGTCGCTCCGGGTCGAGTGCCGCGTCCCCGGGGGCGACGTGAACCCCTACCTTGCCCTCGCCGCCCTCGTCGCCGGCGGCCTGCACGGGGTCGACCACGAGCTCGATCTCGAGCCGGCCTACATCGGCAACGCCTACACGGGCGACCTCGATCGCATCCCCGCCAACCTCGGGGAGGCGGCTCGCCGCTTCGGCGAGAGCGAGGTCGCCCGCGCCGCCTTCGGAGACGGCGTGGTGGAGCACTACCTCAACATGGCCCACGTCGAGCTCGCCGCCTTCGACCGGGCCGTGACGGACTGGGAGCGCTACCGGAACTTCGAGCGCTTCTGAGCACCGGCGCTGGTAGAACCCCGCCGGCTGTCGGCGCCGGCGGGCCATCAACTACAACAGGGGCCATGGCTCGGTCATCGGCGAGAGTGTGAGCGGATCCATGGAGCACGAGCGGTGAGCGGCCGCCTCGAGGGCAAGGTGGCGGTGGTCACGGGCGCCGCGAGCGGCATCGGGAGAGCCTCCGCGCTCCGGTTCGCCGCCGAGGGAGCCCACGTCGTCGCCGTCGACATCGACGAGGCGGCGGGCCGTGCAGTGGCCGAGGCGGCGGGCGGGCTGTTCGTCCGGGCCGACGTCACCGAGGCCGCCGAGGTCGAGGCGATGTACGACAGCGCCGTCGAGCGCTATGGCGGTGTCGACGTCTGCTTCAACAATGCCGGCATCTCCCCGCCCGAGGACGACTCCATCCTCACGACGGTGCTCGAGGCCTGGGAGCGGGTGCAGCGGGTCAACCTCACGAGCGTCTACCTCTGCTGCCGGGCGGGGATCCCCCGCCTGATCGAGCGCGGGGGCGGGAGCGTGATCAACACGGCCTCCTTCGTCGCCGTCCTCGGCGCCGCCACCTCGCAGATCTCCTACACCGCCTCGAAGGGCGGGGTGCTGGCGCTCTCGCGGGAGCTCGGCGTCCAGTTCGCGAGAAAGGGCGTCCGCGTGAACGCCCTCTGCCCGGGACCGGTCAACACCCCGTTGCTGCAGGAGCTCTTCGCGAAGGACCCGGCCCGGGCGGCGCGCCGCCTCGTGCACGTGCCGATGGGCCGCTTCGCAGAGCCGGAGGAGATCGCGGCGGCGGCCTGCTTCCTCGCCTCCGACGACGCCTCGTTCATCACCGCCACGGCGTTCATGGTCGACGGCGGCATCCACGCCGCCTACGTGACGCCGGCCGAGGGAGAGTGAGCGGCGTGGGCGAGAAGGAGCGCGACCGGTGACGCCGGAGCCCGTCGTCGGCATCACCTGCTACGAAGAGGAGGCGGAGTGGGGGAGCTGGCACCAGGAGGCCGCCCTCCTGCCCCTCAGCTACGTGCGGGCCGTCGAGCGAGCGGGGGGCATCCCGGTTCTCGTGCCGCCCCAGCGGCTCACCGCCGCCCAGGCGGCCGTCCTCCTCGGGCGCCTCGACGCCCTCGTCGTCGCCGGCGGCCCCGACGTCGATCCCGCCCGCTACGGAGCCGACGCCCACGAGTCCACCGTCGTCGCCCGGGGCGAGCGAGACGCCGTCGAGCTCGCCGCCGTCGAGGCCGCCGTAGCCGGGGAGGTGCCGGCGCTCGCCATCTGCCGGGGCCTTCAGGTGCTGAACGTCGCCCGGGGCGGAACGCTCATCCAGCACCTGCCCGACCGCCTCGGCCACGACCGCCACTCACCCGTGGCGTCGGGCTACGGTCGCCACGAGGTGCACGTCGCCGCGGGCTCGCAGCTCGCCCGGCTCGTGCCCTGGCGCTCCGCCGAGGTGCCAACCCACCACCACCAGGCGATCGACCGGCTTGGAGAGGGCCTCGTCGCGAGCGCGCACGCCGACGACGGCGTCATCGAGGCGGTGGAGGACCCCTCGGTCCCCTTCCTCGTCGGGGTCCAGTGGCATCCGGAGGCGGGCGAGGACCCAGCCCTGTTCGAGGCGCTCCTGGCGGCTGCTCGCGAGCGTGCCGCTCTCCGCGGGAGCGACGGCTCCTGAAGCTCCTCATCGTCGCCCACTCCCGCTCGGGCCACACCGCCGAGCTGGCCGCGATCGTCTCGGCGGCCGCGGACGAGGCGGCTTCCCCGGGGAGCGAGGTCGTGCTCCTCGACGCCTTTGCCGCAGGACCGGAGGACGTTCTCGGCGCGAACGGCGTCATCCTCGGCACGCCCGCCCGTTTCGGCTACATGAGCGGGGCGATGAAGGACTTCCTCGAGCGGGTCTACCACCCCTGCCTCGACCGCACGCCCGGGCTCCCCTGGGCGCTGTTCGTGAAGGGCGACACCGACACCTCGGGCGCGGCGGCGAGCGTGGAGCGGATCGTGGCCGGTCTCAGGTGGCGCCGGGTCCTGCCCGTGCTCGAGGTCGTCGGCCCCATCACGGGCGAGGCCGCCGAGGCGGCGGAGGAGCTCGGCGGTGCCTTCGCTGCAGGGCTGGAGGCGGGCATCTTCTGACCTCGCCGGAGGCCGGCGAACCTACACTGGCACCGTGGACACCGAGCGCGGGCCCGTCGTCGAGGACGGGGGCGCCGACGGTCTCGACCGCATCCTCACTGTCCCGAACCTGCTGTCCGTCGGCCGCCTCGGCCTCCTCGCGCTCTTCCTCTGGCTGTTGTTCGGAGCGAACGAGCGCATCGCGGCGGTGGTCGTGCTCGCGGTCGCCGGCGGCACCGACTTCGTCGACGGCTACGTCGCCAGGCGCTTCAACCAGGTGAGCACGCTCGGCAAGGTGCTCGACCCCACCGCCGACCGGGTCGTGCTTGCGACCGGGGTCGTCGCGATCACCGTCTACGGGGCGGTCCCGTCCTGGCTCGCTGCCGTCGTCCTCGGCCGCGAGGCCGCCGTCTCCCTCGCCGTCGTGGGCCTGGCCGCGGCTGGCGCCAAGCGGATCGACGTGCTGTGGGTCGGCAAGGCGGGGACGTTCGGCCTCATGGGCTGCTTCCCGCTCTTTCTGCTCTCGGATGCCACCGGCACCTGGGCCGAGGTGCTGCGCGACGCGACCTGGGTCCTCGTCGTGCCGGCCCTCGCCTTGAGCTTTGCCGCCGCAATCTCCTACGTGCCCCACGCCCGCAGGGCGCTCGCCGAGCGGCACCGGCCGGCGGACCCTGAGCAGGCCGAGCCCGTCGCGGCAGCCACCCGGACCCGATGAAGGCCGTCATCATGGCCGGCGGCGAGGGCACCCGCCTCCGCCCGCTCACGGCGAACCAGCCGAAGCCGATGCTGCCGATGGCGAACCGGCCCATGGCCGAGCACGTCGTCGACTTGCTGAAGCGGCACGGCTACGACGAGATCGTGATCACCGTGGCCTTCCTCGCCAACACGATCCGCACCTACTTCGGGGACGGCTCGGAGTTCGGGGTGCGCTTCCACTACGCGACCGAGGAGACCCCGCTCGGGACGGCCGGTTCGGTCCTGAACGCGAGGGAGGAGCTCGACGAGCGGTTCCTCGTCATCTCGGGGGACGTCCTCACCGACATCGACCTCACCGAGCTCGTCGAGCACCACGAGCGCACCGGTGCCGTCGCGACCCTCGCTTTGAAGGCGATGGAGAACCCTCTCGAGTTCGGCATCGTGATCACGGGAGAGGACGGTCGGGTCGAGCGCTTCCTCGAGAAGCCCGGCTGGGGCGACGTCTTCTCCGACACCATCAACACCGGCATCTACGTCCTCGAGCCCGAGGTGCTGGAGTGGATCGCGGAGGGGCGCTCGGTCGACTTCTCCGGCGAGGTCTTCCCGGCCATGCTCGAGGCCTCCCGCCCGCTGCACGGCTTCGTCTCCGAGGGCTACTGGGAGGACGTGGGCACGCTCGACGCGTACCTGCGCGCCCATGTCGACGTGCTCGACCAGAAGGTGCAGGTCGGGATCCCGGGGTTCCCGCTGCGTGAAGGGGTCTGGGTCGGGGAGGGTGCCGAGATCCACCCCTCGGCGGTGGTGCGGGGCCCTGCCGTGATCGGAGGGAACTGCCGAGTCGGGCCGTCGGCCGAGATCGGCCCGTACGCCGTGCTCGGCTCGAACGTCCGCATCGGCGACGGCACCGTCCTCGAGCGGACGGTCATCCACGACAACACCTACCTCGCCCCCGGCGTCACCGCCAGGGGCGCCGTCATCGCCCGCTCCTGCGACATCCGCCAGGGCGCCCACCTCGAGGACGGCGTCGTCCTCGGCGAGGGCTGCCGAGTCGGCCGCCAAAGCGTCCTCACGGCGGGAGTGAAGGTGTACCCGAACAAGACGATCGAGCAGGGCGCCGTCGTCAACTCCTCGATCGTCTGGGAGACCCGGGGCTCCCGGAGCCTGTTCGGGCGGCTCGGCGTGAGCGGCCTCGCGAACGTCGACCTCTCGCCCGAGCTCGCCATGAGGGTGGCGATGGCGTACGCGACGACCCTGCCGAAGGGCACGACCGTCGTGACCTCCCGGGACTCGAGCCGGGCCGCCCGGGTGCTGAAGCGGGCCGTGATGGTCGGCCTCACGGCGGCTGGCTGCAACGTCGACGACCTCGAGGCGGCCACCGTCCCGCTCACCCGGTTCCATGCCCGCAACGCGGCGGTGAGCGGCGGCGTCACCGTCCGCCTCCTCGCCGGAGACCCCCAGTCGGTCAGCCTCCGCTTCCTCGACGCGGCCGGGGTGGACCTGGACGAGCCGAGCCAGCGCAGGATCGAGCGACTCCATGACCGGGAGGAGTCCCGCCGCGTCCTCGCCGCCGAGATCGGCGACATCTACTTCCCCTCCCGCACGATCGAGATGTACACGGCAGAGCTGGTGGGCAGCGTCGACTTGGAGGCGGTCCGCACGGCGAGGTTCAAGCTCGTGCTCGACTACGCCTTTGGCACCACGAGCTTCGTGATGCCGAACATCCTCGCCAAGCTCGGGGCCGACGTCCTCGTCATCAATCCCCACGTGTCGACTCCTGGTGTGCTGAGCTTCGACCGGGCGGTCCACTCCGCCCGGCTCGGGGAGCTCGTGCGAGCCTCGGGAGCGCACCTCGGGGCGATGTTCGAGCCCGACGGCGAGCAGCTCACCCTCGTGGACGACACCGGCAGGGTCCTCTCGGACGAGGACGCGCTCTGCGCCATGGTCCGGATCGTGGTCGAGGACGAGCCGAAAGGGACGATCGCCGTGCCGGTCGACGCCCCGCGGGAGGTCGAGCGGATCACCGCCCGATCGGGGAGCGAGCTCGTGTGGACCAAGCTCGCCCCGAGCGACCTCATGGCCGCCTCCGCCAGCCCCGGGGTCGTGTTCGCCGGCAACACCGCAGGCGGGTTCGTGTTCCCCTCCTTCCTTCCCGCCTTCGACGCCGTGGCCGCGTTCGTGCACCTCCTCTCCCTCCTCGCCCGGAGCGGCCGGCAGCTGTCGGAGGTCGTCGGGCGCAGCCGTCCCGGCCTCGCCCGGCTCGAGGTGCCGACCCCCTTTGAGTCAAAAGGGCTCGTCATGCGCTCGCTCCTCGAACGCTCCGCCGCTCGGGAGCTGGTCCTCGTCGACGGCGTCAAGCTGCTCGACGAGGACGGCTGGACCCTCGTGGTCCCGGACACCGAGGGCCCGGCCACGCTCGTGACGGCCGAGGCGTCCAGCGCGGAGCGGGCAGAGGCCCGGGCGCGGGCGATGGCCGACCAGATCGCCTGGATCCTCGCCGAGACGGGCTCGTGAGACCCGGTGAGGTCACGGGACCGGGCGGGCTTCTAGAGTGCTGAGCCCCGAGGAGAAGGAGGCAACATGAACGTCCCCGAGGACCTGCGCTACACGGCCGACCACGAGTGGGCGCGCAGCGAGGGCGACCGGGTCCGGGTCGGCATCACCGACTTCGCCCAAGACGCCCTCGGCGACGTCGTCTTCGTCGAGCTGCCCGAGGCCGGCACGACCCTCGAGAAGGGAGGGCCGCTCGGCGAGGTGGAGTCGACGAAGTCCGTCTCGCAGGTCTACTCGCCCATCTCCGGAACGGTCGTCGAGGTCAACTCGGAGCTGGCCAACGCGCCCGAGCGGTTGAACCAGGAGCCCTATGGGGGCGGTTGGCTCGTCGTGATCGAGCCCGCCGACCCGGGCGAGCTCGACGGTCTCCTCGACGCCGCGGGGTACCGGGCCACCACGGAGTAGCCGTGCCCCCCGAGCGCCCCTGCCCGGCGGCGGCGCCAAGAGCGACCACGCTCGTTCGCGACTAGGTTGATCGAAGTGTTCTGCAACAACTGCGGCCACCGCAATCCTCCGGATGCGAACTTCTGTTCGTCGTGCGGCAACGCACTCGCGACCGGTGCGGACGTCACCGTCTCGTTCATGCCGGAGGACCCGGGGGAGTCGGCAGAGGCCGAGATGACGGTGCCGTTGTCGGACATCCAGGCGGGCGCCGGCATCCTCGTCGTGAAGCGGGGACCGGACGTGGGCGCGAAGTACGTCCTCGGGCCGGCGACGACCCGCGTCGGACGCCATCCGGAGAGCGAGATCTTCCTCGACGACATCACCGTGTCCCGCCGCCACGCCGAGTTCCTCCGCGACGACATGGGCTACGTGGTGAAAGACGTCGGCTCGCTGAACGGGACCTACGTCAACCGGGAGCGGATCGAGGAGGCACGGCTCTCGAACGGCGACGAAGTGCAGATCGGCAAGTTCAAGCTGGTCTTCCTCACGACCGGCCAGAGCTGAGCATGGTCGTGGGCGAGCGCTCCTACCTCTCCATCGGCGACGTCCTCGCCCTCCTGCGCGAGGAGTTCCCGGATATCACGATCTCGAAGATCCGCTTCCTCGAGAGCCGGGGGCTGCTCGTGCCGGAGCGGACGCCCTCGGGCTACCGCAAGTTCTACGACCACGACGTCGAGCGGCTGCGGTGGATCCTCCGCCAGCAGCGCGAGCACTTCCTCCCGCTCAAGGTCATCAAGGGCCGCCTCGAGGGGGCTGAGGGCTCCGCCCAGCCCGAGTCGCTCCTCGACCCGGCCGAGGCACCGCCCTCCTCCCTGTCACGGGCGGGAGCGGCGCGGGCGTCCGGCTCGGCCGGTGCCCACCCCTCCACCGGCGCGCGGCTCGTCGACGCGACCGCCAACGGCAGCCGCGTGGCGACGATCCACCGCGTCGAGGAGCGTGAGCACGACCGCGCCCATCCCCTTGGCCTCGCCGCCGCGGCGGCCGTGACCGGCGGCGGCCGGGAGGAGACGGCGCGTGCGCATGCCGCTGCTCTCGATCAGCCGGAAGGCCGCACTCCGCACTGGGCAGGTGCCGGCGCCACCGGCTCCGACCCGGTGGCGCCCGCAAGGCAGGCGGCGGCACCGGCTCCGAGCACCCCGACCCCCCAAACCGAGACCACCGCGGCCGCCTCCGGCCGGGGCGGGGCAGGCCAGAGCCGCGCGCCAGAGACGCCCGCCCCAGCTCCTGCCATCCCCGAGGCTCCGCCCGCCGCGACCCCCCGCGACCCGGCTGCCGACGGCGCCACCTTCACACCGGCCGAGCTGGCCGAGGCAAGCGGCCTGTCGCTCGCGCAGATCGAGGAGCTCGAGTCCTTCGGGCTGATCGAGGGCCGCATCCTCGCCGGGGTGCTCTGCTTCGACTCCGAGGCGCTCGCGGTGGCACGGCTCGCCGCCTCATTCAGCCGCTTCGGCATCGAGGCTCGGCACCTCCGGCTGTTCAAGCACGCTGCGGAGCGCCAGGCGGGGCTCTACTCCCAGATCGTGATGCCGCTGCTACGCCAGCGCAACCCGGCGGCCCGCCTCCGGGCGGGCGAGGACCTCCAGCACCTCACCGAGCTCGGGTCGTCGCTCCAGGCCTGCTTCCTCCGGGCCGTCCTGCGCGAGCTGACCGGAGGATGACGGGGCCCGGCGCGGCCGGGTCGCCGGTGCTGTCGGGCAGCGAGCTCGCCGCCACCGTCTCCCGCCTCGGACAGGCCATCACCCACGACCACCCCGACGGACTCGTCCTCGTCGGGCTGCTGAAGGGGAGCGTCTGCCTCGCCGCCGACGTCGCCCGGCACATCGAGGTTCCCTGCGCGGTCGACTTTCTCTCGCTCAGGCCGTACGGAGCCGGCGGCCAGCGGGTCCACCTCTCGAAGGACCTCGACGTCGACGTCTCGGGCCGGGCCGTCGTGCTCGCGGTCGACATCGTGGACCGGGGCCTCACGGTGAGCTACGTCCACCGCCTCCTCACCGAGCGGGGCGCCCGTTCCGTCGACGTGTGCGCCCTGTTCGACCGGGCGACGCGGCGCCTGTTGCCGGTCGAGCTCCGCTACGTCGGGAGCACGATCGGCGACGAGTACGTGGTCGGCTACGGCCTCGATCTCGACGAGCGCTTCCGGAACCTGCCGGAGGTCCGCGCGGTCGACCCCCACGCCCTGCGACGGGCCCCGGCTGCGAGCGTCGAGGCCTTGTTCGAGCGGTAAGTTTCTTGCATGGTCGAGGTTCGACTCTCAGCGGTACGAGTGGACCTGCCGTCGAGCACGCCGGTCGTCCTGCTCGAAGAGACCGAGGGGGCCCACCGGTCGCTCCCCATCTTCGTGGGCGCCCCGGAGGCGACGGCGATCGCCTACGCCCTCCAGGGGGTGGAGGTGAGCCGCCCGATGACCCATGACCTCATGTCCCAGCTCCTCACGACGCTGAGCGCCCGCCTCGAGCGGGTCGTCGTGACCAAGCTCGTCGAGTCGACCTACCACGCCGAGCTGCAGCTGCGGGCCGGCAACACACTCCACGCGGTCTCCTGCCGCCCCTCGGACGGCATCGCCCTCGCGCTCAGGGTCCATGCCCCGCTGTACGTCGCGGACGACCTCATGGACTCCGAGGGCCTCCTCATCGAGCCGGACGAGGACGACGTCTCCGAGCAGGCCAACCCCGAGGAGATCGTGGGGGAGTTCCGCGAGTTCCTCGACACGCTGCGGCCGGAGGACTTCACGGGCTGAGCCCGTCGCCTCGGCGGGGCTGGCACCACGGTGCCCTTCGGCCCAACCCTCTACCTTCACCTGAGATCGAGGGTTCTTCACGACTCTCACCAGCGGTATCACGGCGCGGCTCCGGCGACGAGGACACGCCGCTCCCCGAAACGTCCTCACCGGGGGCGACATGGACCGGGCCGTCGACCGCCGAACCGCTCGCTCGACTCCTCGCAGCCCGCTCGACCCCCCACGCGCTTGCAACAGTGCGCAAGGTCGAGCGGTTCGGGTTGCTCGCGATCGCGAGCGCTCGCGACAGGCAGCATCGTGTCTACGAACGCGAACCTCTGCTTGACGTTGACGGTTGGCGGCTGACGCCGTAGGCTACTGACGCAGGTGTAGTTACGACGCTGTCGTCCAGGCTCGCCAGGCCGGGGGGCAGCCCCGACGAGCGGGGGCCGAGATGCGAGCAGGCACCGAGCAGGGCTACCGGGGTCCCCAGGTATGCAAGATCGTCGGGATCACCTACCGTCAGCTCGACCACTGGGACCGGACGGGCCTGCTCCGCCCGTCGCTCGCCCTCGCACGAGGAAGCGGCACGCAGCGCCTCTACTCCTACCGGGACGTGGTCGTGCTGCGCATCATCAAGCAGCTGCTCGACGCCGGCGTCACCCTGCAGCGGGCGCGCAAGGCGATCGGATTCCTTCGCGAGTCGCTCGGGGACGACCTGGCCTCGGCCAACCTCGTGCTCGGTGCCAACGACTCCGTGCTCGCCCGGGACGGCGAGGAGCTGCTCGACCTGCTCCGCCAGGGTCAGGGCGTCTTCAACGTCGTGCCGCTCTCGGGAGTGGTCGACGACGTGGCGAGCCGCATCGTCGAGCTCGGCGTCGAGCCGCAAGAGAGCGCGGGCACCGGCGCAGCGGACCCCGAGCCTCCCGGCGACACCGTCGGCCGCTCGGCTCCCCCGACCTCGAGGGCCGCGAAGCAGGCCCGGGCTCGTTGACGAGGTTCGCCCACGACACGGAGCGGTTCTTCGCGGAGCTGCTCGACTACTACCAGATCGCCTGGGAGTACGAGCCGGTCGAGTTCGTCCTCTCATGGGGCCCTGACGGCACACCGACCTGCGGGTTCCGCCCGGACTTCTACCTGCCCGCCCACGACATGTTCGTGGAGCTGACGACGCTTCGCCAGGACCTCGTGACCGAGAAGAACCGGAAGGTCCGCCAGCTCGAGCGGCTCTACCCGGGCGTGCGGGTGAAGGTGCTCTACCGCCGGGACGTCGAGGACCTGTTCGAAAAGTACCCCTGGTCCTGCCCCGTTAGATTGGCCGGGTGACCCTCCGGCGAAGCCCCCTCTACGCCGAGCACGTCGCGCTCGGCGCCAAGCTCGTCGACTTCGGCGGCTTCGAGATGCCCCTCGCCTACCCGGCGGGCACCATCGCCGAGCACCTCGCCTGCCGGCGGCACGCTGCCGTGTTCGACGTGAGCCACCTCGGCACGGTCCGGGTGACGGGCGGAGGCGCCTTCGAGCTGCTCCAGCGCCAGCTCTCGAACGACCTGCGCAAGATCTCCCCAGGGCGGGCGCAGTACACCCACCTCCTCAACGACGAGGGAGGCGTCCTCGACGACATCATCGTCTGGTGGGTCGACGAGGACCGCTTCGACGTGATGCCGAACGCCTCGAACACCGAGCGCGTCCTCGCAGCGCTCGGCGGCGCGGACGTGACGGGCGAGCGAGCCGTCATCGCCGTCCAGGGCCCCGAGGCGAGGCAGCTCGTCGGCAAGGTCGCTCCTGCGGCCGCCGCCGTGCGGCGCTTCGGGGTCGCGAGGTTCTCCTTCGAAGCCGAGGAGTGCCTCGTCGCGGGGACCGGCTACACGGGCGAGGACGGCGTCGAGTGCGCGGTGCCCACGGCCGTGGCCGTGCGGTTCTGGCGGGAGCTCATCTCCGCCGGCGCCCAGCCGGCCGGCCTCGGCGCTCGCGACACGCTCCGGCTCGAGGCGGGGCTGCCGCTCCACGGCCACGAGCTCAGCCCCTCGATCACTCCTCTCGAAGCCGGCCTCGGCTGGGTCGTCGGTTGGGAGAAGGACGAGTTCCGCGGAAGGGCCGCCCTCGCCGCAGTCCGTGCCGCCGGCGGCCCCGCCCGACGGCTCGTGGGGCTCCTCACGGACCAGCGCCGGCCGCCTCGCGGCGGCGACGCGATCCACCTCCCGCCGGGCGGCGCGCCGGCCGGGGCCGTCACGAGCGGGAACTACTCTCCCGTGCTCGAGCGGGGGATCGCGCTCGGCTTCCTCCCCTCGGCGACGAGCGAGGGGGAGGAGGTGGAGATCGTCCTGCGCAGCGGGCCGACACCTGCCCGAGTGGTGCGGCCCCCCTTCCACCGCATCAAGCTCGACGCGAAGGCCACCCACCCATGAACGCCCCCTTCGTCCCCCACACCGAGGCCGAGATCGCCGCCATGCTGGCCGACCTCGGCCTCGCGAGCCTGGAGGAGCTGTTCGAGACGGTCCCCGCCGCCATCCGCCTCGCGGGGGGCCTCGACCTTCCCCCGCACCAGAGCGAGGCCGACGTCGCCGACCGCCTCGCCGAGCTCGGCGAGCGGAACCGGCCCGCCGGCCGGGGCACGGGTGGGAGATCGCTCGTCTGTTTTGCCGGGGCGGGCGCCTACGACCACGAGGTCCCGGCCGTCGTGCGTTCGCTCGCGGGGCGCTCGGAGTTCGTCACGGCCTACACGCCCTACCAGCCCGAGGTCGCCCAGGGGGTGCTGCAGGCGGTGTTCGAGTACCAGACGATGGTGGCCCGCCTCTCTGGGCTCGAGATCGCGAACGGCTCTCTCTACGACGGGGCGGCCTCGCTCGTCGAGGGCGTGAACCTCGCCGTGGCCGCCACGGGTCGGGCTCGCGTGCTCTGCTCGGCGGGAGTGAACCCGAGATGGCGACAGGTGCTGGCGACCTTCGCCAAGGGATCTGGCCACGAGGTGGAGACCGTGCCTCTCAGGGGAGGTGCCACCGACTGGGAGGGGGCGGCCTCGACGCGCGAGGAGGCAGGAGCCGTCGTCGTCGCCTTCCCCAACTACCTCGGCTGCCTCGAGGACGTCACGGCTGCCCGCAAGGTGGCCGACGCCACCGGAGCCCGCCTCGTGGTCGCGTTCGACCCGGTCGCGAGCGGGCTGCTCCGCACGCCGGGCAGCCTCGGTGCCGACGTCGCGGTGGGGGAGGGGCAGCCCCTCGGGGTCTCCCTCGGCTTCGGCGGGCCCTATCTCGGGCTGTTCGCCTGCCGCGCCGCCGACGTGCGCAAGCTGCCGGGCCGCCTCGTCGGGGAGACGGTCGACGCCGAGGGCCGGCCCGCCTATGTGACCACGCTGCGCGCCCGGGAGCAGGACATCCGCCGGGAGAAGGCCTCGAGCAACGTGTGCACGAACCAGACCCTGATGGCCGTCACGGCCGCCATCCAGCTCAGCTGGCTCGGGACGGCGGGCCTCCGGGAGGTGGCCCTGCGCTGCGCAAGGGCCGCCCGCTACACCTTCGAGTCCCTCTCCGCCATCGACGGCGTGGAGCCCGTGACGACGGCGCCCTACTTCCGGGAGCTCGCCCTCCGCCTCCCGGTCGAGCCGGAGGCAGCGGTCGAGCGGCTCGCCGAGGAGGGCTTCCTCGCCGGCGTCCCGGTGAGGGAGGGCTTCGAGAACAGCGACGCCGAGGGCTCGCTCCTCGTCGCCGCGACCGAGCGCCGGACCCGCTCGGAGATCGACGGGTTCGCCGCCGCGCTGGAAAAGGCGGTGCGATGACCACGACCAGCGGCGAGGCCGCCCTCATGTCGCACGGCCCGGAGCCGGGCGGGCGGGCCGCGAGCGCGCCGTTGCTCGGGGACGCCCGCGAGCCGACGGTGTTCGAGCTCGCGGTGCCCGGGCGGCGCGCCGCCTCGTTCCGCACCTCCTCGCTTCCCGAGTGGACCGCCGAGGAGCTCCTCCCGCCCGAGCTGCTCGCGACCGAGCCCGTCTCGCTGCCCGAGGTCTCCGAGCGTGACCTCGTCGGCCACTTCACCCGCCTCACGCACCGCCAGTACTCGGTGGACCTCGGCGCCTACCCGCTCGGGTCCTGCACCATGAAGTACAACCCGAAGCTCTGCGACGAGGCGGCCGCGGCCGCCGCGTTCGCGAACGTCCACCCGGCCACCCCCGCCAGCAGCGCGCAGGGCTGGCTCGAGGTCCTCGTCGAGCTCGAGGAGGCGCTCTGCGCCGTCACCGGCATGGCGGCCGCCACGCTCCAGCCGGCCGCCGGGGCGGCGGGGGAGCTCACGGGGCTCCTCCTCATGCGGGCCTACCACGAGTCACGGGGAGAGCGCCGCACCCGGGTCGTCATCCCCGACTCGGCCCACGGCACGAACCCGGCCTCGGTGACGCTCGGCGGCTACGAGGTCACCACGGTCGGGACGAACCCGCAAGGCGGCGTCGACCTCGACAGCCTCCGGGCAGCCCTCGGTGAGGACGTCGCCGGGATCATGCTCACGAACCCGAACACCCTCGGACTGTTCGAGGAGGACATCGTCGAGATCGCCCGCCTCGTCCACGAGGCGGGCGCCCTGCTCTACTACGACGGCGCCAACCTGAACGCCATCCTCGGCGTCGTCCGGCCCGGTGACATGGGCTTTGACATCGTCCACCTCAACTTGCACAAGACCTTCGCCACCCCCCACGGCGGGGGAGGCCCGGGCGCCGGCCCCGTCGCCGTGAGCGAGCGGCTCGCCCCCTTCCTCCCCGGCCCCCGCCCGGTCCGGGAGGCCGACGGGCGCTTCGGCTGGGCAGTCCCCGAGCGCTCCATCGGGCGCATCCACTCCTGGCACGGCAACGCCCTCGTCCTGTTGCGGGCGTGGACCTACATCCGCCTCCACGGCGCCGACGGGCTGCGTGAGGTCGCCGACGTCGCCGTGCTCAACGCGAACTGGCTGAAGAACGCCCTCCGGGGGAGCTACGACCTGCCCTACGACCGGACCGTGATGCACGAGTGCGTCGTCTCCGCCGACTCTCTCGAGAAGGCGACCGGGCTTCGCGCCATCGACGTGGCGAAGCGGCTCCTCGAGCTCGGCTTCCACGCCCCGACGGTGTACTTCCCCCTCATCGTGCACGAGGCGCTCATGATCGAGCCGACCGAGACCGAGAGCCCGCAGACCGTCGCCGCCCTCGCCGAGGCGCTGGTGCGGATCGCGAGCGAGGCGAGGGCTGCCGGATCGGCCGGCGAGGCCGCTGCCGCACCGAGGACCACCCCGGTGCGCCGTGTCGACGAGGCCCGGGCCGCGCGCCGGCTCGTCGCCACCTACGACCAGCGCCCCTGAGGAGAGCCCCGTCAGTCGAGCAGGTCGGGCTGCTCCCGCACGATGCGCTGGTAGAGCGGCTGGAAGCTGAACCACCCGGCGAGGTGGGAGCCGACCTGGCCGGCGGTGAGGGTCGCCATCTCCGGGTCGATGAGCTTCGGGGTGCCGGCGGCCTCGGCGAGGAGCTGCACCTGGCAGGACCGCTCCATCGTGATGAACCACCAGGCCGCCTCGTCCACCGAGTGGCCGACCGTGAGCAACCCGTGGTTGCGCAGGATGACCGCCTTGTTCCCTCCGAGGGCATGCGCGATCCGCTTGCCTTCCTCGACGTCGAGCACGACGCCCGTGTAGTCGTCGAACACGGCGTGGTCGCCGTAAAAGGCGCACACGTCCTGGGTGATCGGGTCGAGCGGCCGGCCGAGGGTCGACCACGCCCGACCGTAGGTGCTGTGGGTGTGGGCGGCTGCGACGACGTCCGGGCGGGCGGCGTGGACCTGGGAGTGGATGGCGAAGGCGGCGCGGTTGAGCGGGGCGTCGCTGCCGACGACCTCGCCCTGCTCGTTCACGAGGATGAGGTCGGAGACCTTGATGTGGCCGAAGTGCATGCCCCACGGGTTCACCCAGAAGTGGTCGGTCAGCTCGGGGTCGCGGGCGGTGATGTGGCCGGCGACCCCTTCGTCGAAGCCGAACCGGGAGAAGAGCCGGTAGGCGGCCGCCAGCTTCTGCTTGCGCTCGAGGCGCTCCTTCTCGAGGTCCTCGACGGGGGCGCCGGTCGGGACGTTGAGGGCGTTGTCGGTGTCGGCCATGGGATCCCTCCTCGCAAGCTGCGGGTGGCGCGCGGCGCGCGACGGCGAGGCTACCGCAGGATGTTCGAGACCCTTGCCACGACGACGGCTGCGGTCACCAGGGAGATGGCGGACTGGACGAGGAAGAGCATCTTCGCCCAGCGAGACAGCGGCATCGTGTCAGTCGGGCTGAAGGCCGCCGCGTTCGTGAACGAGGTGTAGAGGTAGTCGAAGAACTGCGGCACCCAATCCGGGGGCGCGAGGTCGGGCTGAGCCTGCTGGGGGAACATGAAGTCGGGGTGGGGGCGGAGGGCGAGCGCCCGGCTCGCCGGCCCCCCCCGGTCGAACTCCCAGTACCAGATGCCGAAGACGATGACGTTGGTGAGCCAGATCGAGGCCCCCGAGAGCAGCAGGGGGCCGGCCTGGCTCACGCTGCGGCTGCCGTTCAACAGGTCGCGGAGCAACAGGACGAGCGAGGTGGCGTTCGCGACGCTGATGGCGGCGACGAGCAGGAGCGTCACCGCCCGGATCGGCCGGTTGCGCCGGGCGATCCGCCCCGGGCTCGCCGCGACGAGAGCAAGGAAGATGGCCCCCTCGAGGGCCGGCATGACGTAGTGCGGCTGGAGGCCGAGGTCGGGCGGGAGGGCGAGCTGGAGCCCGATCGCGACGAGCACGGCGGCAGCCATCTGGACGCGGTGCTCTCCGGCCGAGGGACGGCGCCAGGCCGGCAGCGGGTGGCCGTGATGGTGCTCGGCCGGTGCCGCGCCGACCGACGGCTCCAACCCCTGCGACACGCCCGCGAGCGTAGGCACGTAGCCTGTGCCCGTGCGCACGACCTGGCTCTCGGCCCGGGCACTCCGCCTCCACGCCGCCCTCGTCGTCGTCGTCGGCGCCTGCCTCGCCCTCGGCTGGTGGCAGCTCAGCAGGGCGCTCGGCGGCAACGCCCTCAGCTGGGTCTACACGTTCGAATGGCCGTTCTTCGCCCTGTACGCCTGCTACATGTGGTGGAAGCTCATCCACGAGCCTCTCGCCGAGACCCGGGCGGCCGAGCGGGCCGCCGCGAAGGCCCGGCGCATCGAGGCGGCCAGGCGGATCGCGACCCAGCACAGCGTCGTGGAGCAGCTCGACCACCTCGGGTTCGACCCCTACGACGACGCCGACCCGGAGCTCGCCGCCTACAACCGCTACCTCGCGAGCCTTCATGAGCGCGACGCCGAGCGCCGGCGGCCCGCCGGCCGGCGCAGCCCGGCGGACACGTGAGCCTGCACGACCGGCTCGTCGCCGACGACCTCGCGGGCGCCCTCTGGCGCTACCGCCTCATGGCCTGGACGGTCGGCGTGATGCTGCTGTTCCTCTGCGTCGTCGCGATCCCGCTCCAGTTCGCCGCCGGCAAGCCGGCCGTCGCCAACGTCGGGTTCACGATCCACGGCATCCTCTACATCGTCTACCTGCTCACGGTCGCCGACCTGTGGCGCCGGGCCCGCTTCCCGCTCCCGCAGCTGATCGGCCTTGTCTGCGCCGGCTTCCTCCCCGGCCTCGCCTTCTACGTCGAGCACCGCATGACGGCCCGCATGATGAGCGAGCACCCCGAGCTCTCCCCGGCCGTCGGCGCGGCAGGGAGCCGGGCCGAGCTGTAGCCGGCTCGGTCAGCTCGCGAAGACCTCCGCCAGCTCGGCGGGCACGGCCGCCTCGAGCTGGTCGTAGCGGCAGGAGGCCGGGTCCCGGTCCGGGCGCCAGCGCCGGAAGGTCGTGGCGTGCCGGAAGCGGTCGCCCTGGAGGTGATCGTAGGAGACCTCGCAGACGAGCTCGGGGCGGAGCGGCTCGAAGCTCAGGTCCTTGCCCTGGTTCCAGCGGCTCTGAGCACCCGGGCGGCGCGATGGCGCCTCACCGGCTGGCCGTTGCGCCGCCCAGGGGTGGTCCTCGACACCCGTCCGGTAGGGTGCGAGCTCCTCGACGAGCTCGAGCCGGCGGCGGTCGGTGAACGATGCGGTCACCCCGACGTGCTGGAGGTGCCCCGAGGCGTCGTAGAGCCCGAGCAACAGGGAGCCGACCCTGCCGCCCGAGGCGTGCCAGCGGAACCCGGCGACGACGCAGTCGGCCCGGCGCTCGTGCTTCACCTTCGTCATGACCCGCTTGTCCTCGAGGTAGGCGAGGCCCTCCTGCTTCACGACGACCCCGTCGAGGCCGGCCCCCTCGAAGCGAGAGAACCAGTCCCTCGCCACCGCCACGTCACGGGTCGCCGGCGTCAGGTGGACGGCTCCACCGAGGCCGCCGAGCGCTGACTCGAGGAGCCGGCGCCGCTCGGCGAAGGGCGCCCCCCGGAGGTCCTCGTCGCCGAGGGCGAGCAGGTCGAAGGCGACGAACGAGGCCGGAGTCTCGGCGGCGAGCCGGTCGATGCGCGACTGGGCGGGATGGATCCGGGCGAGCAGGGCCTCGAAGTCGAGCCCGTCCGGCCCGGCGATCACGACCTCGCCGTCGACGACGCAGCGGGCCGGCAGGTGGGCCCGGCACTCGGCGACGAGCTCGGGGAAGTACCGGGTGAGCGGCCGCTCGTTCCGGCTCCCGAGCTCCACCTCGTCGCCGTCGCGGAACACGATGCACCGAAAGCCGTCCCACTTCGGCTCGTAGACGAGCCCCTCGCCCTCGGGCAGCGTCGCCGAGGCCTTCGCCAGCATCGGTGCCACGGGGGGCCGGACAGGGAGATCCATCGAGCTAGCGGCCGTGGCTCCGGCGACCTGCCGGCAGGGCCGCCGCCCGGTGCCCGGCGCGAGGGCCGCTTCGAAGCACCGCCGCGGTCACGCCGTCTCCCGGTGCACGAGGTGGACCCGCGCCTGGTCCCGGGGCCGGACCACGATGCGGTCGATGTCGACGTGGGAGGGCCTCGTCACGGCGAACACGATGCAGTCGGCGACGTCGTCGGCCTTGAGCGGGGTCATGTGCTCGTAGACGGCGGCGGCTCGCTTCGCGTCCCCGCCGAAGCGCACGAGGGAGAACTCCGTCTCGACCATGCCGGGATCGATCTCGCAGACCCGCACCGGCCTGCCGAGCAGCTCCATGCGCAGCACGTCGCTGAGGGCGCGCAGCGCATGCTTGGCGGCGTTGTAGCCGGCGCCGCCGGGGTAGGGCTCGAAGCCGGCCACCGATCCTACGTTCACGACGAACCCGTCGCCCGAGTCGATGAGCCGGCCGAGGAGCGCCTTGGTCATGCGCAGCGTGCCCATGACGTTCGCCTGGTACATCGCCAGCCACTTCGCCTCGTCGGCCTCCTCGATCCGCTCGGACCCGAGCGCCCCGCCGGCGTTGTTCACGAGCACGTCGCAGCGGTCGAGGCCGGCGCAGAAGGACTCCACGCTGGCCGGGTCGGCGACGTCGAGTGGCCTCGCCACGGCGGAGCCGCCGAGCTCTGCGGCGAGCGCCTCGGTCCGATCGAGGCGCCGTGCCCCGAGCACGACGGCGTAGCCGGCCGCATGCAAACGGCGCGCCGTGGCGGCGCCGATCCCGCTCGAGGCGCCCGTGACGACGGCGGTCTTCGTCATCGCGGCGACCTTAGCGGCCGGCCCGCCGGGCCCGAGGAGCACCGTCGCTCATCGCGCGAGGGCGGTGGCGCCGTCGACGACGAGCTGGACGGCGATGGCGGCGAGCAGGAAGCCGAAGATCCGGGTGAGGAAGTGCAGCGCGCTCGCCGGGACCCACTTCGCGAGCTGGTCGGCGAGGAGGAAGACGACGGCGATGACGGCCACCGTGGCGAGGATGCCGAGGTAGATGCCGAGATGCGAGGCCGTCCCGCTGTGCCGGCTCACGAGCACCATCACCGTCGCGATGGCGCCGGGGCCTGCGAGGAGCGGGGTCGCGAGGGGCACGAGGGCGATCCCGGTGTCGCCCTCTGCAGGCGCTCCCTCGCCCTGGAGCATCTCGAGGGCGACGAGGACGAGCAGGAGGCCACCCGCGATGGACAGGCTCGGCAGCGAGACGTGCAGGTAGCCGAGGACGACCTTGCCGAAGAGCGCGAACACGAGCACGACCACCATCGCGGCCACCGAGGCCGCCACGGCCGCCCGCTGGGCGCCTCTTCGCGGCTGGTGGCGGGTGAGCGAGAGGAAGACCGGCGCCGTGCCGATCGGGTCCATCACGACGAACAGCGTCACGAACGTCTCGCCGAACGTGGTCCAGCTCACGGGCCACTGTCTAGCTGGTGCCCAGGCCCCCGGCTGAGCCGAGCCCGGCCTCCTGGCACGAGCCGCCCGCACGCGCAAGGATCGGGCCGTGCGCGAGCAGGACGCCTCATGACCAGCCTCGAGGGTCTCCTCGCCGACCTCGCCGCCGAGCAGGACGAGCTCGACGCCGTGCTCGGCGCGCTCGCGCCCGAGGACTTCGAGCTCCCCACGCCGGCCGAAGGATGGGCGGTGCGCGACCAGGTGAGCCATCTCGCCTACTTCGACGCCTCGGCCGTGCTCGCCCTCGCCGCTCCCGAGCGCTTCGCCGAGCACCGGCGCTCGCTCATGACCGGGGCCGAGGGGCGAGAGCCGGACCTCGCCCTCGGCCGCTCGGTGC
Organism: Acidimicrobiales bacterium; assembly: GCA_035294725.1. Lineage (GTDB taxonomy): Bacteria > Actinomycetota > Acidimicrobiia > Acidimicrobiales > Bog-793 > DATGKK01. The sequence continues at coordinate 16,202 of DATGKK010000143.1, read as the reverse complement.
CCCCGGATGCCCTCCTTCGTGCCTGGCGGTCGGGACGCGAGCACCTCGCCGCGGCCGCGAGCTCGGCGGAGCCGTCGCGGCGGGTGCCGTGGTACGGCCCGGAGATGAGCCTCGCGAGCTTCGTCACGGCCCGGCTCATGGAGACCTGGGCGCACGGCCAGGACGTGCGGGACGCCCTCGGGCTCCGGCCGAGCGAGACGGACCGGCTCCGGCACATCTGCCACCTCGGCGTCGCCGCCAGGGCCTATGCGCATGCCGTGCACGGGGCCGAGGACGACGGGCGCCCCGTGCGGGTCGAGCTCCTCTCCCCGGGCGGGACCGTCTGGTCCTTCGGTCCCGAGGATGCGCCCGACCGCATCACCGGGAGCGGGCTCGGCTTCGCCCTCGTCGTGACCCAGCGCCGCCACCCCGACGACACCGACGTCACGGCCGTGGGCTCGGCCGCCACGAGGTGGCTCTCAGTGGCACAGGCGTTCGCAGGACCGGCCGGGGCGGGCCGCCCTCCCGGCCTCGGTGTCGTGGCCCCCGGCCGCTGAGCACCAGTGCCCGTCCTTTCCTCCTCCCTCGACCCGTCCTCGCCGGAGCACCGCGCCAACGCCGCCGCGATGCGAGAGCAGCTCGCCGAGCTCGACCGCCTCCTCGCCGAGGCGGCCGCCGGAGGCGGGCCGGAGGCAACGGCACGGCTCCGCTCCCGCGGCAAGCTCCCGGTCCGGGAACGGGTGGCCCTCCTCGTCGACCAGGACTCTCCCTTCCTCGAGATCTCGCCCCTCGCGGGAGTCCAGACCAACTACGCCGTCGGGGGCGGACTCCTCCTCGGGATCGGCGTCGTCGAGGGGACCGAGTGCGTCGTGCTCGGCAACGACCCAACCGTGCTCGGCGGTGCCATGACCGCGATCGCCTACAAGAAGATCGAGCGGGGGCTGCGGATCGCCCGGGAGAACCGCCTTCCCTACGTGCAGTTCGTGGAGTCGGCGGGAGGCGACCTCCGCGGCGGGGGCGGTGGCGGCGACCCCGAGGCGGCGCTGCGAGCCAACATGTCCCACTTCGCCGAGACCGGGAGCATCTTCCACGACATCACGGAGCTGTCGGGGCGCCGCATCCCCTCCATCTCGATCGTCTGCGGCAGCTCGACGGCCGGGGGCGCCTACCAGCCGGGCCTCTCGGACTACAACATCTTCGTGAAGCGCCAGGCGAAGGTCTTCCTCGGCGGGCCCCCCCTTGTGAAGATGGCGACGGGGGAGGACGCCGACGACGAGGAGCTCGGCGGAGCGGAGATGCACGCCCGGGTGAGCGGCCTTGCCGACTACCTCGCCGAGGACGAGCACGAGGCGATCCGGATGGCCCGGGAGGCCGTGCGCCACCTGCACTGGCGCAAGCTCGGGCCGGTGCCGACGGAGCCCGCCGACGAGCCGGTCCATGACCCCGAGGAGCTGCTCGGGCTCGTCTCACCCGACCTGCGGGCGCCCCTCGACGTGCGCGAGGTGATCGCCCGGGTGGTCGACGGGAGCCGCTTCGAGGAGTTCAAGCCCCTCTACGGCGAGACGCTGGTCTGCGGCTGGGCCTCCATCCACGGCTTTCCCGTCGGCATCCTCGCCAACAACGGGGTGCTCTTCTCGGACTCGTCGCAGAAGGCCGCCCAGTTCATCCAGCTCTGCAACCAGATCGACACCCCCCTTCTGTTCCTGCAGAACATCACGGGCTACATGGTCGGCCGGGAGTACGAGCGGGGCGGGATCGTGAAGCACGGCAGCCAGATGATCAACGCCCTCTCGAACTCGACCGTCCCCCACGTGACCGTCATCCTCGGGGCGAGCTACGGCGCCGGCAACTACGGCATGGGGGGAAGGGCCTTCGACACCCGCTTCGTCTTCTGCTGGCCGACGGCCAAGATCGCCGTCATGGGCCCCCGCCAGATGGCCGGCGTCATGTCCATCGTCCGCCGCCAGCAGGCCGCCCGCCGGGGCGAGACCCTCGACGAGGCGGCCGAGCAGGCCCGAGCGGCGGCCGTCGAACAGACGGCCGAGCGAGCCTCGCTCGCCCTCTACGCGACGGGCCGGGCCGCCGATGACGGCGTGATCGACCCCCGCGACACCCGCCACGTCGTCGGCATGGCGCTCTCGGCCTGCCACTCGAACGTGGTGGAGGGGGCGCCGGGCTTCGGGGTCTTCCGGCTGTGAGCGGCGCCGGGCGCCAGATCCGGCGCCTGTTCGTGGCGAACCGCGGCGAGATCGCCCGCCGGGTCATCCGCAGCGCCCACGAGATGGGCATCGAGACCGCCGTCGGCTACGCCGATGGCGACGCACTCGCGCCCTTCGCGGCAGAGGCCGGCGCCGCCGTCGCCCTCGGCGGCCGGTCGGCGGCCGAGACCTACCTCGACCCGGCACGGCTGCTCGAGGCGGCCCGGCGCACCGGCTGCGACGCCGTCCACCCGGGCTACGGCTTCCTCTCCGAGAGCGCCGGTTTCGCCGAGGCGGTCCGCAAAGCCGGCCTCGTCTTCGTCGGCCCGCCCACCGCCGCCATCGCCGCCCTCGGCGACAAGCTGGCCGCTCGACAAGCGGCCGTTGCGGCCGGGATCCCCGTCCTCGGCGACCCACCGAGCCGAGCCGGTGACGCGATCGCCTGGTCCGATCTCCCGCTCCCCGTCATCATCAAGGCGGTCGCAGGCGGCGGGGGCAAGGGGATGCGGATCGTGCGCCGCCGAGACGAGCTCGCTGACGCCGTGGCGGCCGCCGCGCGCGAGGCGAAGGCGGCCTTCGGCGACGAGCGGGTCTTCGTCGAGCCCTACCTCGAGCGGGCCCGCCACGTCGAGGTCCAGGTCCTCGGCGACGAGCACGGCAACCTCGTCCACTGCGGCGAGCGCGAGTGCTCGATCCAACGTCGCCACCAGAAGGTGGTCGAGGAGGCGCCCTCGCCGGCGGTGAGCCCGGAGCTGAGGGAGGAGCTGGGCCAGGCGGCGCTTCGCATCGCAGCGGCGTTCGGCTACGTGAGCACCGGCACCGTCGAGCTCCTCCTTGCCCCCGACGGTCGCTTCTTCTTCCTCGAGGTCACCACCCGCCTCCAGGTCGAGCACCCGGTCACCGAGCTCGTGACCGGCCTCGACCTCGTTCGCGAGCAGCTGCTCGTCGCGATGGGAGCACCGCTCTCGTTCTCCCAGGACGACCTCACCCTGCGCGGCCACGCCATCGAGGCCCGCCTGTACGCCGAGGACGTTGCGGCGGGCTACCTCCCTGCCGCGGGGCGCGTCGAGCTCTGGCGGCCGGCCGGCGAGCCGGCCGTGCGCGTCGACTCCGGCATCGAGACCGGCTCGGTCGTCGGGATCGAGTTCGACCCGCTCCTTGCGAAGGTCGTCGCGCATGGCCCGACCCGCCGGGAGGCAGCCGGCCGGCTCGCCCTCGCCCTCGCCCGGACCGCGGTCGTCGGTCTCACGACGAACCGGGAGCACCTCATCGGCATCCTCCGCGACGAGGCCTTCTTGAGCGGCGACACGACCACGGCCTTTATCGAGGAGCGCCAGGTGCCGGCCCGGATCGACCCCGGTCCGACGGGCCGGCGCCTGGCGGGGCTCGCGGCGGCCCTCGCCGCCGAGGAAAGTGCGCGGGCGGCTGCCCCGGTGCTCGCGAGCCTGCCGAGCGGGTGGCGCAACGGCGTACTGCCCCCCGAGCGCCGGACCTACCGGATCGAAGGCTCCCCGGAAGGCGGGGCCGGTGAGCCGGCGACGGTCACGGTCGAGTACCGCCGGCGCCGCGACGGCAGCTTCGCCGTGAGCGTGGCGGGACCCGAGGGCGAGGAGGAGTCCACCGTCGTGCGCCGGGGCGGCGGCCTCGAGGTGGAGGGCGTGCGGCACCGCCTCCGTGTCGACCGCGTCGGTGCCCGCACCGTCGTCGGCTTCGAGTCGGGTGCCGCCCTCGAGCTCGTGGAGCTCCCGAGGTTCCCCGAGCCGGCCCGGCCCGGCACCAAGGGAGCCCTCGTCGCCCCGATGCCCGGCAGGGTCCTCTCCACCCACGCCGAGGTCGGGGAGGAGGTGGCCCGAGGGCAGCTCCTCGTCATCGTCGAGGCCATGAAGATGGAGCACCGGATCACCGCACCGGTTGCCGGCACGGTGCGGGAGGTGAGGGTGACAGCCGGCTCGCAGGTCGCGAGCGGCGACCTCCTCGTCGCGATCGACCCCGCTCTCGACCACGACGGGCGGGCTGCTCCCGAGCAGCGAGACGGGCGGGCGGCGCCGACACCACCGGGCAGGGCGGGGGCGAGATGAGCCCGGCGCCGCTCAAGGTGGCGAACTGCAGCGGGTTCTACGGGGACCGGCTCTCGGCCGCCGCCGAGATGGTGGAGGGAGGCCCGATCGACGTCCTCACGGGCGACTGGCTCGCCGAGCTCACGATGCTCATCCTCGCGAAGAACCGGATGAGGGACCCCGCGGCCGGCTACGCCCGCTCCTTCCTCACCCAGATGGAGCAGGTGATGGGAACCTGCCTCGATCGGGGCATCAAGGTCGTCTCGAACGCCGGTGGCCTCGCCCCCGCCCGCCTCGCGGAGCGGGTTGAGGAGCTGGCCGACCGGCTCGGCCTCGCGCCCGCCGTCGCCTACATAGAGGGGGACGACCTCATGGGGCGGCTCGCCGAGCTCCGCGAGGCCGGCTGCGACTTCGCCAACCTCGACACCGGCGAGCCGCTCGCTGATCGCGACGTCGTCACGGCGAACGCCTACCTCGGGGGGTTCGGCATCGCGGAGGCCCTCGGCCAGGGCGCGGACATCGTCGTCACCGGCCGCGTGACCGACGCCGCCCTCGCGCTCGGCCCGGCTGCCTGGCACCACGGCTGGCGGCGCGACGACTGGGATGCTCTCGCCGGCGCCGTCGTGGCCGGTCACGTCATCGAGTGCGGGGCGCAGGCGACTGGGGGGAACTTCAGCTTCTTCGAGGAGGTGCCCGGCCTCGAGCACGTGGGTTTCCCGATCGCGGAGATCGCCGGCGACGGCTCCTCGGTGATCACGAAACACCCGGGCCACGGCGGGCTCGTCTCGGTCGAGACCGTGACGGCCCAGCTGTTGTACGAGATCGCCTCGCCTCGCTATGCCAACCCCGACGTGACCGCCCGCTTCGACACGATCGAGCTCTCGCAGGAGGGTCCCGACCGGGTCCGCATCTCCGGGGTACGGGGAGAGCCGCCGCCCACGACCACCAAGGTGGCGATGAACTACCTCGGCGGCCACCGCACCACGCTCACGATGATCCTCACGGGCCTCGACGTCGAGACAAAGGCGGCCGCCTTCGAGCGGGCGCTGTGGGCATCGGTGCCGGGCGGGAAGGAGTCGTTCGCAGCGGTCGAGGTGGACCTGCTCCGGACCGACCAGGAGGACCCGCCGACGAACGAGGCCGCGATGGCGCAGCTGCGGATCACCGTGAAGGACCCCGACGAGCGCAAGGTCGGGCGGGCCTTCAGCGCCAAGGTGACCGAGCTCGCCCTCGCGAGCTACCCCGGACTGTTCGGCGCCGGATCGGCGACCCAGGCCTACGGGGTCTACTGGCCGGCCGCCGTCCCGGCGGAGCTCGTCTGGCAGGAGGTGGTGGTGAACGGGAAGCGACACCTGGTCGAGCCGCTGCCGCCCTCGACGGCGGCGGCGGGCGCTCCTCCTGCCTCCGCAGGCGGCGTCGCGGCCTTCGAGGGCGGGGAGACGGCTCCGCTCCCGCTCGGGCGGATCGCCGGCGCCCGCTCGGGCGACAAGGGGGGCAACGCCAACCTCGGCGTCTTCGCACGGACGGACCGCTCCTTTCGGTGGCTGTCGTGGTGGCTCACCGTCGAGCGCCTGCGGGACCTCCTCCCAGAGGCGCGCCCGCTCCGGGTAGAGCGCTTCGACCTTCCCAACCTGAGGGCGCTCAACTTCGTCCTCTACGGCCTCCTCGGCGAGGGGGTGGCCGCCTCCTCCCGCATCGACGGCCAGGCAAAGGGGCTCGGTGAGTACCTGCGGGCCAAGGTCGTGCCGGTCCCGAGGGAGCTCCACCCATGAGCGGGCCCACCCGGTGCGAGCGGAGCGACGGGGTCACGACGATCACCCTCGACGACCCCGAGCGGCGCAACGCCCTCAGCACCGCCATGCTGAACGCCCTCGGCGACCATCTCGCCGAGGCGAGCACGGACCCGTCGTGCCGCGCCGTCGTTCTCGCCAACACCGGTCCGTCGTTCTGCGCAGGAGCGGACCTCAAGGGCTCGGAGCCCGGCGAGCCGCTCCGGCACCGCCTCGCCGACGTGCTCACCGCCATCGTCGAGCATCCCAAGCCGGTGATCGGCCGGATCGGCGGCCACTGCATGGGCGGCGGCGTCGGGCTCGCGGCAGCGTGCGACATCTCGCTCGCCTCGACCGAGGCCCGCTTCGCCTTCACGGAGGTGACGATCGGGGTCGCCCCGGCGATCATCTCGGTCGTCTGCCTGCCGAAGCTGCGCCGGGCGGATGCCCTCGAGCTGTTCCTCACCGGCGAGCGGATCGAGGCCCAGCGAGCCGCCGAGGTGGGCCTCGTCAACCGTGCCGTCCCGCCCGAGCGGCTCGACGAGGCGGTCGCGTTCGTGCTCTCGGCCGTCATGCGCGCCGCTCCCGGCGCCCTCGCCGCCGCGAAGCGCCTCGTCTACGACGTGCCGGGGATGCGGCGGGACACCGCCTTCACCTGGACCGCCGAGCTGTCGGCGAGCCTGTTCGCCTCCCCGGAGGCCGCGGAGGGCATGGCGGCGTTCCGGGAGCGGCGGCCGCCGTCGTGGGCGCCCGGGCAGGCCTGAGCACCGGAGGCGGACGGTGGGCGAGGAAGGGAGGACGGCGTGAAGGTGACGGTGCTCGGGGCGGGCTCGTGGGGCACGACGATGTCCGCCCTCATCGCCCCCCGTCACCCGACGATCCTCTGGGCTCGTGACGAGGCGGTGGCCCGCCAGATCCGCGAGCGTCACGTGAACGAGCGCTACCTCGCCGGGCACGCCCTCCCGAGCGCGCTCCGGGCGACGAGCGACCTCGAGGAGGCGGTCTCCGGCGCCGACCTCCTCGTCGTCGGGGTGCCGACGGGCGGCTTTCGCGAGACCCTTCTCGCCGCTTCGGCCCACGTCCGGCCCTGGATCCCGGTCGTGAGCCTCTCGAAGGGCTTCGAGCAAGGGACGGGGCTCCGGATGACCGAGGTGATCCGCGAGGTCCTCCCCGGCCACCCGGCCGCAGCCCTCACCGGGCCGAACATCGCCAGGGAGATCATGGAGGGCAAGGCGGCGGCGGCCGTCGTCGCGACCGAGGACCTCGCCGTTGCCGCAGAGATCCAGAAGGTCCTCATGCGGGGGCTCTTCCGCGTCTACCTCAACCACGACGTCATCGGCTGCGAGGTGGGCGGAGCGCTGAAGAACGTGGTGGCGATCGCGGCCGGCATCGGCGAGGGCCTCGGGGTCGGGGACAACACCCGCGCCGCGGTCATGGCTCGCGGGCTTGCGGAGCTGACCCGCCTCGGGATGGCCATGGGAGCCGAGCAGCCGACCTTCGCCGGACTCGCCGGGATGGGCGACCTCGTGGCCACCTGTATGAGCCCCTACTCCCGCAACCGGATGGTGGGGGAGCGGCTCGGCCGGGGGGAGCGCCTCGAGGAGATCCTCGCCGGCCTCCACATGGTGGCCGAGGGGGTGAAGACCGCCGAGCTCGTCCTCGACCTCGCCGAGCGCTATGGGCTCGTCCTGCCGATCTGCCGGGCCATCCACGAGGTGGTGAAGGGCGAGCTCGCGCCGGGCGAGGCGTACTGGGGCCTCCACCCGGCCGGCCACGAGGCCGACCCGGGCTGACCGGTCCCGTGCCGCCCGCGAAATCGCTGGCGCCCGAGCCCTGCGTCTCCTATGGTCGGTGGTGGCGGTGCACGACGTCCCCACACCAGGCGGCGGAGCAGCGCCTCGGAGCCCACGAGCAGCAGTGCTGCTGCCTCATCCCAGAAGGGGGATCAGTGAGAGATACCCTGCACGACCAAGCGCCGAAGGCGAGCCGGCGGCGGCGCCGGTCGATCGCCGGCGCCCTCGCAGGCTCGGCCTGCCTCGCCGTCACCGTCTTCGCCGCTCCTCTCGCAGGAGGGGGGGCCGGCGCCGCCACGAAGGCGAGCACCCACCCGGCTGCGTCGCAGACCCCGCACGTCGCCATCAACAGTCCCCGGCTCGTCAGGATCGGGAAGGTCAACCTCGAGCAGGCGATCGGGAAGTACGCACCCCCCGCCGCCTCCCGCACGGGCGCCACCCGCCACGTCGTCCCGCTCGGCCGGGTCCCGCGCCGCTCAGACGCGAGCGCGCCCCGCACCGCCCTGCCGAGGGCGACGAGCCTTGCCGGCTTCACGGGCAACGTCGCCGGTGAGCACGGCTTCGACGGCATCACGGCGCTCATGAACGGGGGCGCCAACTCGCCCGACGCCGGCGGCGTCGGCGACGTCTCGCCCCCAGACCAGGGTCTTGCCGTCGGGCCGAGCCCGATGGGCACGGTGCTCGTCGAGTTCGTGAACGACACGCTCAACATCTACAACACGAGCGGCCAGACCCTGCTCGGAGCGGTGCCCGCCTACGACCTGTTCGGCCTTGCGCCGAGCACCTTCCTCTCCGACCCCCGGGCGTACTGGGACCCGAGCACGGGCCACTGGTTCTTCACGATGTTCCAGGTGGGTACGCCGGACGGGAGCGTTCCGAGCCTCCAGTTCATCGCCGTGAGCACGACGACGAACCCGTTCGGGAGCTACACCATCTTTGCCATCAACACCACCGACGCCTCGAACACGGCCGGCGCCTGCCCCTGCTTCGGCGACTTCGACCAGGTCGGCGCCGACAAGAGCGGCTTTTTCATCGCGACGAACGAGTTCTCCGTCGTGAACGGCGAATTCAACGGCGCGGTGATCTACGCCCTCTCGAAGGGTGGGCTCATCTCGGCTGCGAACGGCGGCAAGATGCCGACGCTCGAGACGTTCACCGACCCGTTCACCTCGGACCCGTACGCCGGTTACCACCTCTCGCCCTCGACGATCACCGAGGGCTCGAACCTCGTCGACACGGAGTACTTCGTCGAGTCGAACGCGAACCTGCCGAACAACGTGACCACCAAGGGCCTCGAGGTCTTCGCCCTGCTCCACACGAACCGGCTCAACCGGGGGGCTCCCCTCACGATGGTCGAGAAGACCATCACGAGCGAGTCCTACACCGAGCAGCCGCCGAACGCGATCCAAAAGAGCGGGCCCACGCCCCTCGGCACCTCCGTGGGCTTCTCCGGCACCGCGCAGCTCGAGACGGACTTCAACGCCGTCCAGGAGGTCACCTACGCGAGCGGCAACCTCTACGCCGAGCTCACGACCGGCTTCGCCTACGGGACTGGTGAGAACGCCGGCGCGGCCTGGTTCGTGCTGCGCCCGTCGATCTCGAGCGGCAAGCTGTCGGCGACGATGGTGAAGCAGGGCTACGTGGAGACCTCGCAGAACCTGCTCTACCCGGTGATCGGCGTCAACGCGAGCGGCGTCGGCTTCATCTCGTTCGCCGTCGCCGGACCCGACCGGTACCCGAGCGCGGCCTACGCCACCTTCTCGGCCGCGACGGGCGCCGGCAGCGTCGTCCACGTCGCCGCGAACGGCGTGGCACCGCTCGACGACTTCACCTGCTACCCGCCCTTCTCCGGCGGCACGTGCCGGTACGGGGACTACTCGATGGCCCAGTACTACAACGGGGACATCTACATGGCGAACGAGTACGTCGGGCCCGAGGCGCGCGACACCTACTCGAACTGGGGCACCCGGGTCTACTGGGCCCCCGTCTCGGCTGGCTGACCTCTCAGCACTCGCCGCGCACTCACGGCGCCCCGGCGACCTGGCACACCCAGGGAGCCGGGGCGCCGGCGCGCGAGCCCGGTGCCGCCGGACCGGACCGGGCCGATGCTCGGGTAGGCTGATCGACCAACTTTGCGCCGCGCAGGGCACGTGACGGTCGGCGCGGCACGGGGCAGACGCCGAAGCGAGGGATGTGACGCACCCGGAGATCGAATCCGAGCAGGCCTACCTCGACCGGGCCCACGAGCGGCTCGACGCCATGCGGGACGCGGCACGAGCCCTCTCGGCCGAGGTGGTCGGGGAGGGGGCCGGGGGCACCTTCGCGAACCGCCTCGAGCGTGACATCCGCGTCGAGCTCTCGGGGCGGCGCCTCGCCCAGCTCAACATCGGCGACGCCTCGGTCTGCTTCGGCCGCCTCGACTACCTGGACGGCCTGCGCGCCTACGTGGGCCGCATCGGCGTCTCCGACGAGGACGGCGAGCAGCTCGTGGTCGACTGGAGGGCACCGGTCGCCGAGCCCTTCTACCGGGCCACGCCGGCAGAGCCCCTTGGCGTGGGCCGCCGGCGGCACTTCTCGTTCCGGGGCCGGCGCATCGCCGGCATCGACGACGAGCTGCTCTCCCAGCAGCTCCCGGGCAACCTCGTCCTCGTCGGCGAGGCGGCCCTGCTCGCGGGCCTCGAGCGGGCCCGCACGGGGCGGATGCAGGACATCGTCGCCACGATCCAGGCGGAGCAGGACGCCGTCATCCGCTCCGAGCTCGCGGGGATCCTCGTCGTCCAAGGCGGTCCCGGCACGGGCAAGACGGCGGTCGCCCTCCATCGAGCGGCCTACCTGCTGTTCACCCATCGGCAGCGGCTCGAGCGCGACGGCGTCCTCCTCGTCGGCCCGAGCACGGTCTTCCTCCGCTACATCGAGCAGGTGCTGCCCTCGCTCGGAGAGCACACGGTCGCCCTCGCCACGCCCGGCGAGCTGTACGCCGGGAGCGCGAGAGTCGGGGCGAGCGAGCCCGACGCCGTCGCCGCGCTGAAGGGCGACCTCCGCATGGCCGAGGTCGTCGCGAGAGCCGTCGCCACAAGGGAGCGACCCCTGCGGCACCCGCTCACCATGAGCTACGGGCGCCACGAGCTCACCCTCGGCGTCGGGGAGCTCCGCCGGGTCGTCGAGACCGCCCGCCAGCGCGGCGGCACCCACAACGCCCGCCGCTCCCTCGTCGAGCGCCTCCTCGCCCGCGCGTTCGTGAGAGCGTGGCGCCAGGCGGAGGACCGCTCGGCCCGGCATGGCGACCGCCTCCCGGTGGAGCGGGACGAGCAGGCCCGCGTCGCTGCCGCCATGCCGGGCGAGCTGCGGCGGAACCCGTCCGTGCGCGCCGCGCTCGAGCGGATGTGGCCCCTCCTCACGCCGGAGGAGCTGCTCCACGACTTGTTCGGGGCGGCGCCGCTCCTGCACGCCGCTGCGAACGGGGTCCTCTCAGAGGACGAGGAGCGCCTCCTTCTCCGCCAGCGCTCCGCCGCACTTTCCGAGATCACCTGGACCGTGGCCGACATGGCGCTGCTCGACGAGGCGGCCCAGCTGCTCGGACCGGCACGTCGCCCGGGTCGGCGCCGCGGGGGCGGGAGCGCCCTCGACGGAGCCGACGCCTGGATGCTCGAGCGGATCCTCGACGACGCCATGCCCGACTGCCCCGCCTGCGACGAGCAGCTCGAGCTTGCCGGCGGCGAGCGGCCCTGGCACTGCCCGGCCTGCGACCGGCGCTGGCGTGACGACCAGGTCGCAGGCCCGGGTGACCAGACTCATCGCGTGCTGCGCGACCGTGTCGCCGGCTGGGCGAGCCCTGGCTCCGGCCCGATCCTCGACAAGGGAGCCAGGGTGTACGGACACGTCGTGGTCGACGAAGCCCAGGGGCTGTCCCCGATGCAGTGGCGAGCCATCTCGCGCCGCTGCCCTTCGGGCTCGTTCACCGTCGTCGGCGATCTCGGTCAGGCGAGCGCGTCCCGGCTCCCGGCCGACTGGCACGAGGCGCTCTCGCAGCTGCGGAGCCGCAGCGGGCTACGGGTCGAGGAGCTGACCGTCAATTACCGCACTCCGGCCGAGGTCATGGCGGTCGCCGCCGAGGTCCTCGCCGAGGCGGCGCCGAGCCTCACCCCTCCTCGCTCGGTCCGAGAGGCGCACGAGCTGCCCGAGCTGTGGCGGGTGGGAGCTCTGGAGCTCCTCGACGAGGCCGTCTCGAGGGGCCGGGGGGAGAGGGCGGCCATGACGGCGCGTTCCGGTGCCGAGGAGGGGAAGGTCGCCCTCATCGCCCCTCGCGGCATGCTCGCCGACCTCGCCCACCGCCTCGAGGCGCCCGTCGCCGACGGCCGGACGAGCCTCAGCGCCTCCGAGGCACGCCGGCTCCTTGACGCGCCGCTCGCGGTGCTCGGACTGGAGGCCGCGCGGGGCCTCGAGTTCGACTCCGTCGTCCTCGTCGAGCCGGCTGCGCTCGTCGCGGAGCACGCCCAGGGCCTCCGAGCGCTCTACGTGGCCCTCACCCGGACGACGAGGAGGCTCGTCGTCGTCTACTCCGAGGAGCTGCCGCACAGCCTCGAGCGCGGGCTCGTGCTCGCCCGTGGCGGCGCGGGCGCCTCGCCGGAAGGCTGATCTCGCAGATCGGCTGCGGCTGCCGTCGCAGCGATCTCGTTGGCAATGCGCCCCCACAACTCCCGGGGCAGGTCGTGCCCCATCCCGGCGAGGCCCACGAAACGGGCCCCGGGGATGGCCGTCGCGAGCGCCCTCCCGCCGCTCACGCCGACGAGCGGATCGGCGAGACCGTGGATCACGACGGTCGGCACCTCGATCGAGCCGAGCTCCGGAGTCCGGTCACGCTGGGCGAGGATCGCCCCGAGCTGCCGGACGGCGCCATCGGGGTCGTAGCCGCGGTCGTAGGCTCGTTCGGCGAGGCTCCGCAGGTACGCCTCGTCGAAGCGGTAGCCGCTCGATCCGACCGCGCGGGCGACGGCGAGCACCACCGCCACCGCGGCAGCCCGGTCGGCCTGTTGGTCCCGGCGCCGCCCGACTACGCGTGCGAGCCGGGGTCTCGGCAGGCCGACCCGGCGCGAGCCGGTCGAGGTCATGAGGAGCGAGAGGCTGCGAACCCGCTCGGGGTGGCGGATCGCGACGATCTGGGCCACGAACCCTCCCATCGAGGCGCCGACGACGTGGGCGCGCTCCATCCCGAGGCGCTCGAGCAGAGCCACGGCGTCCTCTGCCAGGTCCTCCAGGCGGTACGCCGGCCGCGCCCACCCCAGCGCGACCTTGAAGGGATCGGGCGTCGGGCCGCCGAGATGGGTGGAGCGGCCGACGTCGCGGTTGTCGAAGCGGACGACCCGGTAGCCCCGGCGAGCGAGGTCGCGACAGAGCTCGTCGGGCCAGGCGATGAGCTGGGTGCCAAGGCCCATCACGAGGAGCATCGGCGCCCCGTCGGCGGGGCCGAGCTCCTCGTAGCAGAGCTCGACGCCCGTGCGGACGGCGACGATCTCCTCGGCCATCCCGGCACTCTAGGAGGTGGGCACCGGCGGCCGGCCGGAAGCGGCGCGCGGGCAGTCCCGTGAGGCAGCATGGGGCCCGTGGACCCACAGGCCGCCGCGAAACAGGCCGCGGCCGAGCACGCGGCGGCCGCGGTGGCACCGGGGATGCGCGTCGGGCTCGGCACCGGGACGACGGTGGCCTACCTGCTGCCGGCCCTCGCCCGCCGCCGCCTCGACCTCGTCTGCGTCGCCACCTCGCCGGCGACGGAGGAGGCGGCCCGCTCGCTCGGTCTCGACGTCCGTCCCTTCGGCGAGATCGACCGCCTCGACATCGCCATCGACGGAGCCGACCAGGTGTCGCCGGAGGGCTGGCTCGTAAAGGGCGGCGGGGGGGCGCACACGAGAGAGAAGATCGTGGCGGCAGCCGCGGACCACTTCCTCGTGATCGTCTCGCCCGACAAGGTCGTCCCTGCCCTCCATCCGCCGGTCCCGGTCGAGCTGATGGCCTTCGGGCTCGCCGCCACCGTGCGCGCCCTCGACGGCGTGCGCCTTCGCGACTGCGGGCCGAGCCCGGACGGGGGCGTCATCGCGGACTGGTGGGGCGATCTCGCCGATCCCGGGGCGGCCGCCGTGCGCCTGGCCGCCCAGCCGGGGGTGGTGGAGCATGGCCTGTTTCCCCGAGAGCTCGTCGGGACCGTCGTGGTGGGGGAGCCGGACGGGCGGACGAGGACCCTGCTCGGGTAGACCTGGCGCCGTGGAGCCCTGCACGGCCACAGAGCCGATCCGCGCCGTCGTTGCCCCTCAGTTGGAGTCGAGGGCGGCGAGGCGGCGGGCCCGATGACCCGGCATGCCGGCGGGACGGCCGATCCGTGCGCCACGCTCGTCGACCTTCAGCGCTACCCCGTCCTCGACCCCGATGCGGGCTTCGTCGGCGCCGCCCGCGAGGAGCTCGGGCGGCAGGGGTGGTGCGAGCTCCCCGGCTTCGTGCCGGCAGGTGCGCTCGGCATCCTCGTCGAGGACGCCGCCAGCCTGGCCCCGGCGGCCTGGCGCTCGGAGGGGATCGGGACGGCCTATCTCGCCGCTCCGCCCCCGGACGCCCCGGCCGGTGACCCACGCCGCTGGACGGGGAGGTACGGCACCGGCGTCGTCGCCTACGACCTCTTTCCTCCCGGCTCACCCCTCCGACGGCTCTACGAGTGGGAGCCGCTACGCTCCTTCGTCGAGGCGATCCTCGGGCGGGGGCAGCTCTACCGCTACGCCGACCCCTTCGGCGCCCTCAACCTCGCCGTCATGACCGAGGATGACGAGCTCCAGTGGCACTTCGACCAGACCGACTTCGTCGTCTCCCTCGCGCTCCAAGCGGCCACCGAGGGCGGCGACTTCGAGGTGGCACCGTTGATCCGGACCGACCGTGACGAGTGCCTCGAGGCGGTCTCGCAGGTGCTCTCCGGCGCCAGCGAGGAGGTCCGGCGGATCGAGATGGTGCCTGGCACGCTCCTTGTCTTCGAGGGGCGGCGGTCGATCCACCGGGTGAGCCCGGTTCGGGGCAACGTTGCTCGGCTCGTGGCGCTCCTCGCCTACGACACGAAGCCCGGCACGGTCTCGACCCCCGCGTTGCGCAAAGCCCGCTACGGCCGGGAGCGCTGAGGCCCGGCGGCGCCCCGCCGGCGGGACCGGCGAGAAGTGGGCAGATCGAGGATCAGGGAGGCTGGCTTGGAGGTCGGAGAGGGTTTCGCCGGGAGCGGCGCCGAGGCCGCCCACGTGAACACGGTGCTCGGTGAGCGCTCAGGCCCCGTCGGCGCCGCTTTCGTCACGATCCTCGGCAGCCCGAGCGCTGGCCACGTGCCCTTCCTCGTGGTGGCCCGGCCCAACCTGCCGGTGCGGCCGCCCACCCTGTTCGTCAACAAGGCCCCTCTCGCGGGACCCCGGCACGAGCGCCTGACCTGGGGGGCGGCACAGGCAGGCGTCGCCGCCGGCGTCGTCCGGGCGGTCGCCGACGGCACGCTCGACCCGGCACGCACGGCCGACGTGGTCCTCGTGGCCGCAGTCTGGGTCGATCCCGCCGCCGCCGACGAGGAGGCGGTGTTCGCCAACAACGCCGCCGCGACTCACCTGGCGCTCCAGCGCGGGGCCGGCAGCGAGCCTGATCTGGCCGAGCTCCTCCTCGCAGGAGCCGATCCCTTCAATCCCTTCTTCCGCAACAGCCCTCCGCCGGAGCCCCACGTGGCCGCCCCGGAGGGGGGAAAGGCCTAAAGGCTGCTCTCACAGGTGCCGATACACACCCGCAGCGACCGGAGCCGGCGGGGGGCATCGGCACGGTCGCGGCAGTTCGACGAACGGAGTGGTGATGCAGCTAGAGCTTGGCAGCGAGGAGGACTTCCAGGCCTCGGTCTCGAAAGACGAGCTGACGACCCTGCTCGACGGCGACCAGCTCTCGATCGCCTGGCAGCCGATCGTCTCCCTCTCGTCGCACGAGGTCATCGGCTACGAGGCCCTTGCCCGTTTCGCCCAGCTCGCCGACGCGGAGCCGCTCTCGCCGGTGGTCTGGTTCAGCGCCGCGAGCCACCACGGCCTTCGTGAGCGCCTCGAGCTCCTCGCCGCGCGCTCGGCCTTCTCCGAGCTCGACCGCCTCCCGGCCGACGGCTTCGTCTCGCTCAACGTCTCGCCCGCCACTGCCGCTCACCCCGACCTCGAGAGCCTCGTCGTCGGGGTCGGCCCGGACCGGGTCGTGCTCGAGATCGCCGAGGATGCCGTCGCCGGGGCGGCGCCCGACGTCGTGGACGCCCTCGCCCGCCTTCGCGACAAAGGGGTCCGGATCGCGGTCGACGACACCGGCTCGGGGCTCGTGAGCCTCCGCCAGCTCCTCGGGGTCCACCCCGACATCATCAAGATCGACACCGACGTG
>DATGKK010000142.1:0-2146 GCA_035294725.1 Acidimicrobiales bacterium | reverse complement strand
CGGCTTCCGGTCGTCCCTCGGGATGGCGGAACTCACGGAGGAACAGGCCGCCCAGGAGCGGCCGCCGCTCGAGGTTCTGGTCGAGGTCGAGCCTCAGGCGTGGTCGCGGTACGCCCGCAGCCCCGGCGCTCTCGCCCGACTCGCTGACGTGGTGCGTGTTGCCGACACGACCCCCGGATTCCTGGTCGTGTGGCTCGAAGCGCGCGGAGTGCCCGCTCGGCTCGCGAGAGGACCCGCTCAGTGAGCCGCCGACGCCGGCCGAACTCGCGCCGGCCACAGACCCGCTTCCCGCTTCCGCCGTTCTCCCGCCACGATTCCGACCGCGAGCTCGTCCTAGCTCAGGTCGAGCGCGTGAGCTGCGACGAGTGCGGAGCGACGCAGCTGCTCTGGGGCGACGTTGGCGGAGGCATCTTCGAGGCCCGCACAGCGGTGCAGCGCCAGGCGTTCCGCGAGGCCCTGGAGGCTGGGATGGGCCCGGACTGGGCTGCCTGGTGGTGCGCCCACTGCGATGCCGTCGGGATCTTCGTTCCGCACCTGCTCTTCGGCTAGGGGGTGCAGGGGTCTCCCCTGCCCATGGCCCGACGTGATGCGCTGATCGGTGCCTCCGGGGATCAAGTCCAGGGCGGCTCGGCCCCGGCTCAGACCACGCCGCGCCTGTCGTCGGCAGGGATGCACGACTGCAACCTCCTGAGAGAACCACCCCCTCCTCCCTGCCGTGCTCAGCCACCCCGATGGAAGCGCGCCCGCCCGCCCGCGCGCAGGCCGCCTGCGGCCGAGCACGGACGGACGGGCACGCATCCGCGGCGTGCCTGCGTCGTCAGCGTGTCGGGGAGTGCCTCTATGGTGGGAACCGTCTAGTTCCCGCCCACATGGGCATTTCGTGAATCGAGCACCGCCATGGCCTCTCGGCCGGATCTTCTGCGTACCCTCATCAGCGACCGTCTGCCGCTCGGACTCCGATCGGCCTGCCCGGCTCAGGAGCGCTTTGTACGCCCGCACCCGCGCAGTCGTGACGGTTTGAGCGGCCCCACCGAACCGGAACTAGACACTCTCGATTCACGGTGGGGCCGTTCCCTCTCTCAGAGGGCCCGTAGCGCGCGTCTCGCGGCCCGGTGAGCACCGCCACAGCGGCGCCCGCAGGGCGCGTTCAGAACCCTACGGATAACTCGTCAACCGACACCGGCGTGGGCGCTCGGCTGCGCCTCCTGGACTGGCAGCGCAAGCACACCGTCGACGGGTACAGCGGGCGCGGATCCCGCCAGGCGTGGTGCCTCGCGCGGGCGGTATCACGCGAGGTCGGAGTCTCGATCGGTCGCGCCGACGAACGCCTCGTGCTCGGCAACGTGCAGCGCTGCGGCCGCCCAACCTGCGTCTTCTGCTCGGCGATCATCGCTGCGGCCCGCCGCGACGAGATCCGGGACGCCGTTGCTGCATGGCGTGCCTCGGGCGGCGAGGTCTACATGCTCACGCTGACGGTCCCGCACCACCGCGGGAACTCCCTCGATCTGCTGCTCGACAGGAAGTCGGCTCTGTGGAGTCGCACGGCGTCCGGGGGATGGTGGCGCGGCTTCCGCGAAGAGCACGGCATCCGTGGCCTGTGCCGCGTCCTGGAGACGAAGCACAACGACGATCCCGAGGACGGCAACGGATGGCACCCTCACGATCACGTGCTGCTCTTCTGCGACGCAGGCGCGGACCTCATCGATATCCGGGTTGGGTTCTTCGCACGCTACAAGCGCCAGGCACAGCGGATGGGTGTGCGCGTCAGCGCCCAGGGATTCGACCTCAGAGACGTCTCTGACCGGCTCATTGAGCAGATCGCCGGGTACGTGACGAAGGAATCCCTCGCCTGGGAGATGACCGGTTCGGACGGGAAGACCCGCGGCAACTCCCGCACCCCGTACCAGCTGCTCGAAGCCGCGGCGGCCGGGGATGCTCGGTCGGCTGACCTCTTCGCGGAGTACGAACTCGCCTACCAGGGACGCCGCACGATCGCATGGACCCCCGGCTTCCGGTCGTCCCTCGGGATGGCGGAACTCACGGAGGAACAGGCCGCCCAGGAGCGGCCGCCGCTCGAGGTTCTGGTCGAGGTCGAGCCTCAGGCGTGGTCGCGGTACGCCCGCAGCCCCGGCGCTCTCGCCCGACT
>DATGKK010000141.1:0-20303 GCA_035294725.1 Acidimicrobiales bacterium | reverse complement strand
AGGTGGTGGCGGGCGACGTTGGGATGGAGCTCGAAGCGTTGCGCCACCTCGCTCGCGGTCACCGAGTCGCGATCCCGGGTGAACAGGTAGATGCCGCGGCGGGTCGCGTCGCCGAAGGCTGAGGTGATGGCGGCGACGGCGGCCGAGAACCCGTCGGCGTCGGCCGCAGCCTCCCCATCTTGGAGCTTGCTCACCGCCGATATCGTACCGGGGCAGGCGTCGGTGCAGGTGGGGCGGACCTGGCCCGACCGGCCGGCGACCCGGCCGCGCAGCGCGCCGGAGCCGACCAGCGAGAGCGAGGCAGGCCGTGAGCATCTTCCGATCACCTTCGGGCAGCGGGGGCGCTGTGGCGGCCGCCGTCGAGGCGACGCCCGATCCGCGTCTGTTCCATCCCCTCGGCAAGCTCAACATGGTGCGCGGGGTCGAGGAGCGCCGGCGGGTGACGGCGGTCACCCTCGCCGTGCCCTCCGGGGGCCATCCCGACGCCGAGGCGCTCGTAGCTGCGGTCAAGGCGGCCGTCGCCGGCGCCGGCGGAGCCCCGGCCGAGGTGAGGCTCGTGGCGATGACCGCGCGAGAGGAGGTCGAGCTGCAGGCCCGCCTCCACGAGCTCGGTCGCGTGGCAGGGTCCGGCGTGGCGGCCGGAGAGGAGACCGCCCCCGGCACCACCTCCGAGGGCCGTCACGGCGCGGAGGGCCCCGCCCCTCGCAGCAACCCGTTCGCGCGAAAGGGCTCCCCGACCCGCGTCGTCGCGATCGGCTCCGGCAAGGGGGGGGTGGGCAAGTCGAGCGTCACGGTGAACCTCGCCGTGTCGCTCGCCCGCCTCGGACACTCCGTCGCGCTGCTGGACGCCGACGTCTACGGGTTCTCGGTGCCCTCGATGCTTGGGCTCAGCGAGCCGCCGAGCATGCTCGGCGACCTCCTCCTCCCGCCCGTCGCCTGGGGTGTCAGGTGCATCTCGATGGGCTTTTTCGTCCGGGATGACCAAGCCGTCATCTGGCGGGGCCCGATGCTCCACAAGGCGCTCGAGCAGTTCCTCGTCGACGTGCACTGGGGGTCGCCGGAGTTCCTTCTCATCGACCTCCCGCCCGGCACGGGGGACGTCTCGCTCTCGATCGCCCAGTTCGTTCCCGGCGCCGAGCTGTACGTCGTGACGACCCCCCAGCCGGCTGCCGAGCGCGTGGCGCAGCGTGCCGCCGTCCTCGCTCGCCAGCTCCGCCTCCCGCTCCGGGGCGTGATCGAGAACATGTCCTGGTTCACCGGGGAGGACGGCCGGCGCTACGAGCTGTTCGGGGCGGGCGGCGGGGAGCAGCTCGCCCGCTCGCTCGGGGTGGGGCTGCTGGCCCAGATCCCCTTCCTGCCCGCCCTGAGGGAGGGGGGTGACCTCGGCCGGCCCCTCAGCGCCGTCGACCCCGACCACGAGGTGTCGAGGGCCTTCGCCGAGCTCGCCGGCACCATCGTGAAGATGGGCCCGTCACGGGTCTACCGGTCCGAGCTCTCGGTGCGGTGAGCCTCGCAGGCTCGGGCGCCGCGCACCCCCGCCGTAACCTGCGGGCATGGTGCTCGAGCCGGTAGTTGGGGCGAAGAGCCGACCGACCCGGCGCAACGCGAGGTGGGCGTCGACCATGCAGGGGCAGCGGTCCGACCTCGCGGAGGTGACGACACCGCATGCGGGCGGGCCGGCGCTCGCCGGCGCCGTCGAGGTGATGGCCCGGGCGGACCGGGAGGCGGCCGAGGACGAGCTCCTCGCTCCCGGCGCAACCCGGGCCCGGGGCGCGGGCCGGCGGGCAGTCCCCGAGGAGCCCGACGAGTGGCGGACCTGCTTCGAGCGGGACCGCGACCGGATCCTCCACTCGAGCAGCTTCCGCCGGCTTGCCGGAAAGACCCAGGTCTTCATCTTCCCCGCGGACCACCAGCGGACCCGCCTCACCCACGCGCTCGAGGTGGCTCAGGTGGCCGGCGCCGTCGCCCGCGCCTGCCGCCTCAACGTGGCGCTCGCCGAGGCGATCGCGCTCGGGCACGACTGTGGCCACGGCCCGGGTGGCCATGCGAGCGAGGAGGCCTTCGACCCGTTCATCGAGGGTGGCTTCGACCACGCCGTCTGGGGTGCCGACGTGACGGCGGCACCGCTCAACCTCTGCGAGGAGACGCTCGACGGCATCCGCAACCACTCCTGGTCGAGGCCGGCACCGGCCACCTGCGAGGGCGAGGTCGTCGCGCTCGCGGACCGGATCGCGTACACCGCCCACGACCTCGAGGACGCCGTCCACGCCGGCATCGTGGACATGGCCGAGGTCCCGGCCATCGTGCTCGAGCGCTGCGGCAGGACGCGGTCCGAGCAGCTACGGGCCTTCATCTCCGACGTGGTCGCCTCGACCTGCTCCACCGGCCTCGTCTCGATGAGCCCCGGGGTCGCCGAGGCGCTCGGAGCGCTGAGGGCGTTCAACTACGAGCGCATCTACCTTCGCCCGGCCTCCGCCGAGCAGTCGCAACGGGTGATCGAGATGCTGCGCGCCCTCGTCAGCCATTACGCCGCGAAGGCCTCCGAGATGCCCGAGCGCGCCCTTCTCGGCGACGACCCCGTGTGGAACGCCGTCGCCTACGTCGCCGGGATGACTGACCGCTACGCCTGCTCGCAGGCGATCGCACGGCTGGACTGGTCCCGAGACCGCCTGCCCCGGGGGGCGGCCTAGCCCCCGGCGCCCCTCGGCCACTTGGAGCTCCTCGCCGGGCTCGCCCAGCACGCCGGGCCTCGCCCCTACGATGGCGCGGCCCCATCGGCTCCGCCCTCGGCGCCGCGTGAGCCGCACCGTGCGGTCGGCGTGGGTGGAAGAGCAAAGGAGCAGGCGAGGTGGACGTGCGAATCGGGATCATCCAGACCGCGAAGGAGCTCGACGTCGAGCTCGCAGAGGGAAGCGACCGGGACTCGGTGATCGCCGACGTCGAGCGCGCCCTCTCGGATCCGGGGGGCATCCTCTGGCTGACCGACAAGCGGGGACGGCGCGTGGCGGTGCCGAGCGCCAGGATCGCGTACGTCGAGGTGGGCGCCCAGGCCGAGGAGCGGCGGCTCGGGTTCAGCGCGCCGTGAGCCGGCGCCGCGCCGGGACGGCCGGCGCCTGAGACGGCGAGCGTACGCAGGTGAGCGGGCTGTTCGATCGCCGGTTGCTGTTCGTGACCGGCAAGGGCGGCGTCGGCAAGACCACGGTGGCCGCCGCCCTCGGGCTGCTCGCTTCGGAGCAGGGCAAGCGGACGCTCGTCTGCGAGGTCGAGCCGAAAGGCGACCTCTCGGTCGCCTACGAGTGTGGGCCGACGCCCTTTCGGGGGCGTGCCGTCACCGAGCGCCTCACCGCCATGTCGATGGACACCGAGGCCTCGCTTCGCGAGTACCTGCGCCTCATTGCTCGGGTCCCCGTCGTCGGCCGCATCGGCCCGGTCGCCTCGGCGTTCGACTTCGTGGCGACGGCGGCGCCGGGCATCAGGGAGATCCTCACGGTCGGCAAGCTCTGCTACGAGGTGCGGGAGCGCCATTACGACCTCGTCGTCGTCGACGCCTCGGCGACCGGCCAGGTGATCGGCCAGCTCGCCGCTCCCATCGGCATCAACGAGCTCGTGCGGGTCGGGATCGTCCGGAACCAGACGAGCTGGATGCTCGAGATCCTGCGCGATCCGGCCGTCACCGGGGCGGTCATCGCGACGACGCCCGAGGAGATGCCGGTGACGGAGGCGGTCGACCTCGCTGGCCGGCTCTCTGCGGAGACTCCCGTCAATCTGGCCTGTGTCGTCGCCAACCGGGTACTGCCGGAGCTGTTCGGCAACCGCGAGGAGCAGGTGTTCGAGGCCCTGTTGGAGCCGGCCGTGATGAAGGAGGTCGCGGCGGAGCTCCGCCTCGACGAGGCCGCGCTCGGCGCCGTGCTCCAGGCGGCGCGGCTGGCGGTCACGATCCGCAGAGATGGCGCCGCCCACCTGGAACGCCTCCGCGAGGGCATCGGCGAGCAGGTGCCACTGCTCTACGTGCCCTACCTGTTCGGCCGGGCCCACGGGATGCGCGCGATCCGGCAGGTGGCGAGGCTGCTCGGGGAGGAGCTGTGACCGGCCGCCAGAGCGAGCTCGAGCAGCTCGTCGCCGCGAAAGAGGTGATCGTCGCCTGCGGCCCGGGCGGCGTCGGCAAGACGACGACGGCGGCGGCGATCGCGGCCGGGGTGGCGGCCCACCTCGGCGGGAAGGTCCTCGTCATCACGGTCGACCCGGCGCGCCGGCTCGCGGACGCCCTCGGGATCGGCGGACTTGGCAACCGCGCCACCCGTGTCCCGGACGAGGCCTTCCTCGCGGCGGGGGTGCGCCCGAAGGGGGAGCTCCACGCCGCCATGCTCGACATGTCCGAGTCCTGGGACGCCCTCGTCCGGCGCCACGCGCCGGACGAGCCCACGGCCGGGCAGATCCTCTCGAACCCGCTCTACCAGAACATCTCCCGGCGCTTTAGCCAGGGCCATGACTACATCGCGATGGAGCGGCTCTTCGAGCTCCACGAGGAGGGCGAGTACGACCTGCTGGTCGTGGACACGCCGCCCTCGCGCAACGCGCTCGACCTGCTCGACGCGCCCGCGCGCATGCAGGAGTTCTTCTCCTCCCGCCTGTTGCGCTGGGTGACGGTGCCCTACCGCTCCCGCCTTGTCAACATGGCGTCGCGCCCCTTCTACCAGGTGGCCGACCGGGTGCTCGGCAGCCAGCTCCTCCAGGACCTCGCCGATTTCTTCATCCTGTTGCAGACGATGCGAGACGGTTTTGTCGCCCGGGCAGCGGCGGTCGACCGGCTCCTACGGGACGCGCGCACGACCTTCCTCCTCGTCACGACGCTCGAGGCGGTGCCCGGGAGGGAGGCGGCGGAGATGAAGGCGGCACTCGCCGAGCGGCGGCTTCATCTCGGGCTGCTGGTCTGCAACAAGGTGCTGCCGGAGTCGCTCACCGACCCGGGCGCCGCCCGGGCGGCCGACCGGCTCGCCGAGGCGAGCGCAGAGCTCGGACCCGGTCTCGCTGCGCGCCTCGCGAGCGGGGGCGACGAGGTCGCGGCGGACGTCGTCTCACGGGTCGTGGACGAGGTGGCGCACAGCTTCGCCAACTTCCGCCTCGTCGCCAACCGGGAGGCGGAGCTGCTTCGCGAGCTCTCTGCCGCCCACGACGTCACGGTGACCATTCCCTACCAGCCGGGCCACGTCACCGACCTCGCAAGCCTGCTCGCGATGGGCGCACGGGTCTTCGGAGACGAGGCCGAGGAGCACGTGGCGGCGCGGGTGAGCGGTTCGCGCCGCGCGGGAGGGCGCAGCGGCGGACGTCCCCGGCGGGCAGGCGCGCCGTGATCGACTACCACGTCCACTTCTGGCCCCACGCCCAGCGAGCCAGCGAGACCGACCTCGACGTCGAGCGCATCGCCGCCTACACCGAGCTCGCTGCCCGTCAGGGTGTCCGGGAGATCGCCCTTACCGAGCACTTCTTCCGCTTCACCCAGGGCCGCGCCCTCGTCGAGGGTTGGTGGGACGACCTGTCGCTCGGCGGCGGCCCTGCGTTGCGCGACGAGGTGCGGGCCTACTTCGACCACCACGCGACGGCCGACCTCGACCGCTACGTGGAGGCCGCGCTCGCGGCGCAACAAGCCGACCTCCCGGTCGTGATCGGCCTCGAGGTCGACTACTACCCGGGGCGGATGGAGGCCGTCGCCGCCCTTTTGTCGGGCTACCCCTTCGACGTGCTCCTCGGCTCGGTCCACTGGATCGGCAACTGGATGTTCGACGACCTCGCGAGCGCGATCGAGATGGCCGAGTGGGACCGGCGAGGTGTTCGTGAGAGCTGGACGGCCTACACCGAGGCGTTGGAGGAGCTCGCGGCGACCCGGGCCTGCGACGTGCTCGCCCACCCCGACCTCGTGAAGGTGGCGGGCCACCGTCCGGACCCCGGCGTCGTCACGTCCTGCGAGGACCGGATCGCCGCAGCCGCGGCCGCCTCGGGGATGGCGGCCGAGGTCTCCTCGGCCGGGATGGTGAAGCCGTGCCGTGAGGACTACCCCTCACCGAGCCTGCTCCGCCGGTTCGCCGAGCTCAAGGTGCCGGTCACCTTCGCCTCCGACACCCACGGGACGGCTCGCGTCGCCGAGCGGAACCACGAGCTGGTCGCGGCGGCGCTCGCCGCCGGCCACCGGAGCGTCCGGAGGTTCCGCCGGCGCCAGCCCCACGACGATGCGATCGAGGCGGTGGCGTCGTGACCTCTCCGCTCGAGCTCGCCTACCGCAACACGGCGCTCGAGCCGGCGGCCCGCCGCCATCTCGAGCGCCTCATGGCGAGCTGGAACCTGCTCGCGGACCTGTGCTTCTCCGACCTCCTCCTCTATGTGCCCTTCGAGCCCGGCGGGGCTGCCGATGACCTGCGCCTCGTCGTGCTCGGCCAGGTGCGGCCGACGACGAGCCAGACGCTGTTCGAGATCGACCTCGTCGGCGAGATGGTGGCGGGCCGGGAGCTGCCGCTCGTCCTCGAGGCGCTCCGCACGGGAGCGATCAGCGTCGGCGAGCAGCGCAGCGACTCGGGCGAGGGCCATCTCCGGCTCGAGTGCATCCCGGTGCGGCATCGCGACCGCGTGCTCGCCGCCATGACGAGGGTGTGGTCGCCGAGCATGGCGCGGCGCCGGGGCGCGCTCGAGCGCGTCTACCTCGACCTGTTCGAACGCCTCTCGCTCATGGTCACCGACGGGGTGTTCCCTTTCGCCGACGACGAGCTGCCGGTCGAGCACTCGCCGCGCGTCGGCGACGGCGTCATCGTGCTCGACGAGCGGGGCAGGATCACCTTCGCCTCGCCGAACGCCGTGTCCGCCATGCACCGGATCGGGATCATGAGCGCCATCAACGGCTCGACCTTCCAGGCGCTCGGCCTCGAGACCTCGGTCGTCCAGGACTCGTTCATCTCCCGGCTCCCCGTGGTCGAGGAGATCGAGCGGCGCTCGGACGTGACGCTGCTCGTCCGGTCCATCCCGCTCCTCGCCCGCGGCGAGGTCACCGGCGCCCTGGTGCTGCTGCGGGACGTCACCGACGTGCGGCGTCGGGACCGGCTCCTGCTCACCAAGGACGCCACGATCCGCGAGGTCCACCATCGGGTGAAGAACAACCTCCAGACCATCTCGTCCCTGCTCCGCCTCCAGGCCCGCCGGATCGAGTCGAGCGCCGCCCGCACGGCCCTCGCCGAGGCGGAGCGCCGGATCCGCTCCATCGCCGTCGTCCACGAGATCCTCTCGAGAGAGGCCGGCGACCAGGTGCCCTTCGACGAGATCGTCCACGCGCTCGTGCGGATGGCAAAGGAGTCGAACGTCGGCCCCCACGGCGTGACCGTGAGCGTCGAGGGCGAGCTCGGCGACATCGCCGCCGAGATGGCGACCCCGCTCTCGGTCGTCGTGGCCGAGCTGCTCCAGAACGCGATGGAGCACGCGTTCGTGGCGCCGCCGCCCGGCTCCGGCGACGAGGAGGCGTCCTTCCATCGCGTGGACGTGGTCTTCCGGCACGACCCGGGCGGCCTCGAGGTCGAGGTCCGCGACAACGGCGTGGGGCTGCCCGAGGGTTTCGACATCGACGAGACGCGAAGCCTCGGCCTGTCCATCGTGCGCGACCTCGTTCGGACCCAGCTCGGTGGCAGTATCACGATGCGCAGCGAGGGGGGGACCACGGTCCACCTCGACGTGCCGCTTCGTGGCCAGAGCGCCGGCCGCGAGGTGTGAGCGAGGGCGGGGGAGCGTCGATGGCAGGGATCCCATCGGGTGGGGAGCGTCGAGGGGGGGCACGGCCGGTCCCTCCCGGCGCGAGCACGATGGAGAGCCCTGCAAGGCGGGGGATCGCTCCGGCGTCTGACTCCCCGATGGCACTGCTGGAGTGCGCACCGGGCGGCCCCGAGCCGTCCACCGCCGCGCCTCGAGAGCCGGAGGATGGCTTCGGCGGCGTCGCCCTTGCCGAGCCGGCGGCGGCGCCGGGCGCCCAAGCGCCGCCGACCCGGGGTCCCGGCGTGAGCTTCGAGGAGCTCTACGTCTCCTCCTACCAGTCCCTCGTGCGGCTCGCCTTCGTCTTGACCGGCTCTCGCGAGCTCGCGGAGGACCTCGTGCAGGACAGCTTCGTCCGGCTGCACCGGCACTTCGATCGGCTGGAGACCCCGGACCGCTACGCGAGGCAGGTCGTCGTGAACGCCTGCCGGTCGCACTTCCGCCGGAGCGGCCGGGAGCGAGAGCGCCGCCCACTGCTCTACGTGGTCGACGGGGAGGGCGGCGGCACGAGCTCGGGCGAGCTCCACGACCTCCTGCTCCGCCTGCCCTACCGCCAGCGGGCGGCCATCGTGCTGCGCTTTTACGCGGATCTCTCGGAGAACGAGATCGCCGAGGCGCTCGAGTGCCGGCCCGGCACCGTCGGGTCGCTCATCCACCGGGGCCTCGAGCACCTCCGGGGGGCGATCGAACGATGAGCCGCACCAACGACCCCAAGCTCGAGGAGCTGCTCGCCCGCTCGCTCGCTGCTCGCGCCGCCACCGTCACCGCCGAGCCCGACCTCGCCGATCTCGAGCGCAGGATCGCCCGGCGCCGGCCGCTCGCCGGAGCGGCTCACCCCCGGGCTCGCCTCGCGGCGGCCGTGGCGACGGTCCTCGTCGCCTCCGGAGCGGGAGTGGCGCTCGGATCCGCGCTGCTCCCGGGCCGCACCGAGCGGGCGATCCTCTCGTCGGCCGGCGGAGCCGACGGGGGCGCCCTCCCGCGCGGGCCCATCCATGCCTCCCGCTCCTCGACGGGGAGGCCGCCGGTTCTCGGCCCGTTCGCGAGCTCGCCCGACCACGGGCTGCTCTCGCTCGGACCGCTCCTCGGCGGGTCGGTCGTGGAGCGCGCCGAGGCGGCCGCGTTCTCCCGCTCGGTCGGCGGCGGGATCACTGCGACGGCGAGCGCCGAGCTGATGGCGCCGCTCGCGATCTCGACCACCGGCGCGAGCGGCTGCTACGTGGGCGAGCTCGTCGAAACGACCGTGCGTCTCGGCGCCGCCGTCGGCCGGAGCCTCGGCGTGGCGGCCGTGCCCGCGCTCGGGCCGGGAGGGCTCGAGGTGGTGGACTCGGGCATGCGGCCGCTCGGCCCGGGCCGGGAGGGCTCGTACCTCTGGTGGGCCACGGTCGCGGTCGGGCCGGGCGTGGCGAGCGTGGCCGCCGAGCAGCCCGACGGCGCCACCAGCACCGCCGTTCCCACCGGTGGCCTGGCGGTTGTCGCCGGCGTCGCCCCGGCGGCGGCGGCCTCCCGGTTTTTCAGCGTCGTCGCCGAGACGGCCTCCGGCGCTCCCCTTCACTCCCTCGGCTTTCTCACCGGATGGGGGCCGCGCGCCGTCGGCGCGGTCCGCGAGGAGTCGTCAGGGTCGGCTGGCGCCAACCCTGACGCAGCCTGCACGGCACGGAGGGCCGCCGGCGTGCCGGCGCGGGTGCTGCCCGGTCTCCCGGTGGCATCCCTGCTCGCGGCCGGCTCGGCGGCCGCCGCCGTGATCTCAGGCCCGACGCTCGGCGTCCCTCGCGACGTCCAGGTCGAGGCCGTCCGGCTCCTCTCCTCAGCGAGCGCCGAGGTGCTCTACCGAGCGGGGGACGGTGTGCTGCGGACCGCAGCCGTCAGGCGGGACGGGTCGGGAGGCTGGAAGCTCTCGGGGTGACGGCGCCGCCGACCGTTGCCGGGCCGTGCTAGGAGGCTCGCCGGCGGCGGGCGGCGAGCCACGCCTTGCGCAGCTTGCGGCGCTCCTCTTCAGAGGTGCCGCCCCAGACGCCTGACTCCTGGTTCGTGGCGAGCGCGAACTCGAGGCAGGGCTCGCGTACCTCGCAGCCCAGGCAGACGGCGCGTGCCGCCTCGATCTGGTCGATGGCCTGGCCCGTGGTGCCGACCGGGAAGAAGAGGTCTGGATCGGTGTCCCGGCACGCCGCGCTCTTGCGCCAGTCCTCGGAGTCCCACTCGATCGACCGGGTCCAGGTCAGTGCCACACCCTCGCCTCCTGTGAGGTGCCATTCGGTCCGCTCGCCGACCGACTCGTGAACTCAGTCACAAACGGTGGCTCGGGGAGGCGAGCCACAGCGTTGAGGCGGGAGCTGGCCGGGTGGGCGAGCGGAACTGCTGACAAGATGATAGGGCCGATGGCGCGCGACTGCAAGCATGTGAACACGAGCACAGGCAAATTTCGCGGCCGGTTGCGCTCCGCAGGACGTCGCCGGTGACGCTCGTCCTCGCCCACCGGGGCTCGGGGCCCCACGGGCCCGAGCCTGAGAACTCGGTGGCAGCCTTCCGGGCTGCCGCCAGTCTCGGCGCCGACGGCGTCGAGCTCGACGTCCGGCGGGGGAGGGACGGCCTGCTGCTCGTCCACCACGACGCCGCCCTCGCGGACGGCCGCCTGCTCGCCGAGCTCGGGCCGGCCGAGCTCCCGAGCGAGGTGTGCTCGCTCGCCGAGGCCCTCGACGCCTGCGGGGGCCTGGTTGTGAACGTCGAGATCAAGAACTGGCCCGCGGACCTTGACTACGACCCCTCCGAGAAGGTGGCGACGGCGACAGGGGAGGTGCTCGCCGGCCGGCTCGCCGCCGGGCAGCACGTCGTCGTCTCCAGCTTCTCCCGCCGAGCGCTGCGAGCCTTCTCCCTCGCGGCACCCCGTGTCGAGACCGCGTGGCTGGTCGGGCCCGAGCGCGACCCGAACGTTGTCGGCACGTTGGCACGGGCGGCCGGCGTGGAGGGCCTCCATCCCTTCGAGACCGCCGTCGACGCGGCCTACGTCGAGGCGGCGCGCGCCTTCGGGCTGCGCCTTCGCGTCTGGACCGTGGACGAGCCGGAGCGGATCACCGCCCTCGCCGGGCTCGGTGTCGACGCCGTCATCACGAACGAGGTGACCGTGGCCCGCCAGGCGGTGGCGCAGGCCCGGTTGGCCAAGGGCGGTCCCGGTCTAGAACAATCAGCGACATGAACGTCGCCGTCTGCGTGAAGCAGATCCCCGATCCTGCGGGTGAGCTCCGGCTGGACCCGACCACCCACACCCTCGAGCGTGAGGGCAAGCTGATCCTCGACGAGTCCGACTCCTACGGCGTCGAGATGGCGCTCCAGCTCGTCGAGTCGGCGGGTGGCGGCGAGGTCACCCTCGTCTCGATGGCGCCGCACGGGGAGACCTCGGGGCTGCGCACCGCACTCGCGATGGGAGCCGGGGCGGCCGTGCTCGTCTCCGACGACGCCCTCGCCGGCTCCGACGCTCTCGGCACGGCCAGGGTGCTCGCGGCGGCGGTGCAGCGGGTCAACCCGGACCTCGTCCTCGCCGCGACGGAGTCCACCGACGGCTACACCGGGACCACGCCGGTCCAGCTGGCCGAGCTGCTCGGATGGCCGTCGGTCACGTTCGCGAAGCACGTCGAGGTGAGCGGCGACGCCGTCATGGTGCAGCGCCAGACGGAGGCCGGCTACGACGAGGTGACGAGCCCTCTTCCTGCCGTGGTGACCGTGACGGCCGGCGTGGTCGAGCCCCGCTACCCGTCGTTCAAGGGGATCATGGCGGCCCGCTCGAAGCCGGTCGAGGAGTTGACCGTCGCTGACCTCGGCATCGACCCGGGCAAGGTCGGGTGGGCGGGCGCCCGCCAGGAGATCGTCTCGGTCGAGGCGGCCGAGGAGCGCTCGGCGGGCGAGATCGTCACCGACGACGGCGACGCGCACGAGAGGATCGTGGCGTTCCTCGAGCAGATCAAGGTTCTCTAGGAGGAGCGTGGCAGTGGACAAGATCTGGGTTCTCGCCGAGCAGCGGGACGGAGTGCCGGCCACGATCGCCCTCGAGCTGCTGAGCGCGGCGCGAGGCTTCGGCGGGCGGGTCGAAGCGATCTCCTTCGGGGCCGGCGCGGAGAAGGCCGCCGAGAGCCTCGGCGAGCACGGTGCCGCCCGCCTCTACGACGCAGGGGACCTCGGCGACTCGCTCGCCGGGCCGCGAGTGGCGGCGGCGATCGCCGGGCTCATCGAGTCCGAGGGGGCTCCCGACGCCATCTTCGTGGGGCAGACCTACGACGGCCGCGACGTCGCCGGGCGCCTCTCCGTGCGCCTCGACCGGCCCGTGCTCACGAACATCGTCGGCCTGTCGAGCGACGGCGACGGCCTCGTCTCCGAGCACGCCATCTTCGGCGGCACACAGGTGCTGCGGGCGCGCTTTACCTCCGAGGGGCCCGGCATCTACCTCGTACGGGCGAAGTCGTTCGCCGCCGAGCCCGCCGGGGGCGGGCCCGCCGAGGTCGTGAGGATCGAGCTTCCCGACACCGGGGCGACCGACGCCGCCCGGGTGAAGGGCCGCCACGAGGAGGAGCGGTCCGGCCCGAAGCTCGACGAGGCCGCCGTCGTCGTCTCCGGCGGGCGGGGCCTCGGCGACGCAGAGAGCTACGCCATGATCGAGGAGCTCGCCCGCCTGCTCAACGGCGCGGCGGGAGCCTCCCGCGCCATCGTGGACGCCGGCTGGGTGCCCTACTCGCACCAGGTCGGCCAGACGGGCAAGACGGTGAAGCCGACCGTCTACATCGCGTGCGGCATCTCCGGAGCCACCCAGCACATGGTCGGGATGAAGGGGGCGAAGAACATCATCGCCGTCAACAAGGACGAGTCGGCGCCGATCTTCTCGATCGCCGACCTCGGCGTCGTGGGCGACGTCCACAAGGTCCTGCCGAAGCTGATCGAGGCGATCAAGGCCCGCGGGTAGCCCCACCACCCTCGCCCCCGCAGTCGCGACCCCATCGCCGTCGTCCCTCACCGGTGCGGCCCGCCGCGGCTGCTCCCCGCTTGCCGCTGGGTGCAAGGCGGCGGCGGCCGTCGTCGTCTCATCATCCGTGACCCGAACGGCCGGGGCGCCCGTTCCCCGAGACAGCTCCGTATGAATCCCCGCCGACCCGCCCCAGCGCGCCGCGACGGTGTGAGTATCGTTCCCTGGTCGGCGCGCGCGCGGCTCGCCGGATGGCGTCAGTAAGGCTTCCTAGTGCTCTTCCCCACGATCGACTACGCCGTCTTCTTCGGCATTGTCTTCGTCCTCAACTGGCTCCTCGTGCCGTACCGGACCGCCTGGAAGCTGTTCATCCTCGTCGCGAGCTACGTCTTCTATGCCTGGTGGGACTGGCGCTTCATCTTCCTCCTCGCCGGCTCGACGGTCTGCACCACCCTCGGAGGGATCCTCGTCCACCGCGCCACGACCGAGCGGGCACGCCGGGTCATGCTCGGGCTCACCGTCGCCGCCGAGCTCGGCCTTCTCGGCTGGTTCAAGTACTACGGCTTCGCCTCCCAGAGCATCGACAACGTCCTCGAGCACATGGGCCTGCACGGCCCCTTCCCGCTGCTCAACGTCACGTTGCCGGTCGGGATCAGCTTCTTCACGTTCATGGGGCTGTCGTACGTGATCGACATCTTCCGCCGGCGCCTCGAGCCGGCGCGGCCGCTCGACGTCGCCGTGTTCGTGGCCTTTTTCCCCCACCTCGAGTCCGGCCCCATCGTGCGGGGGGCGGAGCTGCTGCCCCAGATCGAGCGGGCCCACCGGCGCAACCCGCGGCAGATCGACTTCCCCCGCGCCGCCTACCTCATCATGGCCGGGCTGTTCAAGAAGGTCGTGCTCTCGAGCTACGTCTCCTCGGCCATCGTCGACCCAGTGTTCGCGGCGCCCCGGCAGCACTCGGCCCTCGAGGTCCTCTTTGCGATCTGGGGCTACGCGGTCCAGATCTACTGCGACTTCTCGGGCTACACCGACATCGCCATCGGCTGCGCCCTGCTGCTCGGCTTCCGGTTCCCCGAGAACTTCAACGCCCCCTACACGGCCCGCACCCTCCAGGACTTCTGGCGCCGCTGGAACATGACGCTCTCGTTCTGGTTGCGCGACTACCTGTACATCCCGCTCGGGGGGAACCAGGGCGGCGACACCATGCTCTACCGCAACCTCATGATCACGATGGTGCTGGGAGGGCTGTGGCACGGGGCGGCGTGGACGTTCGTCGCCTGGGGGGCGCTGCACGGCGTCGGGCAGTGCGTGGGTCACTGGCGACGCCGGCGCCGGGTCGCGGCCGGGCTCCCGGCGATCCGTGAGGGCAGGGGCTGGGTGGCCTGGCAGCGCTTCGCCACCTTCCAGTACGTCTGCCTCGGCTGGGTGTTCTTCCGTGCCACGGGCTTCACGAACGCCTACGACATGCTCACCCGGCTCGTGACGGGCTGGAGCATGCCGTCGCCCCTCGTCACCTTCCCGGTGCTGCTCACCATCGCCGTCGGGATCGGTACCCAGTACGTGCCGCAGGGCTTCGCCGTCCGCTGCCAGCAGGTGTTCGCACGCTGGGGCCTCCTGCTCCAGGGCGCCTCGCTCGCCACCATCCTGCTCGTCATCACGACGCTCGGCCCGCCAGGCGTCGCCCCCTTCATCTACTTCCGCTTCTGATGAGCGCGCGAAAGCCTCCGAGACGAACGAGCGAGCCCCGCCACGTGCGGATCGTTCGCGAGAGCCCCGAGGGGACCGCCGCGCCGGGGCCCGAGGAGCCGGAGGTGCCGGCCGGAGCTGCAGGGACGGCCCGCTCGACCCCGGCCGGGCCGGCCCGCCCCGCCGACGGTGCCAAGCCGCCGCGGCGTCCTGGTCGCGACCCGGGACCGGCGCCTGGGCGCGCCCCGCGCACCGGCGCCGCCCAGGCGGGCCGGTCAAAGGGCGAGCGAGCCGGCGACGGCCGTCTCGCCCGGCCGAAGCCGGGCGAGGGCGAGCCCCGCCTCCCGCGGCCGTCGTCTGGAGCCGGGGCGGCAAGCGCCGGGAGGCGGGCACCGGCCCCGCCGCCGGGCGAGACGAGGTCGGCCGGCCGCGCCGGCTCGCGTGCTCGGCCGAGGCCGCTCGCCGGGCCGGCGCAGGCGGGCCGGCCCGCTCCCGGCTCGGTCGAGAGCACCGGCGAGCGCCGGGGCGGTGGGCGCCGGGGCGAGGGACGCGAAACGGTGCGCGGCACGCGCCGCGCCGGGCCGGACGCCAGCGACGACGTCGTGGCGAACTCGGTCGAGACGATCGACCGGCAGGTGCGGGGCGGCCGGGTCATGACGGCCCGGGTGGGCAAGATGGCACCGAGGGTCGACCGGAGCCTCTCGCGCCCGTCGAGCGGCCGCATGACCTCGGCCGGCAGAGCCCTCGCGGTCGGGCTGCTCTGCTTCGCGATCTGGACCCTGTTCGACGCGAACCAGCTCTACCACAACGCGCTCACCTCGCCGGTCGGGACGCGCCGCAGCGTCTCGATGTCGATCCTGCGCCCGATCGCGGCGGTGGCGAACGCCCTCGGCCTCTCGGGACCGGTCAATGCTGCGGACTCGGCGCTCGGGCGGGACAACAATTCCTCCGCCCCTCCACCTCTCGTGCCGCCCGCCGGCGCCGCGAGCCGAAGCCTCGGTGACGTGGACGGCTTCGGCATGGCCCCCCGCCCCCACACGAGCCTCGTCGGCGCTTCGGGTCCGGGCTCGCTCACGAGCACCTGGCCTCCGCCGATCCCACCGCCAACCCGGTCCCACCCGCTCGTGTTGCTCGACATCGGCGACTCGATCGGCGTCGACCTCGGGCTCGGCCTCGGCGACGTCTTCGTGAACGACCCCTACGTCCGGCTCCTGCAAAAGGGTGTGATCGACACGGGTCTCGCCCGGCCCGACTACTTCAACTGGCCGGCGCACCTCGCGAGCTACCTGAGGACCTACCACCCGGAGGCGGTCGTCGTCATGATGGGCGCCAACGACGACCAGGCCATGCTGAGCGCGAGCGGGGCCGCGGTGGAGCCCGGCACGGCCGAGTGGGACCGCCTCTACCGGGCGAGGATCCGCCTCGTGATGCAAGAGGCGGTGGACGCGGGCGCCCACGTGTTGTGGGTGGGCCTCCCCCCGCTCGCCGGCACGGCGGTCAACTCGGCCTTCGCGATCAAGGTCAACGCGATGGCGCAGCAGGAGGCGAGCTCGATCTCGGGCGTCACCTACTACTCGTCGTGGTCGGTCCTCGCTGGGCCGCACGGGAGCTTCGTGCAGTACAAGCGGATTGGGGGCAACGTGCTGCAGATCCGGTACTCAGACGGGGTGCACCTCGCGCCGAGCGGCTACGACCTGCTCGCGAGCGCCCTGCTCGCCCCGATGGAGCGGGCCTGGCACGTGAGCCTGCACGCGGCGCCGCTGCTGCAGCTGCCCTGAGAGGACCCGTCAGTCCGGATCGGCGTGGCCGTGGCCGGCCGCCTCGCCGCCCATCTCGGCATGGTGGGCGGCATGGCGCTCCCGGGATCGCTCGATCTCGGCCTCGGCGTCGTCCCGTGGTGCCCAGGTGGCGCCCTCCACGGACTTCCCGGGCTCGAGGTCCTTGTAGACCTCGAAGAAGTGCTGGATCTCGAGCCGCTCGAACTCGGGGAGGTGCCGCAGGTCCTGGAGGTGCTCGAGGCGGGGATCACCAGACGGGACGGCGATCACCTTGTCGTCCGGGCCCTTCTCGTCGGTCATGCGGAACATGCCGATCGCCCGGGCGCGAATGACGCAGCCGGGGAAGGTCGGCTCCTCGACGAGCACGAGGGCATCGAGCGGATCGCCGTCGAGACCGAGGGTGCCGTCGACGAAGCCGTAGTCGGCCGGGTACCTCGTCGAGGTGAACAGCATGCGGTCGAGGTAGATCCGCCCCGAGGCGTGGTCCATCTCGTACTTGTTGCGCTGACCCTTCGGGATCTCGACGACGACCTCGAACTCCATCCCGGGAGACCCTACCCTGCGGCCGGTGCCGGCGAGCCCGGCGGAGGCGGCCCGGCATAGCAGGCGACCGCGAGCGACCCGTCGAGGCCGGCCCAGGTCAGCTCGAGCTCGCCGACGAGCCGGAAGCCGGCCAGCTCGTACATGCGCCGGGCGCGCTCGC
This sequence comes from Acidimicrobiales bacterium, assembly GCA_035294725.1. Taxonomy (GTDB): domain Bacteria; phylum Actinomycetota; class Acidimicrobiia; order Acidimicrobiales; family Bog-793; genus DATGKK01. The sequence continues at coordinate 3,409 of DATGKK010000141.1, read as the reverse complement.
TCGCGGCGTCGACGTCGAGGACCGGGGTGAGGCCGAGAGCATGCGCGTCGGCCACGACGGCTTGGAGGAGCAGCCGGCCGGCGCCGAGCCCCCCGGCCTCGGGGTCGACGAAGAGCCGCTTCACGACGGCGAGCTCCGCCGGCGTGCACCCGAGGGCACAGGTCCAGACCTCGAGCGCCAGGTCGCCCTCGGCGACGGCACGGGAGACCTGCCCGACGACCCGGCCTCCGAGGGTCGCGACGAACGACGAGCGCGTCCTTGATCCGGTGAGCCATGCCACCGGGTCCGGCGGCGGAGTCACGGGGTAGCGGTGCCGCTTGGTCACCCGGCCCAGCACCTCGACCAGCACCGGCAGGTCCTCCTCCCGGCGAAAGCGGACCGCGAGGGCTGGCGGGCTGGTCACGATCGGGTCGGGGAAGCCGCCTCGGCCTCCCCGTGGGCGGCGCTCGCGCCCTCGAGGAGGCGTGCCAGCTCGCGGGCGAGCCGTGGCGGCCCGGCGACGACGGTCTCGGCTGAAGGGACGACTCCGGCGAGCCGCTCGACGGCGCCGCCGGCCTCGCTCACGACGAGGGCTCCAGCCGACAGGTCCCAGGGTGCGAGGCCGGCCTCGTAAAAGGCGTCGACGCGGCCCGCCGCGACCCAGCAGAGGTCGAGCGCGGCTGCGCCGGCCCGGCGGATGTCACGCACCCTCGGCAACACGGACTGGAGCACCCGCGCCTGGGCTCCCCGCCGCTCGGCCGCGTAGCCGAAGCCGGTCGAGACGAGTGCCTCGGCGAGCGGGGGCCCATCCCCGACGGCGAGGGGAAGGTCCCCGAGGCGGGCGCCAAGTCCCCGTCCCGCCGTGAACAGCTCACCCCGGACTGGGTCGAAGACCGCCCCGGCGAGCCGCATCCCCTCGCGCTCGCAACCGATGGAGACGGCAAAGGCGGGGAAGCCGTAGATGAAGTTGATCGTGCCGTCGAGGGGGTCGACGACCCAGGTGAGCCCCGTCCGCCCCGTCCTGCCGCCGCCTTCCTCGGCGAGGACGGCGTCGCCGGGGCGGAGCTGCGACAGGCGCGAGAGGATGAGCAGCTCGCTCGCGCGGTCCGCCGCGGTCACGAGGTCGGTGCGGGTGCTCTTCGAGCGGATCGTCTCCGCGAGGCCCGCTCTCGGTGCCGCGCCCTCGTAGTAGCCGAGCAGCAGCGCGCCGGCCTCCCGTGCGAGCCCGGCCGCGACGTCGACGAGCTCGCGGATCTCGGCGGCCGCTGGCTCCCCGGGCGAAGCGCCCTGCCCGGCGGCGGCCGTCACGGGGCACCTCCGCCCTGCCCGCTCCGGCGGCGGGGGTGGGTCCGGTCGGCGCTCGCCGTCCCCCGGGGGCTCGCGAGCTGGGCGAGGCGAGCCACGGCGACCTCCATCACCAGCTCGTCGGGCCAGGACAGCCGCCCGCGAAGGTCGGCATCGGCGCCGGCCACCACCTCGACGGCACGCACGATGCGCTCGTGGCCGAGGCGCCGGCTCTGCTCGAGCAGCTTGCGGGCCGGGAAGGCGCTCATCTTGAGCAGCGCGGCCGCATCGTCGGCGCTCCGCACGTCGTCCGCCCCGTCGAGCCGGAGCAGGCCCGAGACGTGCCGGTGCAAGATGGCGAGGACCTGGAGCGGGTGGCGGCCGCCGCCGCCGAGCATCCGGTGGAGGGTGCGGACCGCTTCCTCGAGGTCGCCACGGTCGATCGCGTCCGTGAGGGCCCACGGCGGCGCCCCGCCCTCCTCCCCAAGGAGGGGTCGCAGCTCCTCGGCTCCGACGCGGGCTTGCTCCCCGTAGGTGGCGGCGAGGAGGTCGAGGATCGGGTCGACGGCGGCGGCCTCCTCTCCGACGTGGTCGGCGAGGAGGCGGCGAGCGCCGGCGTCGAGGTGGACGTGGGAGCGCCGCAGCTGGGCGTCGAGCCAGTCGGAGCGGGCGCGGCTGCTCGGTCCGGGGTCCGTCTCGATGACGCGCCCGCCCGAGGAGCCCACCGCCTTGGCGAGGGAGGCGGGCACTGCCTTGCCGACCGCCACGAGCACGAGGACGTTCGGGACCGGGGGCGCCGCGACGAGCTGTGCGATCTCGGCCGCCTGGCCGGCGGTGAGGGAGCCGGCCTCGCGGACGACGACGATCCGGTGCTCGCTCAGCCACGGCGGCGTCGAGAGCGCCGTGAGGATCGACGAGACGTCGTGCCGGCCCTTTGACACACCATCCTCGGAGTCCTCCGCCGGTTCGTGCTCCTCCACCTCGACCATGGCGCCGGGCCCGCCCGTCAGCTCGGCGAGGAGGTCGGTGAGGGCGCGCGAGGCAAGGGACGGGTCGGCGCCGGTGATGAGGTAGGCGGTCACGGTGCCGGCTGCCTCTCGGCCAGGATGGCGTGGAGGACGTCTCGCACCCGCACCGTGCCGGCCACGTCGTGCACCCTGAGGACACGGCAGCCGCCGGCGATCCCGGTCGCGGCCGCCGCGAGCGAGGCCGCGCCCCGCTCGCCGACGGCGAGGCCGAGTGCCTCGCCGAGGAAGGTCTTGTTGGAGGCCGAGAGGAGCAGCGGGTAGCCGAGCCTCGCCAGGCGGGGCGAGGCGGCGAGGAGGGCGAGCGACTGCACCGTCGTCTTGCCGAGGTCGAGGCCGGCGTCGACGATGACCTGCTCCGGGCCGATGCCGGCGAGCCGGGCGGCGCCGGCGAGCTCGACGAGGCGCGCCGCCACCGCCTCGACGACGTCGTCGTAGCGGGGGTCGAGGTCGGGGACCCGGGGGCGCAGGCGGATGTGCGTCGCCACGACGGCCGCGCCGTGGTCCGCGGCGGCACGAAGGTAGTCCGGGTCGGCGAAGCCGGAGATGTCGTTGCCCACGACCGCGCCGGCCTCGAAGGCGGCCCGGGCCACGCCGGCCCGCCAGGTGTCGACGGAGATCGCGACCTCGAAGCGCTCGCGGACGGCCGCCACCGCCGGGATCACGCGATCGAGCTCCTCCTCCTCGCTCACCTCCGGCCCGGCGCCCGCCTTGACGCCGCCGATGTCGAGCAGGTCGGCTCCGTCGGCGACGAGCCGCTCGCAGTGGGCGAGGAAGCGGTCGAAGGCGAAGTACGATCCCTTGTCGAAGAACGAGTCAGGGGTGCGGTTGGCGATCCCCATGACAAGGGCGCGGGTCGAGACCTCGACGACGCGCTCGCCGAGGCGGAGCAGGGGTGCGAGCTCTCCCGGCGTGGCGGTGAGCGTCGCCCTTTCCATCCAGGCAGCTCCGGCTAACCGGGGACCGCCAGCCCGAGCGCGGGCGAGGCTGCGCTGCGGGTCGCCCACCGGGTTCAGAACAGCTTGGCCGCGAGCGCCTTGCGGTACTGCTGGCGCCGTGGGTCGTCAGCGTCCATCGTCTCGAGGAGGTCCACCACCTTCTGGCGGGCCTCCTCGTCGCCC
>DATGKK010000140.1:0-20197 GCA_035294725.1 Acidimicrobiales bacterium | reverse complement strand
GAGTCCTTCGGGCTCGTCGCGCTCGAGGCGGCCGCGTGCGGCATCCCCGTCGTCGCAGCTGCCGTCGGCGGCCTCACGACCCTCGTCGTCGACGGCGAGACCGGCTTCCTCGTCGAGCCGGGCGACGCGGCCGCCGCCGCGGAGCGGGTCGCCGAGATCGTCGCCGACGACGGGCTCCGGGCCCGGCTCGGCAGGGCCGGAGCGGAGATGGCCGCCGGGTACACCTGGGCGACCGCCGCGGCGACCCTCTCCCGGCTCTACTCGGACCTTCGCTGCCGGGATCTCGTCGAGTGCTGAGGCGATGAGGCGCCTCGTCATCGTCGGGGGCGGCCGGATGGGCCGCTCGCTCGCGAGCGGACTGCTCCGCTCAGGATGGATCCGGCCGTCCGACCTCGCCGTCGCCGAGCGCTACGGCGAGACCCGCCGGGAGCTCGAGGAGCATTTCCCGGAGGTCGAGGTGGTCGAGGCCCCCGTCCCGGCCGCGTCCGCAGTGCTCGCGGTGAAGCCGGCCGATGCGCCCGAGGCCTGTGCGGCACTTTCCCGGCTCGGCATCGCAAGGGTCATGTCGATCGTCGCCGGAGTCCGGATCGCCACCCTCGAGGAGCACCTCGGCCCATCGACCGTGGTGCTGAGGGCCATGCCCAACCTGCCCGCCGTGATCGGTGCCGGGGCCTCGGGGCTGGCCGGCACTGCGTCGGCGAGCGAGGACGACTTCGCCTGGGCAGAAGGCGTGCTCTCGGCCTTCGGCGTCGTCGCACGGATGCCCGAGCACCTCCTCGACGCCGTGACCGGGCTCTCGGGCTCGGGTCCCGCCTACGTGCTCACGCTCGTGGAGGCGATGGTGGACGCCGGGGTCGGCGAGGGTCTCGATCGGGAGGTGAGCCGGCTCCTCACGGTCCACACGCTGCTCGGGACCGCCCGCATGCTGACCGAGCTCGGCGATCCCGCCATCGAGCTGCGGGCGAGGGTCACCTCACCGGGCGGCACGACGGCGGCTGGGATGAGGGAGCTCGAGCGGCACGGGTTCCGCTCGGCCGTGATCGAGGCCGTGGCCGCGGCGGCGAACCGGGCGCGAGAGCTCGGCACCTCCGCTCACTGAGGCTGGCGAGGGCGCCCGCCTCGCCCCTCCCCCGGGCCACGACCTGGCTCCGGACGCCCTCGGTGCGGCCGCACCAGCTCGTCGTGGCAGGCCCCACTTTTCACTCCAGCAACATTGGCGTAACATTTTTGCTGGCGGAGAGGGGTGATAGATCTGACGAGCGTCGACTACTCCAAGGCCAAGTTCTACACAGTCGCCGAGGTGGCCCGCGTGCTGCGGGTCTCCAACATGACCGTCTACCGCCTGATCAGCTCCGGCCAGCTGCCGGCCGTCCGGGTCGGGAAGTCCTACCGGCTCCGCGAAGAGGACGTCAACCGGTACCTCTCGGAGGGGTTCACGCAGGCCGGCTGACCCGGGCCGGCCACGCAGCACAGCGCGCCCCGGGGTGCTGGGAGGCGCCAACGGGGACGGCATCGCCACGGGCTGTGTAGGGTGACGGCCCGACGGGGGCAGGCACCCGTCGGGCCTGCCGCGCTGTTGGAGGATCGCAGCCGCCGTGAACCTTGCCGAGATCATCGAGCCCCACGACCCCGGCGCGGTCGCGCTCCGCTTCCAGGGAGAGGATCTCACCTACGGGGATCTCCGCTCCAGGTGCGCCGAGCTGAGGGCCGGGCTCACCGCACGCGGCGTCGCGCCGGGAGAGAGGGTGGCCCTCCTCCTCGGCAACACGCCGGAGTTCCCGATCGCTTACCTCGCCGTGCTGGGGATCGGAGCCGTCGCGGTGCCGCTCAACCCGCACAGCCCTGCCGCAGAGCTCGACCGCGAGCTGCGGACCGTGAGGGAGGCCGCCGTCCTCGTCGCCAACACGGGCGGCCTCGGCGCCGCAGCGCCGGACGCCGTCGTCGACGAGCTGCGCAGCCTCGAGCACGAGGTGGTGGACGTCGGCGCCGTTGCGGCCGGCCTCCCCGCCGCTGGCGGTGCCCTCGCCCCGATCGTCGACCGCGAGCCCGACGACCCGGCCGCCTTGCTGTTCACCTCGGGCACCGCCGGGTCGCCGAGGGCGGCCATCCTCACCCATGGCAGCCTGCTCGCCAACATCGAGCAGGTCGAGCTGCGGGTCGGGCTCGCCGCCACCTCCGAGGACGTCGGCCTCCTCGCCGTGCCGGCCTTCCACGTGCTCGGGTTGAACGCCATCCTCGGCGTGCAGCTGTACGCCGGCGGCCGGCTCGTGCTCGTCGAGCGGTTCGACCCCGCCGGCGCCCTCGAGACCATCGCCACCGAGCGGGTCACGATCCTCGCCGGCGTGCCGCAGCTCTTCGCGGCGCTCGCCGACCTGCCCGGCGCCACGGGCCGGGAGCTCGCGAGCGTCCGGCTCGCCTGCTCGGGAGCGGCGCCGCTCGACGCCGAGATCGCCGCTCGCTTCGAGGAGCGCTTCGGGGTCCCGATCCGCCAGGGCTACGGGCTCACCGAGGCGTCGCCCACGGTGACCTTCCCCGACCTCTCCACGGCCTGCGACCCGTCCTCGGTCGGCGTCCCGCTGCCCGGCGTCGAGCTGCGCGTGGTCGACGCCGACGGCGAGGAGGTCGAGCCGGGTGATCCCGGCGAGATCCTCGTGCGGGGACCGAACGTCTTCGCCGGCTACTTCGAGGACGCCGCCGCGAGCGCCGCCGCGCTCGACCGGGCCGGCTGGCTGCATACCGGCGACGTCGGCGTAGTCTCCGAGGACGGCGACCTGCGCATCGTCGACCGGCAAAAGGACCTCATCATCGTCTCGGGCTTCAACGTCTACCCCGCCGAGGTCGAGCACGTGCTCGTGCAGCTCCCCGAGGTCGCCGACGCCGTCGTCGTCGGGGTGCCCGACCACGAGGAGGGCGAGTCGGTGCGCGCCTTCGTCGTGCCCGAGCCCGCACTGTGGCCGGAGGACCAGCGGGAGCCTGCCCTCACGGCCGCGCAGCTCCAGGCCGAGTGCGCCCGGCACCTCGCCCGGTACAAGTGCCCTTCGGAGGTGACCTTCGTCCGGGAGCTCCCCCGCGGGCTCGCCGGCAAGGTGCTGCGCCGAGCCGTCGGCTGAGCGCGGGGCACGAGCCGCTGCGACCCGTTCTGCACATTGATTGTGCAAACGGTGTGCGTTATCGGCTATGCTCGTGCCCATGGGACGTCGTGGCGTCATCTCGGCACAGGTGATCGAGCTCCTTCGCGACAGCGACCAGCACTGCTGGACCATCGAGGACCTCCAGGAGGCCATGGCACAAAGGGGCCTCTCCCCGGATCTGTCGTCGGTCTTCCGGGCCGTCACCCGCCTCGAGAGCGAGGGCCAGCTGGCCAAGGTGCCGATCGACACCCGGCGCGGCCACTACGAGCTGGCCGGCGACCATCACGAGCACCTCGTCTGCGAGTCCTGCGGCCGGATCGAGGCGGTCGCCTGCTCGGCGGTCGCCTCCCTCGTGGACGAGATCCTCGTCACGTCGGGCTTCACGGTCCAGGACCACTGGATGGTGCTCTCGGGCACCTGCGCCGCCTGTGCGGGCTCCGCGCCGGCGATGAGACCGGGGGGTGACCGGTGAGCCAGCTCGTCGGCACCATCAACCTCTGGAACCCGAGCCATGTCGCCGGCTTCGCCATCGTCGTGACGGCGTTCCTGCTCGGGCTGATCCACGGCATCACGCCGGACGAGCACACGTGGCCCATCACGTTCAGCTACGCCGTCGGGGGGTACTCGACCCGCCGGGGGCTGCGGACCGGCCTTGTCTTCTCCCTCGCCTTCACGGCGCAGCGGGCGCTCGCGAGCGAGCTCGCCTACCTCGGCCTCGCACATGTCTTCACCTTCGCCTCGGTCGACTACGTCGTCTACGTCGTGGTGGGCGGCCTGATGCTGGCGGCGGGCGTCGTGATCGTGCGGCGGCGCCGCACGCTCCACCTCCACCTGCCCCGGCTCGCGAGCCACTCATCGAGCGACAGCGAGCGCAAGGGCGAGACCGTCCTCAGCGACCCGCGCTGGTGGATGCCGGCCGTGCACGGCTTCGTCGCCGGCTGGGGCTTTGGAGCCTTCGCCGTGATCATCTACACCGTGCTCGCCCCGGCAGAGCACAGCGCAGCCTGGGGCTGGGTGCCGGGGGCGGTCTTCGGCCTCGGCACGACGGCGATCCAGATCGTCGGGGGCGGGCTGTTCGGCCTCGTCGCCGCCCGGCGGGGACTCGATCCCGAGGCGATCCGTCGCATCGCGCTGCGCACCGCCGGCAACACCTTGACCTGGGGCGGGGTCGCGTTCATGGTGGGGGGCGGGCTCGGCCTGCTCTGGCCGGCGGCAGCCTCGGCCTCCTTCGCGACCGGCATCCACGTCCACAACCTTGACCACCTCGGGCTCTCGCTCGTGCTCGTGATCGTCTCGGTCATGGGCGTGGGGCTCACGACGCTCGTCCGCCAGACACGTGAGGAGGCCCGCTCGGGCCACCGCCCGGCGGCGACGCTCCCGGGAAGCTGAGGCACCGACCCGGCGCGGGCCCCGGCCGGGGGGCCGCTCTCGGCAGCCCCTCTGGAGGGCGCCGCCTCGCTCCTGCCCGCCACCGGATCACGAGCTGCTGCGAGCCGCGAGCCCTCGGCGGCGTGGTGCCGCCACACACCGTCACGCGACTCGGGTGGACCGGTCGCGGAGCGAGCCCCTCGTGACATCTGACCGGCGTCGACGTGCCGTCACCGCGGCTGGCCGGGGCCGGCGCCTCACGGTGATCGAGGCGCTCTACCGGCAGGCTCACTGTCATCTCCCCGCCGCCACGAGCGGCCCGTCGCCCTGCCCGGCGTGGGAGCGCTTGTCGCACGCGTGCTCCGACAAGAGTGCAGCCAGCCTGCGCAGCGCCTATGGTCGGGCCCGCTGTGACGTCGACCAGTCCTGACAGGACGCCCGTCGTCGTGGCGGCGGGGCAGGTCTGCGAGCGGGGCGAGCCGCTTGACGTCCTCGAGCTGATCGTCCGCGCCGCTGAGGAGGCGCTCGCCGGGGCGCCGCTTCTTCGCGCGGCCGTGCAGCGGGTGAGCGTCGTCGGGGTGCTCAGCCCGGCCGGGCCGGCACTCGCCTCGGCGGTCGCGGCTCGGCTCGGGATCGAGCCGAGCTCGTGCGAGGTCTCGACCATCGGCGGTGACAGCCCGCAGTCGCTCGTGACCCGGGCGGCGGCCGAGATCGCAGCCGGGCAGCTCTCGGCGACGCTCGTCGCCGGCGGCGAGGCGCTGCGCTCCGCCCGGCTGGGCGAGACGGCTCCGCCTCCGGCGACGCTCGGGCCGGCCGACTCTCTCTACGGGAGCCGCAGGATCGGGGTGGGCGACGTCGAGCGGGCGGCCGGGCTCGGTGCGCCGGTCCACGTCTACGCCATGATCGAGAGCGCGATCGCGGCCCGCCTCGGCCGCGCGCCAGCCGAGCACCGTCTCGCCCTCGCCGAGCTGTTCGCGCCCTTCACCGAGGTGGCCGCCCGCCACCCCCAGGCCTGGTTCCGCGAGGTGCGCAGCGCCGCCGAGATCGCCGAGCCGACCGAGGAGAACCGCCTCGTGAGCGATCCGTACACCAAGCGCATGTGCGCCTTTCTGGGGTCGGACCAGGCAGCGGCCCTCCTTGTCTGCTCCCTCGCCGCCGCCCGGGAGGCCAAAGTGGCCGACCGGGCCGTCTTCGTCTGGTCCGGCGCGTCCTGCGACGACGTGTGGGAGCCCGTGGCCCGGCCCGACCTTGCCGCCTCGCCCGCCCTTGCGGCCGCCGCCGGCGCCGCGTTGGCGGCGGCCGGAGTGGGCTCCGAGGAGGTGTCCTTGTTCGACCTGTACTCGTGCTTCCCCGCTGCGGTCGAGGTCGCCGCCGAGGCGCTTCGGCTCCCGCCGGGGGACGGGCGCGGGCTCACGGTGACCGGAGGGCTCCCGTACTTCGGTGGCCCCGGCAACAACTACTGCACCCACGCCATCGCCACGATGACCGACGAGCTGCGCGAGCGCGGCGAGGGGACGGGCCTCGTGGGCGCGCTCGGGTGGTACCTCACGAAGCACGCCTACGGCCTGTACGGGGCGGCGCCGCCCCCGCAAGGGTTCCGGCTCGCCGACACCTCCGGCGAGCAGGCGGCCATCGAGGCCACCGCCCTTCCCGTCACGGTGGCTGGCAGGGAGGAGGCCGAGGGCACGGTCGTGGCGGGCACCGTCACCTACCGGGGCGCGAGCCCGGTCTCGGCTCCGGCCGTTCTCCTCCTCGACGACGGCCGGCGCACGGCGGCGAACGCCGTCGAGGAGGACCTCGCCCACCTCGCCGGCACGACGCTCGTCGGCCGGCGGGTGAGGCTCGTCGCCGGCAGTGCCGCCTACGCCGTGATCGGCTGACCGAGCCCGGGTCCGCATTTTGTGGGCTTCGGGACCGGATCGTTACCATCCCTCCCCATGCCCGAGCGCTTCGGTCGCCGCATTCCCGAGCCGACGGTCGCCCGGCTTCCCGTCTACCGGCGGGTCCTGCTCGAGCTGTCGCGCCGGGGCGTGCCGACGGTCTCGTCGGCCGAGCTCGCCGATGCGGCGGGCGTCAACGCGGCCAAGGTGCGAAAGGACCTCTCCCACTTCGGCACCTACGGGACGCCGGGCACCGGCTACGAGGTCGACTACCTGCTCGGCCAGATCCAGCGAGAGCTCGGCACGGACCAGGACCGGCCCGTCGTCATCGTCGGGCTCGGCCACCTCGGCCATGCCCTCGCCCGCTCCGAGGGCTTCACGAGCGGCGGGTTCCGCCTCGTCGGCCTGTTCGACAACGCCCCGGGGACCGTCGGCGAGCAGGTGCGCGGCCAGACGATCCGCCACGTGAGTGAGCTGCCGGAGTACTGCAGGTGTGAGGGTGTCGCCGTCGGGGTGATCACGACGCCGGCGACGGCGGCCCAGGAGGTCGCCGACGCGCTCGTGGCCGGCAAGGTCGGGGCGATCCTCAACTTCGCGCCGGCCGTCCTCGTCGTGCCGCCCGAGACCCAGGTGCGGCACGTCGACTTCGCCGCAGAGCTCGAGGTGCTCGCCTTCTACCACGCCCACCCCGAGGCCGCCGCCACCCGCGAGGCCGCCGCCCTACGCGCCGCCCGCGTGGCGGCCGTGGCGCCCAGCTCGGGCAATGGGTCGAGCGCCGTCCAGTGACCCTGCGAGCCCCTTCGCCGGACACTGGCGGTGAGGCAGCCAGCCGGCGGTCACCCGCTGCCGGGCCCAGCGTCGGCGGTCGCGTCGCTACGCTGTTCGGTCGTCGCCCCCGGCGGCAGCGCCGGCTCCGGCGGCGAGCCCGGGACGCCTGAGGAGAGGTTCGCGCGAGTTGCCAGTCGTCGTCGTCGGGATCAATGAGCGGGACGCCCCGCTCGAGGTGTTCGAGCGGCTGGCCGTCGCCGAGCGCGACCTGGGAAAGACGCTCCACCAGCTCACCGACAGCCCGCAGGTGAGTGAGGCGGTCGTCCTCTCCACCTGTATGAGGACCGAGATCTACGCCGTCGTCGAGCGTTTCCACGACGGGCTGTCCGAGATCGAGCACTGGATGAGGGGTCGGATCGGTGACGGTCTCGGGCCGGCAGTGGAGCGCCTCGCCCACCCCGCCGGCGCCGAGCGCCGCCCGGAGCCCGGCGGCGGGGCGATCGACCTCGGCAGCGGCTGCGTCTGCTGGTACGACGAGGCGGCCGTGATCCATCTGTTCGAGGTCGCGGCGGGGATCGACTCGCCCGTCCTCGGGGAGGGCGAGATCCTCCGCCAGGTCCGCGACGCCGGGGAGGCGGCCCGCCTCGAGCAGGCCGCCGGGCCGGTGCTCGTGCCGCTGTTCCGGCACGCCGTCGAGGCGGGCAAGCGGGTGCGGACCGAGACGGCGATCCAGCGCGGCACCACCTCGCTCGCTCATGCCGTCGTCGAGCTCGCCGCCGACCACGCGCTCGGGCTCGAGGGTAAGCGGGTCCTCGTGATCGGGGCAGGCGAGATGGGGACGGGGATCGTGAAGGCCCTCTCCGGCCGCAGCGACCTCACCGGCGAGGTCGTCGTCGCGAACCGGGGCCTCGAGCGCGGCCGCTCGGCAGCGGACCTCGTCGCCGGCAGGGCGGTCGGCCTCGCAGCGCTGCCGGTGGAGCTCGAGAAGGCCGACGTGGTGCTGACCTCGACGGCCGCCGGCGAGGTGATCCTCACGCGCGAGCGCCTCGAGCCGATCCTCGCCCGGCGCGCTCCCGGGCTCGACGAGCGGCGCCTCGTCGTCGTGGATGCCGCCGTCCCCCGTGACGTCGACCCCGAGGTCGGCGAGATCGAGGGCGTCGAGCTGCTCGACGTCGAGGACGTCCGCCGCTACGCCGAGGAGCACATGGCGAACCGGGCCGCAGAGGTGCCGGCCGTGCGGGAGCTGCTGGCCGAGGAGCTCGAGCGCTACCGGACGACGGCGGCCGGGCGCCTCGCCGCCCCGATCGTGTCGGCGCTCCGGCACCACGCCGAGGAGCTCCGCCGCAGCGAGCTCGAGCGGGTGGAAGGCCGGCTCGCCGAGCTCGACCCCGCCGACCGTGAGCTCATCGAGGACGTCACGCGCCGGATCGTCGCGAAGCTGCTGCATGACCCCACGGTTGCCGTGAAGGACGCCGCCGGCTCGCCTCGCGGAGAGCGCCTCGCCGAGGCCCTCCGCACCCTCTTCGGCCTCTGAGGGCGCCGTGCCGTCCGGCGTGCGCGTGCCCGGCGCGGTCCGCCTCGCGACGCGAGGCAGCCCCCTCGCCCTCGCCCAGGCGCGGTCGGTCGCGGCCCTCATCGCCGAGGCCGCCGGCGGCGACGTCGCCACCGAGCTCGTCGTCGTCGAGACCGCAGGGGACCGCCGCCGGGACGTGCCGCTGCACGAGGTGGGGGGCCAGGGCCTGTTCGTGAAGGAGGTGGAGCGGGCCGTGCTCGAGGGGAGGGCGGACGCGGCGGTCCACTCGGCAAAGGACCTCCCGGCCTCGAGCGCCGTGCTCCCGATCGTGGCGGTCCCCGAGCGGGCGGACCCCCGCGACGTCCTCGTCGGCCGGCGGCTCGCCGAGCTTGGTCCCGGGGCCGTCGTCGCGACGGGGTCGGTGCGGCGCCGCGCCCAGCTCGCCTGGCTCCGGCCCGGCCTCACCTACCGTGAGCTGCGCGGCAACATGGCGACCCGGCTCTCGGCCGTGCCCGCCGGGGGTGCGGTCGTGGCGGCAATGGCCGCCCTCTGCCGCCTCGGCTGGGAGGACCGTGCCGCAGAGGTGCTGTCGACGGCGGCCATGCTCCCCCAGGTCGGCCAAGGCGCCCTTGCCGTGTGCGCTCGCCCGGGCGACGACGGCACGGCCGAGCTCGTGGGAAGGATCGACCACGCGCCGAGCCGGCGGGCGCTCGCTGCGGAGCGGGCGTGGCTGGCCGCAGTCGGGGGCGGCTGCGAGCTCCCGGTCGGGGCCTACGCCACGACGGGCGAGAACGGCGGGCTCCGGCTCGAGGCCGTCATCGCCTCCCTCGACGGCCGCGTCCTCGTACGGGAGCACGCGGCTCGCGAAGCCGGAGGAGACCCTGCTGGCCTTGGGGCGGAGCTCGCCGCCCGCATGCTCGACGAGTGCGGCGGGCGGGCGCTGCTCGGGGTGTCCGCCAGCCCGGCACCGTGACCGTCTACCTCGTCGGAGCGGGGCCCGGCGACCCGTCCCTGCTCACGCTTCGGGCCGCCGAGCTCATCGGCTCCGCCGGCGCGATCGTCCACGATCGGCTCGTGGACGCCGGGGTGCTCGCACTTGCGCCGCCCGAAGCCGTCCTCTACGACGTGGGCAAGCGTCCCGGCCGACCGGGCCGCCAGGACGAGATCGACGAGCTGCTCGTTGAGCTCGCCGGGCGCCACGAGCGGGTCGTGCGGCTGAAGGGCGGCGACCCGTTCGTCTTCGGCCGGGGCGGCGAGGAGGCCCTCGCTCTCTCGCGAGCCGGGGTTCCGTTCGAGGTCGTGCCCGGCGTCTCGTCGGTGAACGGCGCCCTCGCGTACGCGGGGATCCCCCTCACCCATCGCGGCCTCGCTGCGAGCTTCACGGTGGTGACGGGCCACGACGCGGGCGAGGAGCCCGCCGAGGGGGGCTCGGTCGAGACGGGCTCAGTCGACTGGGAGGCGCTCTCTCGGGTCGGGGGGACCCTTGTCGTCCTCATGGGCGTCGCCCGCCGCCGGGAGATCGCCGAGCGGCTCCTCGCCGCCGGCCGCGAGCCGTCCACGCCCGTCGCGGTCGTCGAGCAGGGCACGAGGAGCCGGCAGCGGACCTGGCGCACGACGCTCGCAGAGCTCGGTTCCACGATGCCGGGGACACCGGCCCTCATCGTCGTGGGCGAGGTCGCCGCACTCGAGCTCGGCTGGTTCGAGTCCCGCCCGCTGTTCGGCTGGCGGGTCGTCGTCACCCGGGCCCGTGAACAGGCCTCGGCGCTCGCGGCGCTGCTGAGGGCGGCCGGCGCCGAGCCGGTCGAGGTGCCGACGATCGAGATCGGCCCCGCCGCGGACGGGGGCCTCTCTCTCCGCCAGGGCCTCGAGCGCCTCCGATCGGGTGGCGTCGACTGGGTGGCCTTCAGCTCGGCCAACGCCGTCGAGCGTCTCTTCGAGCTCCTCCACGACGCCCGGGAGCTCGCCGGGGTGAAGGTGGCGGCGATCGGGCCGGCGACGGCCGCCGCGCTGCGCAAACGGGGGATCGAGGCCGATCTCGTGCCGCCGGCCGCCGTCGCCGAGGAGCTCGCGGCCGCCTTCCCCCCCGGCGACCCCGACGCCCGCCGCCCGGTGGTCTTCCTCCCCCAGGCGGCCGGGGCGCGGGAGGAGCTCGCGGCCGGGCTCGGCGAGCGAGGCTACGAGGTGGTCGTCGCCGAGGCCTACCGGACGGTGAACCCCCCGGCGAGCGAGGAGCTCGCGGCCTCGCTCAGGGGGGCCGACGCCGTCACCTTCTCCTCGTCGTCCACCGTCGAGGGCTTCGTCGCCGCCTACGGCACCCGGGCGCTCCCGCCGCTCGTGGTCACGATCGGGCCCGTCACCTCGAACGCCGCCCGCGAGCTCGGCGTGCGGGTCGACGCCGAGGCCGCCGAGGCCTCGGTCGCCGGGCTCGTCGAGGCCCTTGTCCGGCTCGCACACGAGCGCGGGCGCCCCGCCCGCTCCTGATACCTACGCTGTGGGCGTGCCCTTCCCCGAGCGGCGGATGCGCCGCCTGCGCACGAGCGACGCGATGCGCCGCCTCGTGGCGGAGACCCGCCTGTCGCCCGACGACCTCGTGGCGCCCCTGTTCGTCCGGGAGGCGGTCGAGGAGCCCGTGCCGGTCCCCTCGATGCCGGGCGTCGTGCAGCACAGCCGGTCATCCCTCGTCGCCGAGGCGAAGCGGCTCGCCTCGCTGTCCATCCCCGCCCTCATCCTCTTCGGCGTCCCGGCCCGCAAGGACGAGGTGGGGTCCGGAGCGTCGGATCCCGACGGGATCGTCCAGGTCGCGCTGCGGGAGGTGCGCTCGGCCGTCGGCGACGGCCTCGTCGTGATGGCCGACCTCTGCCTGGACGAGTACACCGACCATGGCCACTGCGGCCTGCTGCGCCCCGACGGCACCGTCGACAACGACGCCACGCTCGAGCGCTACCAGGAGGTCGCCCTCGCCCAGGCCGCGGCCGGCGCGGACGTCGTGGCGCCGAGCGGGATGATGGACGGCCAGGTGGCTGCGATCCGCTCCGCCCTCGACGGCGGTGGCCACGCCGAGACGGCCATCCTCGCCTACTCCGCCAAGTACGCCTCGGCGCTCTACGGACCCTTCCGCGACGCCGTCGACGTCCGTATCGCAGGGGGTGGGGACCGCCGCGCCTACCAGCAGGACTGGAGGCGGTCCGCCGAGGCCGTCGCCGAGGCACGCCTCGACGTCGACGAAGGCGCCGACATCGTCATGGTGAAGCCGGCCGTCACCTACCTCGACGTCCTCGCCGCGGTCCGAGACGCCGTCGAGGTGCCGGTGGCGGCCTATCACGTGAGCGGCGAGTACGCGATGGTGGCCGCCGCGCACGAGCGCGGCTGGATCGACGGGGATGCCGTCATGATCGAGCAGCTGACGGCGGTCCGCAGAGCCGGGGCCTCGTTCGTGCTCAGCTACTTCGCCGCTCGGGCGGCCGAGCTGCTCGGTGCCTGAGCCGGCCGGCCCGAACAGCGCGGCGCTGTTCGCCCGGGCCCGCCGGGTGACCCCAGGAGGGGTGAGCTCCCCCGTGCGGGCCTTCGGCGCCGTCGGGGGCGAGCCGTACTTCGTCGCCTCGGCCTCCGGGGCCTACGTGACCGACGTGGACGGCAACACCTACCTCGACTACGTCCAGAGCTGGGGCGCCTCCATCCTCGGTCACGCCCACCCCGAGGTGGTCGCCGCCGTCGCGCAGGCGGCATCACGGGGCACGACCTACGGCGCCCCTACCCCGGGCGAGGTCGAGCTTGCCGAGGAGATGGTCGCCGCCGTGCCCGGCCTCGAGCAGGTCCGCCTCGTCTCCTCGGGCACCGAGGCGACCATGACGGCGGTCCGCCTCGCCCGGGGGGCGACCGGGCGGGCCCGCGTCGTCAAGTTCGCCGGCTGCTACCACGGCCACAGCGACGGCCTCCTCGCGGCCGGCGGGAGCGGTGTCGCCACGCTCGGCCTCCCCGGCTCGGACGGGGTCCCGCCCTCCGCGGTGGCCGATACCCTCGTCGCCCCCTACGGCACGGTGCCCGAGCTCGAGGGCGACGTCGCCTGCGTGATCGTGGAGCCCGTCGCAGCGAACATGGGGCTCGTCGCCCCGCCCCCGGGCTTCCTCGAAGGGCTTCGGGCCGCCTGCGACCGCGCGGGCGCCCTCCTTGTGTTCGACGAGGTGATCACCGGCTTCCGGCTCGGCCGGGCGGGCGCGGCGGGCCTGTTCGGGGTCCGGCCGGACCTGCTCACCTTCGGGAAGGTCGTCGGCGGCGGGCTCCCCCTCGCCGCGGTAGGAGGACGGCGGGAGCTGATGGAGCAGCTGGCCCCCTCCGGGCGGATCTACCAGGCGGGGACGCTCTCGGGGAACCCGCTCGCGACGGCGGCGGGGCTCGCCGTGCTCCGCCGGCTCACGGCCGAGCGCTACGACGAGCTCGCCGGGGCGGTGGATCGCCTCGCCTCAGGACTCGCGGAGGCAATTGCGAGCGCCGGGCTCGCCGTCCAGGTGCCGGTGGTGCGGACGCTGTTCGGCATCTTCTTCGGCGACGAGCCGGTCCGGGACTACGACGGCGCCGTCCGCTCCGCCGGCACGGGGTGGTACGGCCCGTTCTTCCGGGCGATGCTGCGGCGCAACGTGGCGCTCGCGCCGAGCCCCTACGAGGTCGGCTTCTGCTCGCTCGCGCACGGGGCGAGCGAGATCGACCGCACGATCGAGGCGGCCGCGGCGGCGGCGAAGGAGATCGCCGCCGCCCGTTGAGCGGGCTCCGCCCGCCGTCAGGTGATGGCGTGCCGCTTCTGGCGGCGCTCGACCAGGCGTGAGAGGGCGGCCCCGCCGCTGTAGATGACCTCGGGCGGCCCGGTCACGCCCGGCCGGGTCAGGTTGGCCATGACGGCGAGCATCCACTCCATGAGCGGCCCGACGTGCATGCCGGCGGCGATGCAGGCTCTCATGGCACGGGGATCGGCGATCAGCTTCACGAACGAGCGGGCGACCGCGTAGTAGCGGCCGTACTCCGCCTGGAGCCGGCGCTCGTAGGCGCCGAGGTCGATCTCGCCCGGCGAGGCGGCCGCCGCCGCGATCACCTCGGCCGCGATCCGGCCCGTCTCGTAGCCGTAGGCGATGCCCTCGCCGTTGAAGGGGTTGATCGAGCCGGCGGCGTCGCCGGCGACGACCCAGTCCGCCCCGGAGCGGGGGCCGACGGCGAGGCCCATCGGGAGGCGGCCCCCCGTAGGCTGGCTGAGCGCCGTCGCGGGGGAGATGCACCACGACCTCGGGGCGAACTCGACGAACTGCTCCATGAGCCGCGTCGTGTTGAGCCCCTTCCACCGGTCGGAGGTCGACAGGAGCCCGATGCCCACGTTCACCCGGCCGTCCCCGAGGGGGAAGATCCAGCCGTAGCCCGGCACGACGTCGCCGTTCCGGTCGCGGATGTCGAGGTGGGACTCGATGAACGGGTCCTCGTGGCGGGGCGAGGCGAAGTATCCCCGGATCGCCATGCCCTGGGGCCACTCCCGCACCCGCGAGGTACCGAGCGCGCGCCCGAAGCGGGAGAGCGAGCCGTCCGCCACGACCGTGAAGCGGGCCCGCACCGTCGAGGTCGTGCCCCGGTCCCGGTCGAGCACGGTCGCCCCGCCGGCCCGAAGCGCCCCGCCGCCGTCGGGTGCGAGCGGGGCGAGCGCCTCGGCGCCCTGCCACAGCTCCGCCCCGGCCTTCTCGGCGTGGGCCGCCACGAGGCCGTCGAGGTCGTGGCGGGTCACCGTGTAGCCGTAGTCCGGGAAGTCGGGATGGGCGGGCCACCGCATCTCGAGGGCGCGCCCGAACGCGACCGAGCGGAGGCCCTCGTAGCGGTGGTGGGCAGAGGCGATCTCGGGCTCGATGCCCATGTCGGCGAGCTGGCGGACCGAGCGTGGCGTGAGGCCGTCGCCACAGGTCTTCTCGCGGGGGAAGTGCTTCTTCTCGAGCACGACCACGTCGAGGCCGCGGGCGGCGAGCCAGTACGCCGCCGCGCTGCCCGCCGGCCCGGCGCCGACGACGAGCACGTCGCAGCTGCGCTCGGCCGGGCGCGCGGGATGCACCGGCGAATCCTGGAGAGCGGGCACGGCAGGAGTCTACGAGCCTGCGCCCGGCCGCCACCGGGCGCGAGTGGGCCGGCCGGTACCTCCCCGCCGCCGAGCCCGCCCCGGATGTGACCGTGTGCGGAGGTGCGTGGTAGAACCGCTCGCAGACATGGGAAGCCTCGACAGCTACCTCCCCATCTTTCTGATGATCGTGCTCGGCGTCGTCTTTGCCGCGCTCTCGTTCGTCGCGTCCCGCCTGCTCGCGCCGAGGCGCCCCACTGCCGCCAAGGAGGCTCCCTACGAGTGCGGGATCGTCCCCACCTACGAGCCGGCGCGCCGCTTCCCGGTTCGCTTCTACCTGATCGCGATGATCTTCATCATCTTCGACATCGAGATCATCTTCCTGTTCCCCTGGGCCGTCGTCTTCGGCCAGTTGAAGACGTTCGGGCTCGTCGAGATCCTCGTCTTCGCGGCGGCGGTGTTCATCTCGTTCGTCTACCTGATCTCGAACGGCGCCCTCGACTGGGGGCCGATCAAGCGGGTCCGGCCCCTCGCCTCCGAGAGCCTGCGCACGAGCAGCTCGACGGTGCGGAGGCTCGGAGCTTCGGACGGCGAGGCGGCCTGAGAGGCGGAGGAGGCGAGGAGGCGAGCAATGGGGCTTGAGGACCTCAGCCACAACTTTTTGACCGGCCAGCTCGAGGAGCTCGTGAAGTGGGCTCGCCGCTCGAGCGTCTGGCCGGCCACTTTCGGCCTCGCGTGCTGCGCCATCGAGATGATGGCGGCCGGCGCGGCCGATTTCGACCTCGCGCGCTTTGGGATGGAGGTCTTCCGGGCCTCGCCCCGCCAGGCCGACCTCATGGTCGTGGCCGGCCGCGTCTCCCAGAAGATGGCGCCGGTGCTCCGCCAGGTCTACGACCAGATGATGGAGCCGAAGTGGGTCATCTCGATGGGCGTGTGCGCCTCCACGGGGGGCATGTTCAACAACTACGCCATCGTCCAGGGAGTCGACCAGATCGTGCCCGTCGACGTCTACGCCCCGGGGTGCCCGCCGAGTCCCCAGACGCTGATGCACGCCATCCTCACCCTGCACGAGAAGATCCGCACCGGGGAGCTCACCCGGCGCCGGGAGGGCGAGGGGGCGGGGATCCATCTCGACGAGGGTGGCGCAACGGTCCCTGGCTGGGTGCAGCCTCCGGCCCGCCCGGTCCACGTGGGCACCCCGAGGTGACGGGCGCCGGCGCGCCCCTCGCGGCGCCACTCGAGGCCCACCCCGCCCTTGCCGACGTGCCCCGCGCCGTCGTGCGGGGCCGGGTCGTGTGGCATCCGGGTCGGGACCGCTACCTCGAGACGGTCGTGGCCCTGCGGGACCTCTCCTTTGTCACCTGCTCCGACCTGTGCGGCGTCGACTACCTCCACCATCCGGGCCGGGACCTCCCTCGAGGCGTGTCCCCGGAGCGCTTCGAGGTCGCCGTCCACCTCCTTTCGATCGAGCGGGTGGAGCGGGTCGGGATCCGGGTCCAGGTCCCCGAGTCCGACCCGGTCCTGCCGACGATCGTGCCCGTCTTCCCCGGCGCCGAGGCGATGGAGCGAGAGGCCTTCGACATGTTCGGGCTCCGCTTCGAGGGGCACCCGGACATGACCCGGATCCTCATGCCGGAGGACTGGGAGGGGCACCCGCTTCGCAAGGACTACTCGCCGGGGCGTGTCCCGGTGCAGTTCAAGGAGGCCCCGGGCCCCCGATGAGCGACGAGACGACCACGCGCGACGCCGGCGGCGGCCTTGCTGCCGACGGGGACCGGAGCCCGTTCGACGAGATCCTCGAGAGGGAGACGGCCGAGGGAACCCAGGAGCTGCGCAGCCGCGCCGAGACCACCCCGGACGAGCTCGCCCGGGAGGAGGGGGCGATCCTCCGCCTGCCGGAGGGGCTCGTGCTCGACCCCGGCGACGTCGACGTCGAGTTCGGCGAGGACGAGACGATGATCATCAACATGGGTCCCCAGCACCCCTCCACCCACGGGGTGCTGCGGATCATGATGGAGCTCGAGGGCGAGACGGTGCTGCGCTCGAAGCCGGTCATCGGGTACCTCCACACCGGCATGGAGAAGACCGGCGAGGAGCTCTTCTACATCCAGGGGTCGACGAACGTGACCCGCATGGACTACCTCTCGCCGCTGCACAACGAGCTCGTGTACTCGCTCGCGGTCGAGGAGCTGCTCGGTGTCGAGGTGCCGCCCCGGGCGACCTGGATCCGGATGCTCATGTGCGAGCTCAACCGGATCTCCTCGCACACGATGTGGATGGCGACGAACGGCATGGACCTCGCCTCGACGTCGATGATGATCTACGGCTTCAGGGAGCGGGAGATGATCCTCGCCCTCTTCGAGAAGGTGACCGGCCTGCGGATGAACCACAACTACATCCGCCCGGGCGGGGTGGCGGCCGACCTCCCCGATGGCTGGGAGGACGACGTGCAGGCCATCCTCGACACCTTCCCCGGCCGCCTCGACGAGTACGACGAGCTGCTCACCGGCCAGCCGATCTTCCGCCAGCGCACCGAGGGCGTCGGGGTCATCGGCCCCGAGCTCGCTCTTGCGATGTCGGCGACGGGACCGATCCTGCGCGCGTCCGGCATCCCGTGGGACCTCCGGCGCTCGATGCCGTACATGTACTACGACGAGCTCGATTTCGACGTCATCGTCGGCACCGTCGGCGACACCTTCGACCGCTACGCGGTGCGCCTGAACGAGATCCGGGAGTCGCTGCGCCTCGTCGCCCAGATCGCCGAGCGGATCCCGCCGGGGGACTACCGGGTGCAGGACAAGAAGGTGACACCCCCGCCGAGGGCCCGGATCGACGAGTCGATGGAGGCGCTCATCCACCACTTCAAGATCTTCACCCGGGGCTTCGAGGTGCCCCCCGGCGAGGTCTACACGGCGGTCGAGTCGCCCCGGGGCGAGCTCGGCTGCTACCTCGTCTCGAACGGCACGAACAAGCCGCACCGGATGCACATCCGGGGGCCGAGCTTCGTCAACCTGCAGTCCCTCCCCGCCATGCTGCACGGGGGGCTCGTCGCAGACGCGATCGCGATCATCTCCTCGGTCGACCCGGTGATGGGGGAGGTGGATCGCTGATGGCGCACCTCTCGGCGGAGAACCGCCAGAAGGCCGAGGCCGTCGTCGCCGTCTACCCGCAGCCCCGCTCGGCGCTCATCCCCCTCTGCCACCTCGCCCAGGCCCAGGACGGCTACCTCACCGAGGAGGCGATGGAGGACATCGCCCGGCTCTGCGACGTCTCGCCGGCGGAGGTCCGGGGGACGGCCTCGTTCTACGACATGCTCCACACCGAGCCGGTCGGCAGGTACGTGGTCGCCGTCTGCACGAACATCGCCTGCATGCTGGCGGGTGCCTACGAGGTCCTCGGGCATGCGAAACAGCGCCTCGGCATCCACGTCGGGCAGACGACGCCGGACGGGTTGTTCACCCTCGAGGAGGCCGAGTGCCTCGCCGGTTGCGACCAGGCGGTCTGCGTGCAGGTGAACCATCGCTTCTTCGGCCCGCTCGACGAGGAGGCCTTCGACCGGCTCGTCGACGACCTCGCCGCGGGGCGCCTCGAGGACACCGTGCCCCGCCACGGCGTGCTGAGCAGGGTCAGCCGCGCCGTCGGGCTGCCGGCGGCCACGCCGGTGGCGGCGACGATCTCGAACGAGCCGCAGGCCGCCGGGACGCCGCCTCCCGGAGAGAAGGAGGTGGCGCCGGAGCCCCCCGCCGCCGCTGGTGCCGGGGAGGGGGAGTGATGCTCACCGACGCCCCCCGCATCGTCACGGCCCGCCTCGAGCACCCCGACTCGCACACCCTCGAGCGGTACCTTGCCACGGGCGGTTACGAGGGTCTCCGCAAAGCGCTCACGATGACCCCGGAGGCGGTCCACGAGGAGGTGAACGCCGCCAGCCTGCTCGGCCGGGGCGGTGCCGGCTTCCCGGCGGGGCGGAAGTGGTCGATGCTGCGGGAGGCGCCGACGACCTACCTCGTCGTGAACGGCGACGAGTCGGAGCCCGCCACGTTCAAGGACCATCTCCTCATCGAGCGAGACCCCCACCAGATCGTCGAGGGGACCATCATCGCCGCCTACGCGATCGGGGCGGCCCAGGCCTTCATCTTCTGCCGGGGCGAGTTCGCCCTCGGCCTCGAGCGGCTCACCCAGGCCGTGAACGAGGCCTACGAGCACGGAGCGCTCGGGCGGTCGATCTTCGGGTCGGAGTTCTCTCTCGACCTCGTGGTGCACCCGGGGGCCGGCGCCTACATCTGCGGCGAGGAGACGGCGCTGCTCGAATCGCTCGAGGGCAAGCGGGGGTTCCCTCGCATCAAGCCTCCTTACTTCCCGGCCGCCATCGGGCTGTACGGAGAGCCGACCGTCGTGAACAACGTCGAGACGATGTCCAACCTGCCCTGGATCATCCTCCACGGCGGGGCGGCGTTCGCCGCCCTCGGGCAGGGCTCCTCGACGGGCACCCGTCTGTTCGCCCTCTCCGGCCACGTGGAGCGGCCCGGCTGGTACGAGCTCGAGATGTCGACGACCACCTTCCGGGACCTCATCTACGACGAGCGCCTCGGCGGTGGGGTCCGCCTCGGCCGGGAGCTGAAGGCCTTCATCCCAGGTGGGGTCTCGGCGCCCTGGTTCTTCCCCGAGCACCTCGACATGGGCCTCGACCAGGACGCCGTCGGCAAGGCGGGCTCCATGCTCGGCTCCGGCTCGGTCGTCGTCATGGACGAGACGACCTGTGCGGTGCGGGCGGCATGGCGCATCACCCGCTTTTTCCACCGGGAGTCCTGCGGCCAGTGCACGCCGTGCCGGGAGGGGGCCGGGTGGGTGGACAAGGTGATCCGGCGGATCGAGGACGGCCTCGGGCGGGAGGAGGACCTCGACCTGCTCCTCGACGCCTGCGACAACATCGCCCCGGGTCTCACCTGGCCCCCGAAGCAGACGACCATCTGCGTCCTCGGGCCGTCCATTCCCTCCTCGATAGTCTCTAGCATCCACCGCTTTCGAGACGAGTTCCTCCTCCACGTGAAGGAGGGGGGCTGCCCGATGCCGCCCGACGAGGTCCGCCATGGGTGAGGCGACCGAGAGCCTGTCTCCTCCCGAGCAGGTGAACCTCACGATCAACGGCCGCAGCGTCACGGCGTCCCCCGGCGAGCTCATCATCGAGGCCGCCGAGCGGGCCGGGTTCTTCATCCCCCGCTTCTGCTACCACCCCCGGATGAAGCCGGTCGGCATGTGCCGCATGTGCCTGGTCGAGGTTTCGAGCCCCCGCGGCCCGAGCCTCCAGCCGGCCTGCTTCGTCCAGGTCGCCGAGGGCCAGGAGATCGAGACCGAGTCCGACGCCGCCCGCAAGGCCCAAGAGGGTGTCCTCGAGTTCCTCCTCGTCAATCACCCCCTCGACTGCCCCGTCTGTGACAAGGGGGGCGAGTGCCCCCTGCAG
>DATGKK010000139.1:0-9130 GCA_035294725.1 Acidimicrobiales bacterium | reverse complement strand
GTACCTGTCGGACCTGTTCACCATCCCGTCGAACCTCGCCGGCCACCCTGCGGTGTCCGTGCCCTTCGCGCTCGGCGAGGACGACCTCCCGGTCGGGGTGCAGGTGCTCGCGCCCGCGCTCGGCGAGGCGGTGATGCTGCGGGTCGCGCGCGCCCTCGAGGATGCGGCGCCCGACGCGGCCCGCGCCCCTGGCGGGCTCGCGCGCGGCGGGACGCGATGAGGGCGCTCGTGCGCTCGGCCGGCGGGGTCGACTACGAGATCGTCGTCGGTCTCGAGGTCCACTGTGAGCTCGCGACAGCGACGAAGCTCTTCTGCAGCTGCCCGAACGCCTTCGGGGACGAGCCGAACACGAACGTCTGCCCCGTCTGCCTCGGCCTCCCCGGCTCGCTCCCGGTGCTCAACCGGCGCGCGGCCGAGCTCGCGATGCGGATCGGCCTCGCCCTCGGCTGCGAGGTGAGGCCGTCGGTGTTCCACCGGAAGAACTACTTCTATCCCGACATGCCGAAGGACTACCAGATCAGCCAGTACGACGCGCCCGTCAACGTGAACGGCCGGCTCGAGCTCCCCGACGGCTCGGTGGTGCGCATCGAGCGGGCTCACATGGAAGAGGACACGGGCAAGACGACCCATGTCGGCGGCACAGGCCGGATCCACGGTGCGAGCCACTCCCTCGTCGACTACAACCGGGCCGGCGTCCCGCTCGTCGAGATCGTCTCGGCCCCTGACATCGGCTCGGCCGAGCAGGCCCGTGCCTACGTGACCGAGCTCCGGGGCGTCCTCGTCGCGACGGGAGCCTCCGACGGGCGCATGGAGGAGGGCTCGCTGCGGGTCGACGCCAACGTCTCGGTCCGGCCCGCCGGCAGCGCCCGGCTCGGGACCCGTTGCGAGGTGAAGAACCTGAACTCGCTCCGCTCGCTCGTGCGGGCGATCGAGCACGAGGCCGAGCGGCAGTCGGCGATCCTCGCCGAGGGGGGCACGGTGGCCCAGCAGACCCGCCACTGGGACGAGGATGCGGGCGTCACCCACCCGCTCCGCTCGAAGGAGGAGGCGGACGACTACCGCTACTTCCAGGAGCCCGACCTCGTGCCGCTCGTGCCGGACGAGCCCCTGCTCGCGGCGGCCCGCTCCGGGGTGGGGCTGTTGCCGGCGGACCGCCGCCGGCGCCTCGCCGAGCTGTTCGGGGGCGGTGCCGGTGCGGTGTCCGACCAGGTCCAGACCGTGATCGAGCTCGACTTGGACCAGCTCGTCGTCGACGCCGTCGAGGCGGGCGCCGATGCCCGGCTTGCTCTCGCGCGGGCCGCCAACGAGGCGGCGGCGAGACCGGAGAGGGCCCGGCACCTCGACGCCGGCTCCTTCGCGTCCCTCCTCGAGCTCGAGTCCGCCGGCACCCTGTCGGCCACCCAGTCGAAGGCCGTCCTCGCCGCCCTGCTCGACGAGGGCGGCGACCCCCGCGAGATCGCCCGGCGGCTCGGTTACGAGGCCCTCGATGCGAGCGAGCTCGACCGGCTCGTCGACGAGGTCATCGAGGCGAACCCGGCCGAGTGGGGGAGGTACCTCGCCGGCGACGAGAAGGTGTCGGGCTTCCTGCTCGGGCAGGTGATGCGCAACAGCGGGGGACGGGCGAACGGCAAGCTCGTGGCGGAGGCGTTCGCCCGGCGGCGCACCGGCTGACCGCCGGCGCGCCCGCCCGGTTTGTCGCGGCGGGGACGGATCTGGCAGACTTCCGGGCGTGAGGGCTCTTCGCGCGTCGATCCTCGTACTTCTTACGTAGTGCGCTGACGCCCGCTCGCGTCTGCGCACCTTCGACCTCCCCGAACAGGGGGGGTCGTTCTGTTTCCGGGGGAGGTTTCCACTGGAGGAGACCCGGGACGCGCCGGCGGGCCACCCCACCACGAGGACGGCAAGAGCCGCAAGGGCAGCGGCGAGATCATGCAAGCGACGGAAGGGAGCGAGAGAGATGGAGCTGACGGGAGCGCAAGCCCTCGTGAAGAGCCTCGAGATGCAAGGCGTCGAGGTGATCTTCGGCTTGCCCGGCGGGGCCATCCTGCCCGTCTACGACCCGATCATCGACTCTTCGATCCGCCACGTCCTCGTCCGCCACGAGCAGGGTGCCGGCCACATGGCGGAGGGCTATGCCCACGTCACGGGCCGCCCTGGCGTCGCCCTCGTGACGAGCGGGCCCGGCGCGACGAACATCGTCACCCCGCTCGCGGACGCGTACATGGACTCGATCCCGCTCGTGTGCATCTCGGGCCAGGTCTCGACGGGGTCGATCGGCACGGACGCCTTCCAGGAGGCGGACATCACCGGCATCACGATGGGGGTGACGAAGCACAACTGGCTCGTCACCGACGCCGCCGACATCCCCCGAGTCATCGCCGAGGCCTTCCACGTCGCCACGACGGGCCGGCCCGGTCCTGTCCTCGTCGACCTCCCGAAGGACGTCGCGAACGCCACGATGGAGTGGTACTGGCCCGAGTCGGTGGACCTCCCGGGCTACCGGCCCGCGCGCGAGCCCGAGCCGGCAGCGGCCGCCGCGGCGGCCGCCCTCATCCGAGAGGCGAGCCGGCCCGTGATCTACGCGGGTGGTGGCGTGCTCAAGTCCCGCGGCTCGCAGGCGCTCCGCGAGCTCGCCGAGGCGACGGGCATCCCGGTCGTGACGACGCTCATGGCCCGGGGCGCCTTCCCCGACAGCCACCCGCTCTCCCTCGGGATGCCGGGGATGCACGGCAGCTACGCGGCCGTCACGGCGATGCAGCGGGCCGACCTGCTCGTCGCCCTCGGGAGCCGCTTCGACGACCGGGTCACCGGGCAGATCGCCACCTTCGCCCCCGGGGCGAAGGTCGTCCACGTCGACATCGACAAGGCCGAGATCGGCAAGGTGCGGCTGCCCGACGTCTCCATCGTCGCCGACTGCCGCCTCGCGACCGAGGCCATCCTTGAGGCGCTTCGCGAGGGTGCCCCCCTTGCGCGAGAGCGCCTCGCCGCCTGGGCCGGCGAGGTCGCCCGCTGGAAGCAGGAGCTCCCCTACACCTACGACCGGGAGGAGGTGGCCCCCGGGGCGGCGGTCGCTGCGCCGGGCCTGCCTGGCCGGCCGTGCCTGCTGAAGCCCCAGTACGTGCTCGAGTGCCTGCGCGACGCCACGCCCGAGGACACGATCCTCGTCTCGGGAGTCGGCCAGCACCAGATGTGGGCCTCGCAGTTCTGGCGCTTCGAGCGACCGTACTCGTGGGTGAACTCAGGAGGTCTCGGCACGATGGGCTTCGCCGTCCCGGCCGCCATCGGCGCCAAGGTGGGCCGCCCCGACGCGACCGTCTGGGCGGTCGACGGCGACGGCTGCTTCCAGATGACGGCCCAGGAGCTCGTGACCGCCTCGGCGGAGGGGATCCCGGTCAAGATCGCCATCTTGAACAACGGCTACCTCGGGATGGTCCGCCAGTGGCAGCACATGTTCTACGAGGAGCGGTACTCCGAGGTGTACCTCTCGCCCGACCTGCCCGACTACGTCGGCTGGGCAGAGGCGATGGGATGTGTCGGGCTCCGTGTCGACACTCCAGAGGGGGTCATGCCGGCGATCGAGAAGGCGAGCCAGGTGGACGACCGGCCTGTCGTGATCGACTTCCGCACCGACTCGATGGAGCAGGTCTTCCCGATGGTGCCGGCGGGCGCCTCCAACGACGACATCGTCGTCCACCCAGCCCAGCGATCGAAGCTCGAGGCCGAGCGGGCGAGGCTCCGGTGAGCGGGACCGGCGGCGACTCGCGCCACCTCCCCCGGCACCACCTGCTGTCGGTGCTCGTCGAGAACAAGGCGGGGGTGCTCGCCCGGGTCGCGGGACTGTTCTCCCGGCGGGGCTACAACATCTTCTCCCTTGCCGTCGCCCCGACCGACGACGAGCGCTTCAGCCGCATCACGATCGTGGTCGACGTCGAGTCGGCGCCCCTCGAGCAGATCGTCGCCCAGCTCGACAAGCTCGTGAACGTCGTCGGGATCTCCGAGCTCCATCCCTCCGAGGCGCGCGAGGCCGAGCTGCTCCTCGTGACGGTGGGGGCCGACGCCCACGAACGGGCGCAGGTGATCCAGCTCGTCGGCGTGTTCGAGGGGCGGATCCTCGACGTCTCGCTGACCGAGATCACGGTGATGCTCGCCGGGTCGCCCGGCATGCTCGACGACTTCGAGGAGCTGATGCGGCCCTACGGGATCCGGGAGCTGCAGCGGACGGGCCGCATCGCCCTCCCGACGCTCGGCTCACGCGGTGACCGGCGCCTCCGGGTGCTTGAAGGCTGAGGCGAGGAGATCGAGCCCCGGGGGAGGCTTGGCAGGAACCGCGAGGACAGGACAACGAGAGAAGGAAGGCACGACGTGGCAACGCTGTACTACGAGAAGGACGCCGACCCGGGACTGGTCCGGGCCCGGAAGGTGGCCGTGATCGGCTACGGGTCGCAGGGGCACGCCCACGCGCTCAACCTGCGCGACTCGGGCGTCGACGTGAGGGTGGGGCTGCGCGAGGGCTCGCCCTCACGGGCGAAGGCCGAGGCGGCGGGGCTCCGGGTCACGAGCGTCGCCGAGGCCGCCGCCGAGTCGGACCTCGTCATGCTGCTCCTGCCCGACACCGAGCAGGCGGCGGTCTACGAGGCCGAGATCGCCCCCCACCTCGTGGCGGGCGACGCGCTCTTCTTCGCCCACGGCTTCAACATCCGCTACGGGCTCATCGAGCCCCCGGACGGCGTGGACGTCGGGATGGTGGCGCCGAAGGGCCCGGGCCACCTCGTCCGGCGCACCTTCGAGGCCGGGGGAGGGGTGCCGTCGCTCATCGCCGTCTCCGCCGACCCGTCGGGCAAGGCGGCGGCGCTCGCCCTCAGCTACGCCCATGCGATCGGCGCCACTCGGGCCGGGGTGCTCGAGACCACCTTCGAGGAGGAGACCGAGACGGACCTGTTCGGCGAGCAGGTCGTGCTGTGCGGGGGGCTGACGGCGCTCGTCACCGCCGGCTTCGAGACCCTCGTCGAGGCCGGCTACCAGCCCGAGTCGGCCTACTTCGAGTGCCTCCACGAGCTGAAGCTCATCGTCGACCTCATGTACGAGCAGGGGATCTCGGGCATGCGCTTCTCGGTCTCGGACACGGCCGAGTACGGCGACCTCACCCGGGGGCCCCGCATCATCGACGACCACGTGCGAGAGGAGATGCGCCGCATCCTCGAGGAGGTTCGCGACGGCAGCTTCGCGGCCGAGTGGGTGGCGGAGAACCGGGCCGGGCGGCCTCGCTTTCACGAGCTGCGGGCAAAGGGCCGGGAGCACCCGATCGAGAAGGTCGGGGCCGAGCTGCGGGCGATGATGCCGTTCGTCTCCGGCGGCCGCCAGCGCCTCGAGGAGGTCTCGGGAGGCTGAGGCGGCCCGGCCGCCGGCTAGAGCCGCTCGACGACCCAGTCGATGCAGCCGGTGAGCGCCTCCACGTCGGCGGGGTCGATCGCAGGGAACATGGCGATGCGGAGCTGGTTCCGGCCGAGCTTGCGGTAGGGCTCGGTGTCGACGATGCCGTTCGCCCGCAGCACCTTCGCGACCGCCAGGGCGTCGATCGACTCGTCGAAGTCGATCGTCGCGACGACGTGGCTGCGCTCGGCGGGCTTCGCGACGAACGGCCTCGCGAACGGTGAGCGCTCGGCCCAGCCGTAGAGGATCTCGGCCGAGCGGTCCGACCGCCCGGCGGCGAACTCGAGGCCCCCGTTGCCGTTCATCCACTCGACCTGCTCGGCGAGGAGGAAGAGGGTGGCGAGCGCCGGGGTGTTGTAGGTCTGCTCGAGCCTCGAGCTCTCGAGCGCGATCCGCAGGTCGAGGCTGGGCGGCGCCCACCGGTCCGAGGCCTCGATGCGGGCCACGGCCGCCGGCGAGAGGGCGGCGAGCCAAAGCCCGCCGTCGGAGGCGAAGCACTTCTGGGGGGCGAAGTAGTACGCGTCGTACTCGAGGGCGTCGACGCGAAGCCCCCCGGCCCCTGAGGTGGCATCGACGAGCACGAGCCCGGCCGCCGGACGGCCGGCTCCGTCGCGCGGCCGGCGGACCTCCATCGCGACGCCCGTCGAGGTCTCGTTGTGGGTGAGGGCGTAGGCGTCGACCTCCCCGAGCGGGCGGTGCTCGGCCTCGGGATGGGTGCCGGGCTGCGAGACGATCACCTCGGGCTCGGCGAGGTGGGGCGCGGCGGCGGCGGCGGCGGCGAACTTCGAGGAGAACTCGCCGAAGCTGAGGTGCTGGCTTCGCCGCTCGACGAGCCGGAAGCAGGCCGCGTCCCAAAAGGCGGTCGTCCCCCCGTTGCCGAGCGCGACCTCGTACCCGTCGGGGAGGCCGAACAGCTCGGCGAGGCCGCGGCGCACCCGCGCCACGACGTCGCGGACGCCGGCCTGGCGGTGGCTCGTGCCGAGGTAGGTCGGCGCAGCCTCGGCGAGCGCCGCCACGGCCTCGGGGCGCACCCGGGACGGGCCGCACCCGAAGCGGCCGTCGGCGGGCAGCAGCTCGGCGGGGATGCGGAGGTCGGGCACGAGACGGGCTCCTTCGGCTCGGACAGGCCGGAACCGCAGGTCGAGGGGTCCGGCCGGGCGTAGCGACGAGGGTAACGGGTGGGTCCCTCGCGCTTCCAACCGCCCTGGACTGGCGGAGTCGGTCTCTCGGTGCGATGGCGGCGCCGGGCGCCGCTCCGGGGGGTGCGGCGGCATGTGCCACCATTGACCGATGGTCCTCGACTCCCCGCGCGCACTCCGGCGGGTCTC
This sequence comes from Acidimicrobiales bacterium, assembly GCA_035294725.1. Taxonomy (GTDB): domain Bacteria; phylum Actinomycetota; class Acidimicrobiia; order Acidimicrobiales; family Bog-793; genus DATGKK01. Next base: position 2,372 of record DATGKK010000139.1, on the reverse strand, counting down.
TGCCCGCGCCGGCGCCGTCGCCGCATCTGCCACCCTCGCCATCGACGCCAAGGCCAAGGCGCTGAAGGCGGCGGGCGCCGACGTCGTGGGATTCGGCGCGGGCGAGCCGGACTTCCCGACGCCGGCGCACATCGTCGAGGCCGCCGCCGCCGCCTGCGCCGAGGTGCGCAACCACCGGTACACCCCGACCGCCGGGCTGCCGGAGCTTCGCGAGGCCATCGCCGCGAAGACCCGCCGCGACTCGGGCCTCGAGGTCGCACCGGCCCAGGTGCTCGTGACCAACGGCGGCAAGCAGGCGGTGGCACAGGCGTTCGAGACGGTCCTCGACCCCGGTGACGAGGTCCTCGTCGTGGCGCCCTACTGGACGACCTACCCCGAGGCGATCCGCCTCGCCGGCGGCACCCCGGTCGTCGTCGCGGTGGACGAGTCGACCGGCTTCCAGCCGACGCTCGAGATGCTCGAGGCGGCGGCCACGCAGCGCGCGAAGGCCCTCTTGTGGGTCTCGCCGTCGAACCCGTCGGGCGCCGTCGCCGGCGCCGAGCTGACGGCCGAGGTGGGGAGCCTGGCGGCGAGCCGAGGATGGTGGGTCCTCTCCGACGAGATCTACGAGCACCTCGTCTACGACGGCTGCACGGCCCTCTCGATGCCGGTGGCGGTGCCGGAGCTCGCCGACCGCTGCATCGTGGTGAACGGCGTCGCGAAGACCTACGCCATGACGGGCTGGCGGGTCGGCTGGATGATTGGTCCTCCCGACGTGATCGAGGCGGCGACCAACATCCAGTCGCACGTGACCTCGAACGTGAACAACGTCGCCCAGCGCGCCGCCCTCGCCGCCCTTTCGGGCGACCTCTCCGACGTGGCGATGATGCGCGACGCCTTCGACCGCCGACGCCGGCGGATCGTCGAGCTGCTGAACGAGGCGCCGGGCGTGAGCTGCCGGTGCCCGGAGGGCGCCTTCTACGCCTTCCCCTCCTTTGCCGGCGTGCTCGGCCACGAGCTGCGGGGCCGGCGGCCCGCGACGACGCTCGAGCTCGCAGAGCTCGTCCTCGACGAGGCGAAGGTGGCCTTCGTGCCGGGCGAGGCCTTCGGGGCCCCCGGCTACGGCCGCTTCTCCTACGCCTTGTCCGACGAGGACCTCGATCGAGGAGTGCGGCGGATCATCGAACTGTTCGGCGAGATGGAGGCGTAAGGGCGATGGCACGGATCCTCGTCACCGAGGAGCTCTCCGACAAGGGCCTGCAGGCGATGGCGGCGGCCGGCCACGAGGTGGACGTCCGCACCGGGTTGTCGCCCGACGAGCTGCTCGAGGCCGTGCCGGGAGCGGCGGCGCTCGTCATCCGCTCCGCCACCAAGGTCACTGCCGAGGTGCTCGCAGCCGGGAGCGACCTCGTCGTGGTGGGGCGCGCCGGGGTCGGCCTCGACAACGTCGACATCGCGGCGGCGACGGCGCGCGGCGTCATGGTCGTGAACGCGCCCGAGTCGAACATCCTCTCGGCCGCCGAGCACGCCATGGCCCTGTTGCTCGCGATGGCGAGGAACGTGCCCCAGGCGCATGCCGCCCTCGTCGCCGGCCGCTGGGAGCGCTCGAAGTGGGAGGGGACGGAGCTCCACGGCAAGACGCTCGGCGTGCTCGGCCTCGGCCGCATCGGCGCCCTCGTGGCCCAACGGGCGCACGCGTTCGGGATGAGGCTGCTGGCCCACGACCCCTACGTCGCGCCCGAGCGGGCCCGGGTGATGGGAGTCGAGCTCGTCGACCTCGACCGGCTCGTCGCCGAGTCGGACTTCCTCACGATCCACCTCCCGAAGACGGCCGAGACGGCGGGACTGGTCGGCAAGGAGCTGCTCGGGAAGGCGAAGCCGGGTATCCGGATCGTGAACGCCGCCCGGGGCGGCGTGCTCGACGAGGCGGCCCTCGCCGAGGCGATCTCGTCCGGGCGGGTCGGCGGAGCCGCCCTCGACGTCTTCGCGAGCGAGCCGTGCACCGACTCTCCCCTGTTTGCCCTCCCCCAGGTCGTCGTGACCCCCCACCTCGGGGCGAGCACGGCCGAGGCGCAGGACAAGGCGGGCGAGCAGATCGCCGAGCAGGTGCTCCTTGCCCTCGCCGGTGACTTCGTCCCCTACGCCGTGAACCTCGCCGCCCGGGGCGCGAGCGAGGCGGTCCGGCCCTACCTCCCGCTCGCCGAGCAGCTCGGGCGGTGCCTCGCCGCCCTCTGCGACGGCCTGCCTTCCGGGGTCGAGGTGACCTACGCCGGGGCTCTCGCCGCCGAGGACACCGGGATCCTCACCCTCTCGGTGCTGAAGGGGATCTTCGCAGCGGGGACCGAGGAGCCGGTCTCCTACGTGAACGCCCCCCGCCTCGCCGAGGAGCGGGG
>DATGKK010000138.1:0-9137 GCA_035294725.1 Acidimicrobiales bacterium | reverse complement strand
GGGCTGAGGTCGAACAGCCGGGCGAGCAGCGATCCGAACCCGGCGCTGATCTGGCCCGTCGGGCCCTCGCGCCCCCCGGAGCCCCCCGAGCCGATCGTGATCGCCGAGGCGACGATCTTCACGACGACGGTGCGGAGCCGGATGCCGCGGGGGTTCTCGTGCACGGCGGAGATGGCGGCATCGGTCCCGTGGCCCTCTGCGTCAGGAGCGATCCCGAACACGAGCGCCCCCGAGAGCAGGCCGCCGCCCGCCACGACGAGCGGGATGGCCCACGGCCTCGTGAATCCGGCGGACCCCGCCACGTGCCCCTCCCCCGCCGGAGTCGGAACGACGTAGCCCCCGATCACCGCCAGCAGCAGGTGGGTCGCCTCCGTGAGGGCCGTGTAGAAGACGACGGCCCCGAGCCCGGCGATCACCCCGATGATGGTCCCGAGCACGAGCCACTTCCTCGTGTAGCTCGCCTGGGCGAAAAAGCGCGACCCTGCCGCCCGGAGCCGCCCCGCCCCGAGGGCTGCCCGTCGGGCCGCGCTCGGCGCCGGCTCCCGAGCGGGCCGGCGAGCCGACGGGCGGGCCGCGTCGGCCGTCACAGGTCCCAGCCCGTCGCCCAGTCCTCGTCGCGGACCTCGCCCGCCGACTCGGCGAGCCGCGAGAGCGCCTCGACGAGGACGAGCTGCTGGTCGGGCGGGATGCGGCTGACGATCCTCGCGATCTCTGCTCGGCGCCGACGGGTCACGCTCGCCACGAGGGAATGGCCCCGCTTCGTCAGCTCGATCTGGACCTGCCGGCGGTCCTGCTCCTCGGTCCTGCGGTCGATCAGCCCCTTGCGCACGAGCCGGTCGCACATCCTCGTCGCGGTCGCCGGCGTCACGGCGAGGGCCGCCGCGAGGTCGGCCACGTGCTGCGGGCCGCGCGACGCGAGCACGACAAGGGTCCGGTACTGGGTGAGCGTCACCTCCTCGCCTGCCTCGGCGAGCGAGCGTGCGGCGACGGCAACGAGGGCCCGGCTTGCCGAGAGGACGGCGTCGACGACCTCCGGTGAGGTCTCCGCGCGCGCACCGGCTCTCGATTTCATATGGCAACAATTGTAGGGGCTAACGATCGCGCCGGCGCGCAGTGGCGGAAGCGGGCGTCATCCCGGACGCGAGGCGGTCTCAGCGCTCAAGGCGAGCGCGCCACGGGCGCCGGCTGCGGCAGAGAGGAGTCTGGTCCGGTGCGCTCAGGATGCGGGCGACTCGGTAAGGAACATCTCCTCGCCGAGCTTCGCGAGCTCCGCTCCGGGATCGCCCTCCGAGGCGCCGGCCTGGCGCTCGGACTCGCGCGCCGCGAGCACGGCGGCGAGCTCGAGCGGGTCGGCGTCGCCGTCCCCGTCAAGGTCGTGCGCGCCGCTGCCGGCAGTGCCCTCTCCCGCGAAGAAGCCGCGCACGTCCCGCACCGCCTCCCGGTGCAGCGTGAACGCCTCCTCGACGGCGGTGTTGTAGGCAGCACGGGCGCTCGTGCGGGCGCTCGCGTAGGTCGCGCCGGCCTCGCTCATCTCCTTGCTGTACGCGGCCCGGATCTCCTCGGCCGCCCGCTTGTAGGCCTCGCGCGCCTCCGAGATGAGCTCCCTCCGGTTCGGCGCGGGCGGCCCGTTGATCACCCCTTTGTAGGCCCCCCACGCCTCGGCGAGCGCGCCCTCGTGGGAGTCAGCGATCCGGCGCTGCTCCTGCTCGTAGGCCGCCCGAGCCGCCTCGAGGCTCTCCTCGAGCGCGACTCGAGCAGCGTCGATGCTGTCTCGGCATAGCTCCCAGGTCTCGTCGATCTCGATCAGGCACTCGTTGCGTGCCTCGTGGTCCGCCACCACGCTTACCAAGTCGTTCAGCATGCCCCTCTCCTCGACACGCACCACTTGCCCCCGCATTACGCCTGCACGACCCGGCGGCCGCGCACCCGGCACACGTGTCTGGGAGACATTCTGCCATCATTTCGCGCGCTGCGTGGTCAGAAAGTTCGAATTGGCTGCTGACGGCGCGAACCATGCTGCCGGCGCACTCGGTGAGACCGCCGTGAGGGCAGGACAGCGGAGCTGCTACGCGGCGTTGGCGCGTACGAGCGCCCGCATTGCAGCTCGCTCCGGCTCGCTCGTGTGCCGATCGGCGCACTTCCAGGCACCGACCGCTTCCAGCTCCTGGTTGACTGGGGCGGGGTCGAAGCGGCTGAGGAAGCGCGCGGCGAGCCGGAGGCGCACGCCGGCTGCGAGCGCTGCCAACCGGCCCACTGGCGGGACGCCGCCACAGGCGAGGAGGAGCCAGGTCAGCGCCACGTCCGCCTCGCCGGCGCCCCGGCACGAATTCGTCCAGTCGACAAGGACAGGCCCGCGCCGCGTCATGATGACGTTGAGCGGGTGGAGATCGAAGTGGCAGAGCCGGTCTCCCACCGAGCCCGGCGCCGGCGGGAGCCAGTCGGGAGCCGGCAGCACGTGCAGGCTGCGGTGGAGCTCCGCCAGCATGTCCGCGTGGCGCCGGTACCGCCAGGGATGGCGCGCCAGGTCGTCGAGCATGGTCGGGCCTTCGAGCCGCTCCATCAGGATCTCCGAGCCGTCGTCGCTCACCCCGGCCACCTTCGGGACCGGATACCCGGCAGCTGCGACGTACTGCATGATCAAGGCTTCTCGGCGGATGGAACGCCCGTCGCGGGCGCGCCGAGCGACCAAGCCGGGTCCGGCCTCGAAGATGTCCGCGTCCCGGCCCTGTGCGAGGCGTCGACCCCGGTCAGGGCGGTCCATGCATCTCCGAGGCTATCGGCACCCGCTGTCGGCGGACAGCATCTATCGGGACGCGACCACCACGGCGTACCACTCGCCACCGTTCAGGACCACATGGTTGCCGCGATCCTGCCCCGGGGCGCCGTCGGCGAGATAGGTGTAGAGCGGGTGGCCGTCGTAGGTGGCCTGCAACGCGCCCCCGCGCCGGCGGATCGTGCCGAGGCGACCGCGGACACCGGGTCCGGCAACTGGGATGCCGAGCAGCGGAGGCCAGTAGGCGGCGCACGCCCCGTAACAGCGAGAGTGTGACGGGCTGTCGAGAGCGAACCAGTACAGCGTGAACCCCTGCGGGTTCGTGAGCACCTGCAGATGGCCGATCCGGCGGACCCCGAGCAGCACGTGCCCTCGAGGCGCGCCGAGCGTCGTCGGAGCAACTCCCGCCGATCCCGCCTCGGCGGCGCCAACCAGCACGCCGGCGGTGGCGACCATCGCGACGACCGTCCCTGCCATGGTCGCGAGGAACGGGCGCTCGCCGTCGGCCGTGGCCCGCGCCGGCCCGAACGTCGCCACAAGCCCGAGGACGGCAAGGGCTGCGATCTCGAGGCCCGCCGCCACCTCCCCGGCGGTGGTGCGCACCTCCCGGAAGCCGAACAGCCCGACCCACATCGAGAGCAGGTACCCGCCGAGGGTGGCCGCCGCGAACAGGGCCCCCGCGAGAGCGGCGAGCCTGCTCAGCGTCGCCGCCAGCGCGACCGCGAGCGCAAGCCCCGCCACCACCTGGAGCAGGAAGAGCCACCCGATCGTCGGGATCGTCCGGTACCCGGTGAGGTAGAGGTCGAGGTGGATCCCGGCGGAGGCGGCCAGGAGGCCGGCGCCGACAAGGACGCCGGCGCCGGTCACGGAGGACCAGCGGTGCTGGCCACCACCCTCGCTCCTCCAGTTGCGGCGCTGGTCCATGCACGGTGGTTACGTCGTGGACCCGGTCGGGGATGGTGCCGCCTCACCAAAGGGCGCCGACGCCGCCCGGGCCAGCGTCTCTAGCTGCTCACGAGAGTGCGCAGGTAGGGGAAGAGCACGGCCTGGAGGTGGCGCATGCAGGGCGTGAGCGAGAGGCGGCTCGGCGACGTGCCGAGGGCGAAGTGGATGCCGTCCGGCATCCGGCAGAGCGCTCCGTCGACAAAGAGCGAGAACCGGTGGTCCGGCGTGACCTCGGGCGAGGTGTCGAAGAAGGACACCCGGCCCGGGAAGCTCTTCGCGACGGACTGCAGCATCGCATTGATCTCGTGGTCGCGGAGGATCGAGCCCTGGAGTGGCTCGGAGCCGTCGGGCCACGGGAGCGGGTGGGTGTACGGGACGCTGAGCAGGACGATCCGCACCCGAGGAGCGCTCAGCATCCTTACCAGCAGGTCCATCCGCCCCCGCAGCTCCCGGTCGAAGGTCGGCTGGCCGATGAAGCGGACCTGGCCGTCCTGCAGCCAGTTCATCTCGTCCCAGTAGCCCATCTGCACGAGGACGACCTGAGGCCGGATGGCGGCTTCGTCGTGCTGCCACTGCCGGAACGCGGTGAGGCACTTGCCGTTCGGCGCTTCATAGTGCGTGCCCATCTCGTCGCTCTCACCGCTGTCGATGAAGCCGCAGCCGAGGATCGCCCGGTTGAACACCGAGACGCCGTAACGCTGCTCTCCATTTGACAGCTCCACTCCGAGGGTAAGGCCGATCGAGTCGCCGATCACCATCACCCGGAGGTTCCGCTTCCCGCTGAGCGGGCTCTTCGCGGCTCCGTTGGGCACGGCTGCGGCCGGCGCCGGTCCGACCGCGGCCGGTCCGCGGTCGTGCACGGCCGGGGGACGCGCAAGCGCGGGGAGGTTCGCCAAGGCGGCTTCGGCGCCGGTCGCCGACCACGCCAGCGCCACGGAGACCAACGCGGCCGCCATGCCGCTCGACGCGAGGACCGCGAGCGACCGACCCGTCACCCGACGGGTCCGGATCGGCTGCTCGACCACGAAGTACGACACGATGGCGACGGCAAGAGTCGTCGCGCAGCGGAGGCCGAAGAGCGCCGCGCCGGAGACGCCGGTGCTCGCAGCCGTCAGCCAGAGGAAGAGCGGAAAGTGCCAGAGGTACACCCCGTAGGAGACGAGCCCGAGCGCGCGTAGCGGTCTCCAGGACAACAGAGCACCGAGCGGGGAGCGCGCAACGGGGGAGGCCGCGCAGGCGATGACGGCGACTGCGGCGACGTCGACGGCGAGAAACCCTCCCTGGTACAACCACCCGGCGGTCCCGCTCGCGTACGCCGTCGCGGCGGCGAGCCCGCCTGCTCCTGCGAGACCGGCACCGGCGAGAACCGACTGCCCGGACCTCGACAGCGGGCGCCGTTGGCGCCGCCGGGCGAGCGCCGTGGCCGCCGCGAGGGCGGCCCCGGCGAGGAGGCCCTGCGCCCTGGTGTCCGTGCCGTAGTACACCCGGTTGAGCCCGCTCCCGCCATGGAACAGCCACGCCATCTCGGCCGCCGATGCGAGGGCGCCGGCGATGGAGAGTCCGAGGAGGGCAGCGAGACGAGAGGTGGGCACCCTGTCACTTGCGCGCTCCGCCGCCGGGTCGAGCAGTTCGACGTTCTCGGCACGGCGGCGGCCGAGCCGGAGCACGGCCACGACGACGAGCGGCCACACGAGGTAGAACTGCTCCTCGATCGCGAGCGACCAGGTGTGCTGGAGGGGCGACACGTTCGCCACTTGGGCGAAGTAGCCGCTGCCGACCCAGAGCTGGTGCCAGTTCGCCACATAGGCCAAGGTCGCGAGCGCGTCAGCCCCGAAGTCGGGAGCGGCGTTCAGGCCGGCAAAGTGCTCGTAGAGGGCGCAGGCGATGACGACACATGCCAGCGCCGGCAGCAGGCGCCGGGCCCGGCGTCCCCAGAACGCGCGGAAGCCGATCCTGCCTGTGCTCGATGCCTCGGCCAGCAGCAGGCTCGTGATGAGGTAGCCCGAGAGGACGAAGAAGAGCTCGACCCCGAGAAAGCCGCCTCCCGCCCACGAGATGCCGCCGTGATAGAGCAGGACGAGGGCGATGGCGACGCCTCGCAGGCCGTCGAGCGCTGGCTCGTGGCGCAGCCTGGGCCGAAGCCGTGACACGTCGGTCGATTCCCTCCCCACTCGGCGCCACGCGGACGGCACTCGCCGCTGGAGCGCGTCGCCACACTGGCTGATCGCCGGCGTCGATCCCGTCTCCACGTTGGCGCGGCCCGAGGATAGCCACCGCTGCGCCCGTGGTGCCGTTCGTAGCATCTCGCGGGTGGGCAGCTTCGAGGAGCTCGTGGCCGAGGGAGAGCGGGTGCCACTCGGTGGCTTCGACTTCTCCTGGTTCGAGGGGCGGGCGACCGAGCAACGCCCGTCGTGGGGCTACCTGGGACTGGCCTCGCGGGCGATCGGCGCGGCGGGCTCCGTCCTCGACCTCGAGACCGGCGGCGGCGAGGTCTTCTGCCAAGCGCTAGAGCGGGCGCCGTCCCTCCCGGTCGTGGTGGCAGCGACCGAGACGTGGGAGCCGAACGTCACCCTCGCATCCCGCCGGCTCGAGCGGTTCGGCGCCCTCGTCGTCCAAACGCGGGAGGGTGGTCCGCTGCCGTTTGCCACCGGGAGCCTCGATCTCGCGATCAGCCGGCACCCCGTCGCCCCGGACTGGACCGAGATCGCACGCGTCCTTGCGCCCGGGGGCGCCTACCTCTCCCAGCAGGTCGGCGAGAGCTCCAACAGGGAGCTCTACGAGCGCCTCATGGGTCCGCAGCCTGGCGGCAGCAGCCGGAGCGCCCGGCGCGCTCGTGAGGGGGCCGAGACGGCCGGCCTGCAGGTGACCCGCCTCGAGGACGAAGCGCTCGAGGTCGTGTTCTTCGACATCGAAGCGGTGGTGCACTTCCTCCGGAAGGTGCCCTGGACGGTCCCGGGCTTCACGGTCTCCCGCTACCGTGATGAGCTGCGGGGCCTGCACGACGAGATCGAGCGCACCGGGCGGTTCGTCGCCCACGCCCGCCGCATGCTGGTCGAGGCGGTCAAGCCGACCAACGACCACCGTGACCGGCCGGCAGAGTCCTGATGATCGCACGAGCCTCGCATCCGCGGTGAGGAGCGTGCAGCCGGGCGGCTCGGCCAGCGCGACACATCACGCCTCATCGGCCGAGGGGGTTGCCCTTTGCTGCCACGGCTGTGCCAACAGAGGGAGGACGGCGTAGCCCGATCCGCCCGGCCGCCGCCACCGGTCGAGCATCGCCGGGCTCGGCCGGCGAGGAAGCGACCCCGCGACGAAGCGCGTTGGCGACTCCGATGTCGACGAGGTGGGACGCAGATCGTACTCGGCGACTGCAGAGTACCGTCATCTCCGTGCCACGGCATCGACCTGCCCAGCACGGCCTCATGCTCCGTCGCCTTCATCGAGGATCTCGCCGCTGGCCGGTTTGTCGTCGCTCACCTCGAGCCTGACGAAACACGGTAAAGCTCGTGTTGAAGTCAAGGAGCATGCAGGCCGAAGATCACCGTGTCGCCGGTGCTCGCGCTGACCCAACGAGTTTGCGGCATACGACGCGCCGCAGCGGGATGCCGATCGTCGACCCGACCCAGCTCCTGGCGGCCCGGGCAGCGCCCTCAATGCGTTCTGGTGACAGCCCCGGAACGTAGAGAGATTCCACCAAGCGCTGGGCGTGGTGCTCGTCCCGAATCGGATAGCGGAAGCATCGGCGTTCATCGCTGACGACGGCGAGGCCGGCTCGCCGCAGTCGAGCATGGAGACGCCCGAGGTGCACGCTGTTCGGATACGCGGGGCGCACCTCGCGAAGGGACGCGAGCAGGCGCACGTAGCGGACCCGGTCTCGAGTGCTCAACGGGACCGACCCTGGCAGGAGGAGAACGAGTGTGCCGTCGTCGCGGAGCACGCGGTGGATCTCCGCGAGCGCGGCCTCGAGGGGAACGAAGAGCATGAGCGCCATGGAGCACGCCACGAGGTCGAAGGTGGCGTCTCGAAAAGGCTGGCTCTGTCCGTTGCCTCGTACCAGCACCCTCGGGAGCACCTTCGCTGCTCTCGCGAGCTCGCCCGGAGATCGGTCCACGCCCACCCAACGGAGATGGGGAGCCGTGGTCTGGAGCGGGCCAGTTCCACAGGCGAGGTCGAGTGCCACGATGCCGGGGGTGAGAGGCGCGACGGCGAGCAGCCAGGCATACGGGTTCGTGCCGTCGACGTCGCAGGCTTCCGACAAGACGTCCTCGGTGATGCCGGGGTGGTCCTCGTGGAACCGGTCGAGATAGGACGTCCACAGGTTGGCCGTGCTGGAGGCTGGGGACATCATCGAATCGTGCCGCGCCGGCGGCGGAACGGGGCGAGGTAGCCGACGCTGGCGACGACGAAGGGCACGAGGTAGTTGGTGACAATGCGCGCCCACGTCGATACGCCCAAGTGGTCGGATGCGATGGCGTTGCCGTCGTTCACGCCGGACAGGATCGTGCCGACCACGCTCGCCACGACAACGCCGGTGCGGAAGGTGTAACCACGAGCGATCAACACACACGCCTCGCTCGGAGAGGACCACGACGGCGGCGGCCGTCGCTTCGAGTTCCCGGGTGCGATGTCGTGGTCCATGGGGGCCTCTGCCAAGCGGGAGTCGAGCGTCGTCGGCGGTCCGCTCATCGCGACGATCGGCGCTTCGGCCGGGGTGGAGCCCCTGACGCGCTCCGGAACATCGCCCTGGCTGTTGCCCGGACCCGGTGGCGGGTTGGTCACCGCTTCTCCGAGAGAGTCGAGGCATATCGTGTCAGCCGGGCAACGCCAAGGTCTCGGGGACGACGCTCGCCGATTCGGCCGAGTGCCGCCTTGATCAACACGAGCCACTCGGCGTCCTCGCTGCACGCCCAGCACGCTGCGAGATGCCGCCGGACTGACACGGCGAGACTCGGGTCGGCTTCACCGTCGAGATAGGTTTCCACCCCTCGGCGCAGGGCTCGGTGCTCTCTCGTGCTCACCACGGACCAGGAACCCGCTCCCCTCGGCGTACATTCCCTGGAATGCTGAGTCCGGTGGGGGGGTTCCACCTACGTGCACGAGGCCGATGAGCGCCAGCAGGGCGAGGACGCCTTCGCCCGTTACGTGCTGTCGGAGCTGGAGGTTCTCGCCCGGGTGGCGTTCTCGATCACTCGCAACACCGCAGACGCCGAGGACCTCGTCCAAGAGACCTTGCTGTGCGCCTACCGGGCGATCGACCGATTCGACGGCGTCCACCCCCGGGCCTGGCTGTTCACCATCATGCGCAACGCCGAGGCCAAGCGGCACCGGCGGCGCCGGCCGCAGTTGCTGCGCAACCCGGACGAAGCCGGGCGCATGGAGGCTGTCGACCCGCGCGGCGGTGTGGCGTCGCCCGAGGACG
>DATGKK010000137.1:0-47324 GCA_035294725.1 Acidimicrobiales bacterium | reverse complement strand
CCAGAACTGCGAGCGAGGGTTGGTCGCCCAGCTGCTCCCGAACGGGACCGCAGTGATCGGATGGGGTGCGTCGCCCTATCTCTCCGTCTTCTCCTACGAGCCGAGCCAGTTCGAGGCCAGCCTCGTCCTCGACGCCCGCCTGCCCGACGGCTGGACCTCCTACCGGGGGTTCGCCGTCGACTGGAACGGCAGCTCGGCCGAGAGCGAGATGGCCCTCGCGGTCCTGCGAGGCGTCTCCTCGGGGCAGTTCGTCGCCGTCATGAGCTGGAACGGCGCGACCGACGTGGCGGCGTGGCAGGTCGAGGCGAGCACCGGTGGCGGCACCCCGAACCAGGTCGCCCTCGTCCCCCGGACCGGCTTCGAGACGAGCGCGGCCTTCACTGCGGACGGGGCCACGCAGTTCAGCGCCGTCGCCTCCGACGCCTTCGGAAAGGTGCTCGGGACGACGCGAAGCGTCACGGCGGCCTCGTAGCCGCCCCGAGCCTGCTCAGGCCGCCGGCGCGAGCGCAGCGAGGTCGATGCCGTAGAGCTCGGCGACGTTCGTGCACAAGATGGCCCGCCGCTGCTCGCTGCTCAACGTGGCGGTGTGCTCGGCGAGCATCTCCCGGCTCCACGGCCAGGTCGAGTCCGAGTGGGGGAAGTCGTTCGCCCACATGAGCCGGCGCCAGTTCATCTGGTCGGCCTGGCGGAAGGCGGTCCAGTCGTCCTGGAAGGTCACGTAGATGTTCTCGGCGAAGTACTCCGAGGGGAGGCGCCGCAGCTCCTGATCGGGCTGCATCCAGTGGCGGTGACGGTTGAACGCGTGGTCCATCCGGTACATGAAGTGCGGCACCCAGCCGGCGTCGGCCTCGACGCAGACCACCTTCAGCTCCGGGTGGCGCTCGAAGACGGCACCGAAGACGAGGGTCCCCATGATGTCCTGGCAGCCCCGAACGACCGAGAGGAAGCCGTTGAGGCGCGGCCCCCGCACCTTCTCGGACCTCGAGGTGAGGATGTGGAACGAGAGCGGGAGGCCGAGCTCCGCGGCCGCCTCGAAGAACGGGTCCCACGCCTTCTGGTCGTAGTCCTGCTCGTAGGAGGGGTTCCCCGGCATCATCACCCCCCGCAGGCCGAGCGCCTTGATGGACTCGAGGTCGGCGATCCCCTCCTCCGGGGAGCGCAGCGCCGTCTGCCCGGCTCCGATGAGCCTCGCCGGCGCGGCGGCACAGTACTCGGCGACCCACCGGTTGTAGGCGTCGAAGCAGGCCTTCTTGTAGTCGCCGTCGGGGTGGTTGCACAGCTGCATGCCGACGGTCGGGTAGATCACCTCGGCGCTCACGCCGTCCCGCTCCTGGTCCGCAAGGCGGGCCGACGGGTCCCAGCCGGACCGGTGGAGGTCCTCGAAACGCACCCCCATCACCCTGATCTCCTCTGCGGGCTTGCCGGCCGCGGCGACGAGGCCCATCGGGACGGGGGTGCGCATCCCGTCGATGACGAACAGGTCCCCGACGCCGTCGCCCCCGTCCACCATCCTCGGGGCCCGGTCGCGAAAGGCCGGGTCGATGTGGTCGAGGTAGGTGTTGGGCGGCTCGGTGACGTGCGAGTCGGCGCTGATGACGGGGAAGGAGCCGACCGCAGGGCCGGCCGGTGTCGCAGTGCTCATCTCGTGGCTCCTCGTGGTCGTGGACGGTGCCCCCGGACAAGACCTCCCGGCAGCGGTCCGGTGTGCTCGCCCCCGGCGTAGGTCTCGACGCCGGCAACGAAGGTGTGGAGATAGCCCTCCGCCCGCTGCACAAGGCGCCGGCCGTTCGCCGGGAGGTCGTGGCTGATCACCGGTGCCCGCAGGCGGAGCGCCTCGAGGTCGATCACGTTCAAGTCGGCCCGGTAGCCCGGCGCGAGCCGTCCCCGGTCGCCGAGGCCGACCAGGTCGGCCGTGCGGGAGGTCTGCACGGCGACGGCGTGCTCGATCGGGAGCCGGGGGCCGCGGGTGCGGTCTCGCACCCAATGGGTGAGCATCGTGGTCGGGAAGCTGCCGTCGCAGATCGTCCCGACGTGCGCCCCGCCGTCGCCGAGCCCGAGCACGGCGTCGGGGTGGCAGAGCATCTCCCGCACCGCCTCCAGATCTCCGCCGGCGTAGTTGAGGAAGGGGAGGTACAAGAACGTGTCCCGGCCGCCGTCGGCGAGGATGTCGAGTGCGAGCTCCGCCGGGTCGACACGGCGGCGTGCCGCCCTGGCTGCGATCGAGCTCTCCGGCGTGGGCTCGTAGTCCGGCGGGTCGCCGAGCTGGAAGAGCTGCTCCCACGGGAAGGTGGGTGGGTGGGCGGCCACCTCGGCGAGGATCCTCGAGCGGACCGCCGGGTCGCGCAACGAGGCGGCGTCCGCGCCGAGGCGCCGAGCTGTCGGCGAGGCCCCGAGCGGATGAAGCGTCGTCTCGAGCCCGAGGAGGAGGCCGACCGGCCGGGCGGCCACCTGGGCACGGACGGTGTGCCCGGCTGCGTTGGCGGCCGCGATGGCGCCGAGGAGGCTCCGGTAGGACTCGGGCCGCCTCGGGCTCTGCGCCACCGAGATCGACAACGGGCGGCCGGAGGCCTCCGCCATGCCGAGCACGGACGCGAGCTCCTCCTTCTCGTCCGCGAAGTCCGACACGGCCTGGAGGACGCCGGCGCCCGCCTCGCCGAGCCCTGCCGCGATGCCGGCGAGCTCCCCTGCGGCCGCGGTGAGCGTCGGCGTGAACTCTCCCGTGCTCGTGCGGTGGTTGCGCGTGCGGGAGGTGGTGAAGCCGAGCGCGCCTGCCTCGACGGCCTCCCGGGCGAGGCGCGCCATCTCGGCGACGTCCTCGGGGCTGGCCGCCTCCCTACGGGCGCCGCGCTCGCCCATCACGTAGAGGCGGAGCGCCCCGTGGGGAAGCTGCGCGGCGACGTCGACGTCGTGGGGCCGGGACTCGAGGGCGTCGAGGTACTCGGGGAAGCTCTCCCACTCCCAGGACAGGCCCTCGTGAAGGGCGGTGCCCGGGATGTCCTCGACCCCTTCCATGAGCTCGATGAGCCGGCCGCGATCGGCCGGCCTCACCGGGGCGAAGCCGACGCCGCAGTTGCCCATCACGACCGTGGTGACGCCGTGCCAGGAGGACGGGGCGAGGCACGGGTCCCACGTCGCCTGCCCGTCGTAGTGGGTGTGCACGTCGACGAAACCGGGAGTCACCACCGCCCCCTCGGCTGCGACCCGGCGACGGGCAAGGGAGCCTCGGGCGCCGCCCGGACCATCGACAATGTCAGTGACCCTGCCATTGTCGACGACGACGTCGGCGACGCGCGCCGGCGCCCCCGTGCCGTCGACGACGAGGCCCCCGGTGATGACGAGGTCGTGCACGTGAGCCTCCCTCCCGTGGTGCTGGCGGACACCGGTGCACTGCACGGTACCGGACCGGGGGCGCTCAGTCCCCCTCGGCCACGCCCTTCGGGGCGCGCTGGCGCATGTAGCCGAACATGTACCCGGCGATCCGCCGCATCTGGATCTCGTCCGAGCCCTCCGTGATGCGGTACCGCCGGTGGTGGCGGTAGATGTGCTCGAAGGGCAGGTGGCGGGAGTAGCCGAGGCCCCCGTGCACCTGCATCGCCCAGTCCGCCGCCTCGCAACAGAGCCGGTTCGCCTGGTAGTTGCACATCGAGACCTTGTCCGAGACGGTAAAGGCGCCGTAGGTGTCCATGAGCCAGGCCGTCTTGTGGACGAGCGCCCTCAGCATCTCGGCACGGGTCTGCAGCTCCACGAGCGGGAACTGGATCCCCTGGTTCTCGGCAAGCGGCCGTTGGAACGGGGCCCGCACCTTCGCGTAGGCGACCGACCGGTCGATGCAGTACTGGGCCGCTCCGAGCGACGACGCCGCCTGGCGGATCCGGTTCTCGTTGAAGAAGTGCTGGACGACCATAAGCCCGCGGCCTTCGCCGCCGAAGACCGCCGAGTCCGGGACCCGTACGTCGGCGAGGCGGACGTGCCCGTGGTCGGTCGGCATGTTGAACGTCCACAGGTACTCGAGGACCTCGAAGCCGGGGGTGTCGGTCGGGACGAGGAAGGCGGTGATGCCCGTCCCGTCACCGGGAGCGCCGCTCGTGCGGGCGACGACGAGGTCGTGGGAGGCCCGGTGGATCCCCGTGTTCCAGGTCTTCTCGCCGTTCAGGACCCAGTCGTCGCCGTCGCGGAGCGCGGTCGTCTCCATGAAGGTCGCGTCGGAGCCGTGCGCCGGCTCGGTGATGCCGAAGGAGAAACTGCGCCGCCCCTCGGCCAGGTCCTCCACCCACTCCGCCTTCTGCGCCTCGGTCCCGTAGGTGATCATGAGCAGGAGGGCGACGTTGTTGCCGACGACGGCGAACTCGTTCTGGAGGTCGCAGTGGAGGCCGAGCCCCTTCGAGGCGAGGTGCTCCCGGATCACCGCCATGTCGAGGTTGGTCCCATCCCGGCCCCCGTAGCGGGCCGGGAAGGGGTAGCGGTAGTGGCCCGCCGCGTCCGCCCTGCGGCGGGCCTCGGCAAGGAGCGCCTCCCACTCCTCGTTCGGGAGGCCGCCCCGCTCCCAGTCGGTGCGGGCGTCCTCCCTGCGATGGTCGAAGAACCTCACGTTGTCGCCCTCCGCCTCGAGGGGCCGGATCTCGCGCTCGATGAACTCGTCGAGCTCGGCGAGGTAGGCCGTGAGGTGGGCGGGCAGATCGAAGTCCACGTCCCTCTCCCTCCCGTGCGCTGGCGCCCCTCAGGCGCCGGGGTCGCCTCCCGGCGAGGGCCGCATGGCGACGGCGGCGTGGAGTGCCGCCCCGACCGCCATCGCCCCCTCGTCGAGGAGCATCCTGCTCGAGTGGTTCGGCGCCGGTCGCTCGACGCCCGGGGGCGCCACGCCGAGGAAGGCCATGGCGCCCGGGACCCGGCGCAGCACGAACGACCAGTCCTCGGCTCCCATCACCGGGTAGGGCATCTCGAAAGCGCCCTCGGGCCCGGCGAGAGCGCGTGCCGCCTCGAGCGCGCCTGCGGCCTGCCGGGGGTCGTTCACCGTGACCGGGTAGCCCTCTCCCACCTGCTCGTAGGAGAAGGTGCAGCCGTGAGCCGCCGCCACCCCGGCCGCGACGCGCCGCACTCCCTCCAGCGCCGCTTCGGCGGAGGACTCCGACACCGCCCGGATCGTGCCCTCGAGCACCGCCGTCTCGGGGATCACGTTCGAGGTCGTCCCGGCCGTGACGCGGCCCACCGTGACGACGGCGGGCTCGAAGACGGGGATGGTCCGGGTCACCATGGTCTGGAAGGACAGCGCCATCTCGCAGGCGGCCGGGACCGGGTCGACGGCGTCGTGCGGCATCGAGGCGTGCCCTCCCCTGCCCGTCACCGTGATGACGAAGGCCGTGGCAGAGGCAAGGAGCGGCCCGGGCCGGGTCGCGACCATCCCCGAGGGGAGCATCGGAGTGACGTGGATCGCGAACGCCCGGTCGATCGGGCCGTGGTCGTCGAGCAGTCCCTCGTCCAGCATCACTCGTGCGCCGGCATGGCCTTCCTCGCCCGGTTGGAACATGAGGACTGCCCGGCCCGCCAGCTCGGCGCGGTGGCGGGAGAGGAGCTTGGCGGCCCCGAGCAGCATGGCGGTGTGAGCGTCGTGCCCGCAGGCGTGCATCGCACCCTCGACCTGCGAGGCGAACGGCAGGCCGGTCTCCTCGGGCATCGGGAGGGCGTCCATGTCCGCCCTGAGGAGCGTCGACGGGCCGGGCCGGCCCCCGTCGATCTCGGCGATCACCGAGGTCGTCGC
The DNA here is from genome assembly GCA_035294725.1 of Acidimicrobiales bacterium. Lineage (GTDB taxonomy): Bacteria > Actinomycetota > Acidimicrobiia > Acidimicrobiales > Bog-793 > DATGKK01. Next base: position 41,569 of record DATGKK010000137.1, on the reverse strand, counting down.
AGAGCCGGTGACCACGCGGGCTCCGAGGCCGTCGAGGGCCTCGAGGACGAGCTGCTGGGTCGTCGGCAGATCGAGCCCCAGCTCGGGACGGCGATGGATCGCCCGACGGAGCTCGGTCATCTCCCCGAGCAGGCCCGCCGCCTCTCCGATCAGCCCGCCGGCGCTCGCGTGCGCACCTCCCGTCGTGCCGTCAGTCACCCGGGCACCCTACCGCTCCGTCAGACGGACGTCCCGGAGCGCTCCTTTTTGATGGGCAGGGCGGCGCCGGTCGGGCCTGCGAAAGGCCACGCCGAGCACCGTCGTGTCGAGGGCCGCGACGGCCTTGTCGGCGACCGGGACGAGCAGGCAGGCCATGCCCGCTACGAGAGCGGAGAGGAGGTAGCCCGCGACCACGTCACCCGGGTAGTGGGCGCCCACGTAGACGCGGGCGAAGCAGAGGAAGAGCCCGAGGATCACCGCGAGCCCGACGAGCGAGCCGGGGAAGGGCCTCGGGCCTACGGCGGCGTGCTCGCCGTCACCGGCCCTCCCCCCGGCACGGCGGCGACCGTAGTGCATGGCGAGCGCGAGCGCGAGCGTGAGGCCGCCGGCCACGATCGAATGGTCGGATGGAAACGAGAAGTCGCTCGTCTTGCCGACGAGCACGAGGGCATGGGGATGGCTCGCGTACGGCCGCAGCTCGCGGGCGGCATGCCCGACGACCTGGTTGAGGCCGAGCGCGATCACCGTCCCTGCCCCGCCGAGGACGAGGAGCGCCGTCGCATGGGAGGCCCTGCGCCACCAGGCGACGGCGTACGCGACGAAAAAGAGGGCGGCGAGCACGACCGGCCCGAGCCAGAGGGCATACGCGTGCATGAACGAATGGGCCCAGGCCGTCTGTCGCGAGAGCGCGTTCGCATCCAGGTAGAGCCGGGTGTTGAGGCCCTGCGGCCAGAGCACCCGGACGTCGGCAACCAGCCCGGCCGCGAAGGCGTCCAGGGGCATATGACTCCTTGTTCAGCTGTCTCGGGGCACTCCCAGGGTAGCCCCGGCCGGCGGGCAGGTAGCCTCACTCCCGTGCCACGGAGGCGAGATCGGCGAGCACCGCGTCACCGCCCCGCATGAGCATCGAGCACCTCGTCACCACCTACGGCTACGGCGCCGTCTTCCTGCTCGTCGCCGCGGAGAGCCTCGGCATCCCCCTGCCCGGCGAGACGATCCTCATCGCGGCGGGGACCTACGCGGGCAGCACGCACCGGCTCTCGATCGTCCTCGTCTTTCTCGTCGCCACGGTCGCGGCGATCCTCGGGGACAACATCGGCTACGTCATCGGGTTGAAAGGCGGCTACCGGCTCCTGCTCCGCTACGGCCCCAAGGTCCGCCTCGACGAGACGAAGGTGAAGGTCGGCCGGCTCATCTTCGACCGCCACGGGCCGAAGGTGGTGTTCTTCGGGCGCTTCGTCTCGATACTGCGGACCTACGCCGCCTTCCTCGCCGGAACGAACCGGATGGCGTGGCGGCGCTTCCTCCCCTACAACGCCCTCGGGGGGGTCGTCTGGGCGGCCCTCTACGCCTTCGGCGCCTACGCGGCGGGCAGCACCATCACCAAGGTCTCCGGCCCCGTCGCGATCGCGCTGGGCGTGGCGGCGGTCATCGCCGTCGTCGCCGGCATCCTCGTGGTGCGGCGCCACACCGGCCGCCTCAGCGCAGAGGCAGAGGCGGCCTATCCGGGACCCCTTACATAGGCAGGGTCCTCAGGGATCGACGGCGTCGGTCGCAGCGGCGGGCTGGATGGAAAGGGGCGGGACCTCGATCTCGTCGCGCTCCTCGTCTGGAGGGTGGTGCCGGAAGAAGGCCCAGAAACTCGCCGCGTTCGCAAGCTGCAGGGCGGCGGCGATCTCGAACGGGAGCGAGAGGCTCACCTCCTCGAACAGGTAGCCGGTGAGCAGCGGGCTCCCCGCCATCGCCACCTGGCTCGGCAGGTTCGAGAGGGCAGCGACCGACCCCCGCTCCTCGGGATCGGCGAGGCCGAGCGTGTAGGACTGGCGAAGGGGCAGGCCGATGCGCTGGACCACCATCCGGACGAAGTAGATGGCCCCGGCCAGTGCGAAGGAGGGTGAGAGCACCATCGGAACGAGCAGGACGGCCTGCATCGTCCGCACGATCGCCACCGTCCTCACGAGCCCGAGCCGGCGTGCGAGGCCCGCCGCCGAGAGGACCGAGACGGTCGTGACGGCGTTGATGACGGCGAACAGGATGCCCACCTCGCTCGCGCCGGCGCCGAAGCGCCGGAAGAACCAGTAGGTCACGAACGGCCCGAACATGCCGATCGCCATGCCGTTCAGGCCGTTCGTCAGCCAGAGCCGGTACAAGAGCCAGCGCGACTTCTCAGGGAGCAGGCGCCGCCTCCTCCGGCCGGAGCGGGTCGGCACCCCGGCCGTGGAGGAGTCCGACCCCGGCCGCTCCGGACCTCGCGCCGCGGTGGCTGGCGGCGCGCCCCCTCCGGAGCCGGCCGCCTCGGGGCGCCAGAAGGGACGCTCGACGAGAGCAAGGGCGAGCAGGCCGGCGAAGGCGGAGACGGCGGCGACGGCGATGAAGCCGGCCCGGAAGACCGCCGTCGCCGCGCTCCCGTGGACGTGGCTCGAGGGCACGAGCAGGGCAAGGAGGCCCCCCGCGGTGGCGCCGAGGGAAGAGCCGAAGGCGAGGCGCCCGAACGCGTCGTTGCGGTGGCGAGCCTCGAGGGTGTCGGTCACGAGGGCTGACTCCGCCGGCTGGTAGGGGCCGACGGCGCCGGCTCCTGCGCCGGCACCCCGGCCGAAGCTGCCGAGCGCCCCCATGACGAACAGGAGGGGTGCGTCGGCGGTGACGGCGAAGGTGGCCCCAGCGGCGGCCGTGAGGAGCGGCATCGCGATGAGGAAGGACTTGCGGCCGATCCGGTCCGAGACCGTCCCCGCGAAGGTCGAGAGCCCGGCCGAGCAGATCGCGACCGTGAGGACGTACTCGGAGAGGCGCACGGCGCTGAAGCCTTCGAGGGCGAGGTAGATCGGGGTGATCACGCCGGCGAGCGCTCTCCCGGCACTCATCGACACCCGTGCTGCCAGCACGACGGTGAGGTTGCGGCTCCACCACTCGGGCCGCAACCAGCGGCGTGCCTGCTGCAAGGTCCTCCTTCCGCGCACCGCCGTGGCACCGAGGGCTCGGGCTGGCGACCCCGCCAGCCTCGCGCGCGGGCGTTGCGCTCGGCCCGTCGCGCTCGGCCGGAGCAGGGCTCAGGTGCCGATGCGGTAGGCCCTCCGCCGCGGCTTCACCGGCCGCATGAGGAACTCCGGGCGACGCTCGCCTCCCGGACCGGTGGTGGCGCGGGTCATCTCGAGCCACTCCCGGTACGCCTCCCGTGACTTGCTGCGGTCGACGAAGACGTCGCCGTACCGGTCGCCCGGCTGCGCCGGCGACATCGTCACCTTCTGCAGCCAGCAGTGCATCCCCGAGATCGGGTCCGGCTGCACGGGGAAGGCGAGGTTCTGGTGGACGCCTGGGTCCGTCCAGAAGATGCGAGAGGAGTCCGGGTCCGACGAGCTGAACGGCTGGACGTGGCTCTTGTAGCGCAGGAGCCAGGTGTCGGGACCGCCCGGATGGCTGAGGTCTACCCGCCCGGTCACCCAGCGGCTCCCCTCCCCCTCGTGGAGGCGCCACCGCCCCATGTGGTGGCTGAGGGCGCAGACGCCGGGACGGATCGCCTCCGTCACCCAGACCCGCACGACGAAGTAGCCGATCCTCGTCGTGAGCCGGACGAGGTCGCCGCTCGAGACCTTGTGCCGCGAGGCGTCCTCGGGGTTCAGCCAGAGCGGGTGGGAGTTCGCGATCTCGTTCAGGTACTTCGCGTTCCCCGAGCGGGTGTGGATGAGCACGGGGAGCCGGAAGGTCGGGACGAGGACGAGCTCGCCTGCGTCGAGGTCGATCCGACGGCGCGAGACGTGCGACTCGATGTAACCCGGCGTCCGGTGCTCGGGCCAGCCGAAGTCCGCCATCACCTGCGAGTACACCTCGAGCTTGCGCGACGGGGTCGGGAAGCCGACGGTCACGCTGCCGTCAGCGTGGCGCACCCCGAGCGAGCCTGCCTCGCCCACGAGCGGCGGGGTGTCGTCGGGGCCGGCGGGGCGCCGCATGACGCCCTTCGGGTCGGGGACGGCTCCCTCGAGCGCCTCCCGAGGCACCTCCCGCTCGTCGACGCGATAGGTGGCCTCGCCGACCTCGACCGCTCCGAAACGCCTCATGTAATCGAGCGGCGTCAGCCCTGCAGCCGCAGCCTTCTCGGGCAGCCCGGGCACCTCGTGCTCGAACATCCACCGGTAGTACTCGGCGACGGTGATCTTCTCCCCCGGTCGGTAGGGGGACTCGAAGTGCCGCCGGATGCCGAGGCTGCCGTCGGGGTCGATCCGCCAGGAGAGCTCGAACCAGAACTCGTTCTCCTCCCAGACCTCGCCCGGATTGGCCTCGCGGGTGTCGCCGACCGCCCGGCCGAGCCGTTCCATCGCCACCCGCCGCACGGGCTGGCGGAAGCTCAGCCATCGCCCGGCGTGCGTCTCGTAGGACATGGTGTCGTGGCGCTCGGGAGCATGCCCCATCGGCAGCACGTAGTCGGCGAACTCGGCCGTCTCGGACCAGGTCGGCGTGAGGGCGACGTGCAGGCCGACCTTGTGGGGGTCGCGAAGCGCCTCGATCCACGTGAAGCCGTCGGGCGCCGTCCAGATCGGGTTCCACACCCGCGAGAAGTAGACCTCGAGCCGCCCCCGGCCCTCCTCAAGGAAGTGCGGGAGCAGGATCGACATCTCGTTCGTCGCGAGGGGGTACTCCGCCGGCCAGGTGAGCTCGTTCCAATGGTCATGGGCCTCTGGCGCCGCCGGCCCCTCGGGGATGAACTTGTCCCAGCCGTTCGGGCTCGTGCCGCCGACGGTGCCGATCGAGCCGGTGAGGGCGAGCACGAACCACAGGGCCCGCGCCACCTGCCACCCGCCCAGGTTGCCGGCACAGGCCGAGCGCCAGATGTGGGCCGAGAGGCGGTGGTCGCAGCCGGCGACGATGGCAGCAAGCTGCTCGATCGAGGCGGCGTCGATCTGCGCCTCGGCGGCGGCGAGCTCGAAGGTGTACCCGGCGTAGTCCTCCTCGAGGCGGTCGAGGAACGCCTCGAAGGTCGGCGGTGACTCCGGATGCAGGTTCGCGAGGTACTCCTGCCAGTTGAACCAGCGCTCGAGGTAGGCCTCGTCGATCTGCCGGGTCCGCAGCAGGTAGGACGCCACCGAGAGCAGGATGGCCGCCTCGCTGCCGGGCCACGGCGAGAGCCAGAGGTCGGCATGGGCCGCCGTGTTCGACAGGCGGGGGTCGACGACGACGAGCTTCGCCCCGTCCAGCTTGGCTTCCATGATGCGCTGGGCGTGCGGGTTGAAGTAGTGGCCCGTCTCGAGGTGGCTCGAGAAGAGCAGGATCACCTTCGCGTTGGCGTGGTCCGGGCTCGGCCGGTCGTAGCCCGTCCACAGCGCCATCCCGAAGCGCGCTCCCGACGAGCAGACGTTCGTGTGGCTGTTGTGGCCATCGACACCCCACGCCTTGAGGAACCGCTCGGCGAAGCCGTCCTCTCCCGGCCGGCCCACGTGGTACATGACCTCCTCGTGGCGGCCCTCGACGATGCAGCTGCGGATCCGGCCCGCGATGTCGTCGAGCGCCTCGTCCCAGCTCACCTGCTCCCAAGCGCCTCCGCCCCGCTCCCCCGTCCTGCGCAGCGGGTAGAGGATCCGCTCCGGATCGTCGAGCTGGTTGACGGTGGCCGGGCCCTTCGCACAGTTGCGGCCCCTCGATCCGGGATGGGCGGGGTTCCCCTCGAGCTTGCGGATCGACAGGTCGTCCTTGTCGACGTAGGCGAGCAGCCCGCAGCCGGACTCGCAGTTGAAGCAGGTGGTCGGCACGAGCATGTACTCGTGCGCCACTTTGCGGGGATGGGCCGCCGCGTCATGCTCGACGTGGTGGTCCCACTCCTCGACGGGCGGGAAGTTCGAGAGGTGCTCGTGCCGGCGGGCGCCCGGCAGGGCCACGGTGCCGGGCGAGACGGGCGGGATCTCGTCCGTCGCGGGCATGGCCGCCTCCTCGCCCGCGACGGTGCCGCCGAGGCCTCGCAGGGTCCTTCTCGCTCGCGCCAATCTCCGCTCCTCGCTCCTCACGACAGGGGGACGTCCTGGGCTGCCCGGACGAACACGGACTCGTACGCGAGGAGGGCCGCCTGACCGAGCAGCCCCCCGAGGGCGGCGGCCCGGAGCCTCCGGCCTCGCACGGCCGGCGCCGCCAGCCCGGCGGCGACGGCGCCGAGGCCGACCGCCCCGGCCCAAAAGAGCTTGCGGTAGCGGCCCTTCGTGATCATCTCGGCCGCGGCGCTCGCCTGCCGGGTCGGGTGGGAGCCCCGGCCGTACTCGGCGGCGACGAGGGCGAGGTTCGCCGCCGAGGAGGCGACGAAGGTGCCGGCGAGCATCCTCGTGACCCGGGTGGGCCCGGCCGTGAGGGCGGAGAGAGCGAGCAGGACGCCCGAGCCGCCTTCGACCGCCTGGATGAGCAGGTGGGGCAGGAGGAGTCGGGACTGCCAGAGGTCACGGCCCTCCGCCTGGCCGAAGAGCAGGGCGGTGTACCCCGCGGCTGCGGCCGCCGCCGGCGCCGCCAGCCACTTGAGGACCGAGATCGCCGTCGAGAACTGCTCCCGGCGGAGCACGCCGACCGACTCCGCGAGCCCGGCCGCGAGCCACGATCCGGCGACGGCCGAGTAGCCGGCGAGGCAGACCGACCCAAGGAACAGCCATGATCTCGGGTTTGGCTTGGCGAAGATGTACCAGAACCGCTCGGGTCGCTTCAGGTCCCACACAAGGAGGGCCCCTGTGGCGGCGGTGGCGCCGACGCCGAGCGCCGGGGCGGCGAGCTTGAGCACGCCTTCCGCCGGGACTCCGGAGGCGAGCGCCCCGGCGGTGACGAGGAGCGCGCCGGCGCCCACTCCCTTGGTCCAGAGATAGGTGGTGACCCGCCAGCCCCACGGCCGGGGGTGGGCCGTGTTGAGCGTCGTGCGGGCGCCGGTCTCCGGATCGACGGGGAGGTCGGCGGCGACGGCCGTGCGGAGGGCGTCGGGCTCCGCCCACAGGTAGGAGTCGGCGACCGGTGCGGCGAGGGGGTCGAGCACGGCCGGATCGGCCCCGAGGTAAAAGACGTTGGGCCCCGTCCCCTGCTCGGGAGCGCGGACCGCGGTCTCGTTGCTGGCGATGAGGCGGGCGATCCCGCTGCGGGGGTCGTCGAGATCGCCCGCCCAGATCGAGTGGGTGGGGCAGACGACGACGCAGGCGGGCTCGAGCCCGTCGTCCACCCGGTGGGCGCAGTAGTTGCACTTGGCCGCCGTGTGGGTCTCCTCGTCGATGTAGATGGCGTCGTAGGGGCAGGCCTGCATGCAGCTCTTGCAGCCGATGCAGCGCTCCCTGTCGAAGTCGACGATGCCGTCCTCCCGCTTGAACAACGCCTTCGTGGGGCAGATCGCCACGCAGGGGGCATCCGTGCAGTGGTTGCACCGCAGCACGCCGAAGGCGCGGGCAGAGGTGGGCCACTGCCCCTTGTCGATGTACTTCACCCACGTGCGGAACTGCCCGACGGGCACCTGGTGCTCGGTCTTGCACGCGACCGTGCAGGCGTGGCAGCCGATGCAGGTCCGCTGGTCGATGGCAAAGCCGTATCGCACGTGGTTCCTCCGGTTCAGGCTCTCGACCGGGCTCGCAGCTCGCTGCTCGTCACCGCCGCCTTCCTACCATATGTACGAATGTCCGTACTATTCATCTCCCGGCAACGGCCCATCCCCAGGGAGAGCCCTCGCCACCGCCCGCGGCGGCCCCCGGCTCCCCTCTGGCAAGATGCCGGGGCAGGGGACTTTCCGGTATTGTACCCCATAGGGTATCTGCGAGCTCGCCTCGACCGCTGCCCGGGACGAGCATGAGGCACCAGCACGCCGTGGAGTGGCAAGAGACGTGAGGACGAGGACGACCACCGGGGGCTCGGGCGGCGCATCACAGCCACCACCGCGCAACGAGCGAACCCGGGTCCCCGCCCCGCTCATCAAACGCCGCCTCCCCTCCGGGCGGGGAGCGACCGAGCAGCCGAACAACACCCACGACGGTGAGGCGGCGCTCACCTGGCGCTTCTGGCTCGCCCTCGTCCTGACCGGGATCGGGACCGGGCTCTTCGGCGACCTCATGATGGTCGTCCTGTTCGGGTTCGAGCACCTCGCCTTCGGCACGGGCCCCGGCGACTACCAGAGCCACGTCGAGGCGGCGTCGGGGCTCCATCGTGTCGCCTCCCTCGCCATCGCCGGTGCCTTCGCCGGTCCCGCCTGGTACCTGTTGCGCAAGTACACCAAGGGCGAGAAGTCCGAGGTCGACGAGGTCATCTGGGCGGGGGACGGGAAGCTCTCGGCCCGCCGGAGCCTCATCACCGGCCTCATCTCGGAGGTGGCGATCGGCATGGGCGCCTCGATCGGACGGGAGGCCGCCCCGAAGCTCATGGGCGGGGTCTCCGGGAGCCTGGTCTCGGGATGGTTCAGGCTCAACACCGCCCAGCGCCGCCTTCTCGTCGCCTGCGGCGCCGGAGCCGGGCTCGCTGCGGTCTACAACGTCCCTGTTGGCGGGGCCCTGTTCACGGCCGAGGTGCTCGTCGGCTCGATCGCGTTGCCGGTGGTGCTTCCCGCCCTCGCCACGAGCGCGATCGCCACGGCCGTGGCGTGGATCTACCTGCCCCAGCACGCCACCTACCTCGGTCTCCCCGCCTACCGCTTCTCCCCCTCGATCCTCGTGTTCGCGCTCGTCGCCGGCCCTGTCATCGGGGTGCTCGCCTCGGGCTACATCCGTCTCATCGGATGGATCTCCCATCACCGCCTGACGGGCCGACCCGTCATCGTCGGGCCGCTCGTCGCCTTCACGATCCTCGGCGTGATCGGCATCGCCTACCCGGCGCTGTTCGGCAACGGCAAGGACATGGCCCATCGCGCCTTCCTCGGTCAGGGCACGGTGCTGCTGCTGCTCGCCCTGTTCGCGCTGAAGCCGCTCGTGACCTCGCTCTGCCTCGGCAGCGGTGCCTCGGGGGGGCTCTTCACCCCCTTCCTCAGCACCGGCGCCGTCTTCGGCGCCATGGCCGGCATCCTCTGGTCCCACCTGTGGGCGGGAGCTCCTGTCGGCGCCTTCGCGCTCGTGGGTGCCGCCGCCATGCTCGGTTCTGCGATCCAGGCCCCCCTCGCCGGCCTGGTCCTCGTCGTGGAGCTCACCCACACCGGCTTTTCCATCTTCGTCCCGATCATCGCGGCGACCTTCCTCGCCACCGCGGTCGCCCGCCACGTCGACGGGTACTCGATCTACTCGGCCCGCCTCCCCGCGGCCGAGTGATCACCGTCCGGGCGCTCGGCGCCGGGTGCCTCGAAGGCGGCGTCGAGCCGGCCCGGTGACCAGCGGGCGACGAACTGGAAGCGGTCGGCGCGGATGATGCCGTGCCGCCACTCCACCGCGATCGGGCCCGCGTAGGCGAGGCGCTCGATGGCAAAGGCGGAGGTCCGCGGCCCGAGCCCGAGCAGCCCTCGCTGCTCCGGGCTCGGCAGCACCGGCAGCAGGCGTTCCCAGCCGGAGTCGGGGCGGAGCCCGCAGCGCACCTCGAGCTCGCGGTACAAAGCCGTGTGGTGGAAGTCCGCGTCGAGGATGGGACGGGCAAGGCGGGCCGGCAGCCACGAGCAGTCGAGGACCCCGGGCTTGCCGTCGAGCAGGCGGAGCCGCTCGAGGTAGACGAGAGGCTCGCCAGGCTCGAGACCGAGCATCGCCGCCGCCTCGGCGTTCTCGCGCTCCTCGAGGTGTCGAACGACGCTCTCCTGGACGACGCCCTGCGCCTCGGCGGAGCGGAACAGGCTGTACATGGCGCCGAGCGTCTGCTCGATCGGTCGTGTGCGGACCGAGGTGCCCTGGCCACGGACCCGTTCCACGACCCCTTCTTGCTGGAGGTGTCGGACCGACTCCCTCACGGTCTGGCGGCTCACTCGGTAGTGCGCCACGAGCTCGACGTCGCTCGGGAAGCCGTCGGCAAACTCCCCCGCCGCGAGGCGGTCTCGCAGGTCGGCGAGGATCTGCGCCCACAGCGGGACGGGGCTGCGGCGGTCGACTCGCACGCCGACAGTATGCGCGCGCGGCGCGGGCGGACAGCGCCCTGTCGCCCGTGGAGACCGGAGAAACGAGGCACTCGCCTCCGGTCAGCTCCCGAGGGTCAGGCCCGAGAGAAGAGCCGCTTCACGAGCGAGCGCCGCTCTCCCGGGAGCTTCGGGTGGCCGGCGCACCGCTTCGACTCGGGCACCCCCCGGAGCACCTGCTCGACGTGCTGGCCGCAGCCGGCCCACGTCGTCTTCCCACACGTCCGGCACTTCACGGCACGGCACATCTCGCGAACGACCTCCTGTCTCGTCGACGGCGACGTGTGCAGCATACCCCGTGAGGTATGTGGGGTCGGCAGCCGGGACGGCGCCGTACCCGGGCACGCCCCGTCTCAGCTCCCCTCGCCGCGAAGGCCTGCGTCGAAGGGCACGAGCCGGTAGCCGACGGCGGGATCGCTCTGGAGGAACCGGCCATGCTCGTCGTCGAGCTTGCGCCGCAGCCGGTAGGCGTAGACCTTCAAGTAGTTGGTCTCCCGGACGTAGCCGGGGCCCCAGACGTTCTCGAGGATCATGCGCCGCGTGCAGACCTTTCCCACGTGGCGACCAAGGTAGGCGAGGAAGTCGAACTCCTTCGGCGCGAGGTCGAGCGGCCGGCCCGACAGCGTCGCCTCCCTGTGGACGAGGTCGAGCCGGAGACTTCCTGCGACGAGCTCGGTCACGGCCTCGGTCGCATCCACCCCGCGGTGCCGCACGGCGACGCGAAGCCGCGCGTCGAGCTCGCGCATGCCAAAGGGCTTGGTCACGTAGTCGTCGGCACCGGCGTCGAGCGCCTCGACCTTGCGGTCCTCCGAGCCGTCCGCCGACAAGACGACGACCGGCACGCGGCTCCACTGCCGGATCCGCCGGCAGACCTCCACCCCGTCGAGGTCGGGCAGGCCGAGGTCGAGCACGACGACGTCGGGAGAGCGGATCGCCGCCTCCGCGAGCCCCTCGCCTCCTGACTCGGCCGTGATCAGCTGATGGCCGAGCGCCTCGAGGGCCACTCGACAGACACCGAGCAGGTCGGGGTCGTCGTCAATGACGAGCACTCTCGACATGGCGCGGCTCCTCCTCAATCGATGCCGCCAGCGGCAGGGTGAAGCAGAACATCGCACCGCCGCCGGGCGCCTCCTCGACCCAGATGCGCTCGCCGTGTGCCTCAACGAAGGTCCTCGCGATCGCGAGGCCGAGCCCTGCGCCGGCATCGCTGTCGCGGCGAGCGAACAGCTCGAAGATCTCGTCCCGCTGGTGCGGCGGAACCCCCGGACCGCGGTCGCTCACCGAGACGACGACGTGCCGAGGCGGCTCGAGCACGGCGCTGATCGTGATCGGCTCCAGCTTCGGGCTGTAGCGCAGTGCGTTCGCGATCAGGTTCTCCAGCACCCTTCCGACAAGGGGACGGTCGACGTCGACTGGTGGCAGGTCGTCTGCAAGCACGACGCGGATGGGGTGGTCGTGGCGATCTGCCGCGATGTCACGCACGGCGGCGGCCACGAGCTCTCGAACCTCCACCACGGAGCGGCGCGGCTCAAGCACGCCGGCTTGGATCCGGCTCATGTCGAGCAGGTTGCGCACGAGGTCGGCCAACCGGTCGACCTGCGAGTCGATGAGGCGAGCGAGCTTCCGGGACTTCGCGGGATCGACGTCGAAGGCGGCGTCCGCCAGGGTCGAGGAGGACGCCTTGATGCGGGCGAGCGGGGTGCGAAGGTCGTGAGCGACGGCGCTCACGAGCGTGCGCGCGAGGCGGGCCACCTCGTCGGCGAGCCTCGCTCGGAGCGCCCGGTCCCGAAGCTGCACTCGCTCGACGGCAAGGGCGATGTGGTTGGCGAACAGCATGAGCGGCTCGCGATCGTGCCGCGAGAGGCCGTCACCGGTCAGTGCGAGGAGGCCGACCGGCCGGTTGGCGGCGACGAGGGCGACGACGAGGAGCCCACCTCGCTCGGAGGGCCCCGGCTCCAGGCTCGCAGGCTCCGGTGGCTCGGGGAGCACGCGCCTGATCTGAGCCTCGCTCAGCGGCTCGCCGGCCCACGCAGCGACCTCGAGCCCGTCGGGACCCGGCAGGAGGAGCGCCACCTGGTCGGCCTCGAACACCCCGGCGACCGTCGTCACCACGGTTGACAGCAGCTCGTCGAGCTGCTGGTCCTCAACGAGCAGGTGGGAGAGGGAGAAGAGCTCCTGCATCTCTCGCTCCCGGCGGCGAGCCTCCGCTCTCGCCGAGTCGAGGCGGGCGACCACCTGGGAGACCGGCAGCATGACGACGGCGTAGACGCCGAGCGCCACCCAGTTCTGCAGCGCACCGACCGAGAGGGTGGCGTACGGGGGGATGAAGAAGAAGTCGTAGACGAGAAAGCCGGCGACGACGCTGAGGACACCGGCGACGAAGCCGCCGACCACCACTCCGATCACGACCGGGACCACGAGCACCAGGGCAGCCGTGGCGATGCTCAGATGGCTGCGGATGCTCACCATGACGGCCGTCAGCGCGGCCATGGTGGCGAGCGCTGCGAGGGTGCCGGTGAGGGTCCTTCGTGTCCGCGTGCCCATCATCGCGGCGCTCCTCCAAGGGAGCGCCGCTGCTCCGGCCCGGCTCGGCCCGGTGCGGGCGCGAGCCCTGGCAGCTGCGACCAACCCGGAATCGCGCCTCGCTGGCTCTCCTGCCCCAGGGTGACGCCGGTGGCGGGCACGCCAGAGCTGACCGGCCAGAGAGTCGAAGCTGCCGTCAGCAGGCGTAGTCGCCATCGGGATGGCTGAACCACTGGGTCAGGGTGACGGTGCCCCCGGTGAAGGAAGCCTGGCCACAGTTGGCCTGCGCGCCGGAGAGGTTTCGGGCTCCGGGGATCCAGTCGGGCATGCCGTACAGCGATCCCGAGGCGGAGCTCGTGCCCCCGGTGATGGTGTCCCACTGGCTGGAGGTCGAGTACGCGCCGACCGCGGTGGCCCCGGCAGCCCGGAGCGCGGCGATCATCCCTTCTAGGTCGGCGACGTTCATCGTCGTGTCCGACTGCCACGTGTTCGCCGTCTCGACGTCGAGCCACCACGGGTAGCTCGAGGCGGTGCCGGCCACGGTGACCGGAGGGGCCTGGCCGTCGATCGCGCTCGCGGCAGCCTCGAGCCAGCTCACGTCCTCCGTGGCGTTGTCGTAGCCGTACTGCCAGGCGCACGCGGGAGAGTCGGCGCCGACGGTGTCGGTGCCGCTCGTGAGCGTCACCGTCGTCGTCGTGCATGACCCATAGGGAGTGCTTCCCGAATCAGGCCAGTCCGAGATCGCCGTGCCGTCGTAGACGTTTCCCGGATCCGCCGTGTTGACGTACAGCGACGCCTTGGGCTGGCTCGCCCCGCCCGTGGAGGAGGCAGCCGCCCAGTACAGCTCGCTCTGGTCGTAGCTCGGATACGACGACGACGGCCCGAAGCAGGGGTTGAGGTCGTTGGCGAGCCCACCTGTCAGGCCCACGATGCCGAAGGCCGGTGCCGCCGGCAGGCTCGTCCCGCACTGCGGGTAGGAGACGTCGTTCCCGGTCGGCGTCGCCCTCCCGCCGCCGCTGCCGCCGCCGTGGCCCCTGGACGTCGCAGCGAGAGCGGGAGCCGCTCCGCCGACGACGAGCGAGGCGACGATGACGCCGTGCAGGGCGAGGCCGACAACTCGCCGTCTGATCGTGCACCTGCCCATGGGCTGCGGCTCCCTTGCTCGCGATGGGGCGATCCTAGATCTGGGTCGCCCGGCGCAGCCCACATGCCCGTGGTCTGGTCGCCGTCGAAGGGGCCCGCCTCGCGCTCACATCTGCCGGGCGCCGCGCCACCTTGGACGCCGTCGCCCAGCAGGCAGCCGGCTGCGGGCAGCGGCACGATGCCCCTCGCGCGAGGAGGCGAGCCGCTCGCGGTCCGACCGTTCGCCCGCCCATGCGCTACGGCGTCCTCACTCGTGCTCGGCCGAGCCTTCATCCCGGTCGCCTCGTGCCGCGCCGGCCGCCCCGCTCGTGGCTCGGCGCCCCTTCTCGGCTGGCACCGGGTCCCGCCGGGCGATGATGTGGAGGTCGATCCCGGCGCCGGCCGCCCGGCGGCTCATCCTCTGCACGATCGAGCCTCCACCCGCCAGCTCCCGCCACCGGCTCCGTTGGCTGGCTCCGATCACGACTTGGGTGATCTGGTGGCGCCGTGCGAACTCGACGAGCGCCTCGACGGGATCCGTGGCCTCGACCTCGTGCCACGACGCCCCGACGTCCGACACGACTCGCCGGACCGGGGCGAGCTCGTCGCGACTCCGGAGCGCAGCGTCCTTCGCCGTGACGTGGACGGCGTGAAGGTCGGCCTTCATCCTCGCGGCCATGCGGGCGGCGCGGCGGATGACCGCGGCGGTGCCAGGGGCCGCCGTCACACCGACCGCCATCCGCTCAGCCGTCTCCCAGACGGTCTCGGCTCTGGCGGCGAGCAGGTGCTCGAGCAGCTCCTCCTCGGTCTCGTCGGCCATGAACCGGAGCGTCAGCTCCCTAAGAGCGCTCAGATTGTCCGCCCGGAAGAAGTTGGCGAGGGCATGGGGAACCTGCTCGAGCGGGTAGATGTTGCCGTGCAGCATCCGGCGGCGGAGCTGCTCCGGCGAGGAGTCCACGAGCTCGATCTGGTCGGCCCGGCGCACGACCCAGTCAGGGACCCGCTCGCGCACCGGCACGTGGCTGATCCTCTCGACCGCGTCGGCGATGCTCTCGAGGTGCTGGATGTTGACCGTGGTGATGACGTCGATCCCGGACTCGAGGAGCTCCAGCACGTCCTGCCACCGCTTCTCGTTGCGGCCACTGCCGGGGACGTTCGTGTGCGCGAGCTCGTCGACGAGGGCCACCTTCGGCTTGCGGCGCAGGACCGCATCGAGATCCATCTCCTCGAGGATGGCGCCCCGGTGCTCGACCCGCCGCCGGGGGACGACCTCGAGGCCCTCGGCCCGCTCTGCGGTCACCTTTCGGCCGTGGGTCTCGACGAGCGCGATGACGACGTCGGTTCCTCGCTCGCGCCGGCGCTGACCCTCGTCGAGCATGGCGACCGTCTTGCCGACACCCGCTGCGACACCGAGGTAGATGCGGAAGTGGCCCGCCGGCTCGACGAGAGCCGCTCCCTCGCTGGGCTCCTCGCGGCCGGCCGGGGCTCCGCCGCCGTCCGGCACCGCCCCGGCTCCGGCCGGCGTCGGCGCGGCCTGCCCGCGACCTGGCACCGCCGCAGGGCCGGCCCGCGCGTCACCTGGCAACGTCGCCTCCGCGAAGGCGCTCTGCTCCCCGAGCCAATAGCGGGGGTTCCAGACGACGAGGCGCCCCTGCTCGACGCGCGCCGTCCCTTCGGCGCGACAACCTGTGCCGACTTCGAGGCCCGGCACCTTGCGGCGGCCGAGGAAGAGCAGGTCGATCTCGCCGGTCCCATCGTCCAGCACGCACAGGCACGACGGGGCCGCCCCGCGGGTGACGGTACGGACGGCCGAGATCCTCCCGGCCACCTCGACGCGCTCTCGCGGCCGAGCCGCCGCGACCGTGCTCGCCACTCGGGTCGGACCGCCGGACGCTCGCGGGTCGGCCTGCCTCATCCCAACCGAGCCAGAGCTTCGTTGAGCTGCAGGACGTCCACGTAGGGCGAGCCGAGGAACCCGAGCTCGGGTTCGTGGACCTGGCTCGCCACGAGCCGGCGCAGCACCGCCACGGGGAGGCCCCGCGCCTTCGCAACTGCCGCGACCTGGGCGTAGGCGTCCACAGGTGCGATGTCGGGGTCGACCCCGCTGCCGGAGGTGGTGACGAGGTCGGGCGTGGGGGTGATGCCCTCCCGGCGCAAGAGCGCGACCTCTCGCGCTACGTCGCGCACGAGCGCCTTCGACCGGGGCCCGAGATTGGTGCCGCCGGTGGCCATCGGGTTGTCGGCATCCGGTCGCCCTTGGAACCACCTCGGTCCGGTCCAGTGCTGGCCGATGAGCGTCGAGCCGTACCTGGTGAGAGAGCCGTTCACCTGGTGAGGGAAGAGCGCCTGGCCGATCCCCACCTCGGCGAGCGGGTAGGCGAGCCCGAGCAGGACGAAGAAGACCGCGGTGAGGAGCGCGCCCCTCCGGAGGTTCACCACGAGCAGCGAGCGCATCAGAAGACCCCCGTCGCGCTGAGGAGGAGGTCGATGAGCTTGATGAACAGAAAGGGGGCGACGAGCCCACCCACCCCGTAGATCCACACGTTCCTGCGCAAGATGGCGCCGGCGCCCTGGGCGCGGAACCTGACCCCCCTCAGGGCGAGCGGGATCAGCGCCACGATCACAAGGGCGTTGAAGATCACCGCCGAGAGCACCGCGCTCTCGGGGCTGTGGAGTCGCATGACGTTGAGGGCTCGCAGCTGCGGGTAGGTCGCCACGAACAGGGCGGGGATGATGGCGAAGTACTTGGCGACGTCGTTCGCGATCGAGAAGGTCGTGAGGGCGCCACGGGTGATGAGGAGCTGCTTGCCGATCTCGACGATGTCGATGAGCTTGGTCGGGTTGGAGTCGAGGTCGACCATGTTCCCCGCCTCCTTGGCGGCCGTCGTGCCGGTGTTCATGGCGACGCCGACGTCCGCCTGGGCGAGGGCAGGGGCGTCGTTCGTGCCGTCCCCCGTCATGGCGACGAGCTTCCCGCCCTCCTGCTCGGCTTTGATGAGCGCCATCTTCGCCTCGGGCGTGGCCTCGGCGAGGTAGTCGTCGACCCCCGCCTCCTGGGCGATGGCAGCTGCGGTGAGCGGGTTGTCCCCGGTGATCATGACGGTGCGGATCCCGAGCGAGCGCATCTCGTCGAAGCGCTCCCTGATCCCGGCCTTCACCACGTCCTTCAGCTCGATCACCCCGAGCAGCTCGGGTCCGTCGGCCACGGCGAGCGGCGTCGACCCGGAGCGGGCAACCCGCTCCACGATCGCGTCCAGCTCGGGCGAGGTCCTCCCGCCCTGGGCGACGACCCAACGGCTGACAGCCTCCGCCGCTCCCTTTCGGACCTGCCTCCCGTCGACGTCGACCCCTGACATGCGCGTCGTGGCGCTGAAGGGCACGAACTCGTGGTCCGAGCCGAGGTCGCGCTCGCGGATGTTGAACCGCTCCTTCGCGAGCACGACGACGGAACGACCCTCAGGGGTCTCGTCGGCGAGGGAGGCGAGCTGGGCCGTCGCAGCCACCTCCTCCTCGTCGTGGCCACCGACCGGGTAGAAGGCCGCCGCCATCCGGTTCCCGAGCGTGATGGTCCCTGTCTTGTCGAGCAAGAGCGTCTGCACGTCGCCGGCCGCCTCGACGGCCCGCCCCGACATGGCGAGCACATTGCGCTGGACGAGCCGGTCCATGCCGGCGATCCCGATCGCCGACAGCAGCGCCCCGCTCGTCGTCGGGATCAGGCAGACGAGGAGGGCGACGAGGATGACCACCGAGACGGGCGACCCGGCGTAGCGCCCGAAGGGCTCGAGGGAGACGACGACGGGCAGGAAGACGATCGTGAGGGCGGCGAGCAGGATCGTGAGGGCGATCTCGTTCGGCGTCTTCTGGCGCTGCGCCCCCTCCACGAGGCTGATCATCCGGTCGATGAAGGTCTTCCCCCGCTCGGCGGTGATGCGGACCACGATCCGGTCCGACAGGACGCGGGTCCCGCCCGTGACGGCCGAGCGGTCGCCACCGGACTCCCGGATGACGGGGGCCGACTCCCCGGTGATGGCGGACTCGTCGACAGAGGCGACGCCGTCGATGATCTCCCCGTCGGAGGGGATGACGTCACCCGCCTCGCACACGACGACATCGCCCTTTGCGAGCTCGGCGGCAGCGATGCGCTCCTCGCGGTCGCCTCTCAGCCGGCGGGCCTCGGTCTCGACCCGGAGCCGGCGCAGGGTGTCCGCCTGTGCCTTTCCCCGCCCTTCGGCGACGGCTTCAGCGAAGTTGGCGAAGTACACCGTGAGCGCGAGCCAGGCAGTCACCGACCAGTCGAAGACGCCCGGGTGGGCGATCGACTCGGCGAGGGTCACGACCGTGCCGACGAACACGACGAACATCACCGGGTTGCGGACCTGGGTCCGGGGCGAGAACTTCTTCAGGCCGTCGCCGGCCGCCCTTGCGAGGATCTCCCGGTCGAGCAGGCGCCGATGCCGTGCCACACCGGCAGCGGAGGCCGCGCCCTGCGGGGGGGCGTCGGGTCCCGCCAGGCCGAGTGCCTCAACGCCCGGCATGGGTCACCTCCCCTTGATCGGGCCCGGGAGCGGTCCATGTGGGTTCGACGAGCCCGGCGCACCCGGTGGGTGCCCGGAGCCGGCCGGACACGGGCATCAGAAGAACCTCCCGTGGGAGAGCTGCTCCACGATCGGACCGAGCGCGACGGCCGGGAAGAAGGTGAGCCCGCCGACGATCAGGACGACGCCGAGGAGGAGGCCGATGAACATCGGCTGGTCCGTGCGGAAGGTGCCGAGCGACGAAGGCACGGGCTGTTTCGCCCCGAGAGCCCCGGCGAGGGCGAGGACCGGGAGGATGATCGCAAAGCGGCCAAGCAGCAGGCCGACGACCTGGATGTTGTTGTAGAAGGCGGTGTTCGAGCTGAGGCCGGCGAAGGCCGAGCCGTTGTTGTTCGTGACCGAGGTGAACGAGTAGAGGATCTCGGTGAAGCCGTGCGGCCCCGCGTTCAAGGTCGCGACCCGGCCCGCATGAACCGAGACGGCGATCGCGGTGAGGACGAGGACGGCGACCGGCATGACGAGGACGCCGATCGCGGCCAGCTTGACCTCGCGGGCCTGGATCTTCTTCCCGAGGTACTCGGGCGTCCGGCCCACCATGAGGCCGCCGAGGAACACGGCGACGATCGCGAACAAAAGGAGCGTGTAGAGGCCGCTCCCCACGCCGCCGGGGCTCACCTCGCCGAGCATCATGCCCGTCAGGGTGGCAAAACCGCCCATCGGGTTGTAGGAGTCGTTGGCGGAGTCAACGCTGCCGGTCGAGGTCTGCGTCGACGTCACGTTGTAGAGCGCCGAGGAGGTATCCCCGAAGCGGACCTCCTTGCCCTCCATGTTCCCCGCCGGCTGATGGACGACGCCGGCGGCGGCGACCGCCGGGTTGGGCTGGTGCTCGGCGGTTGCGCCGATGGCAAGCCAGCCACCGAACAGGATCGCCATCACGGCGAGGACGGCCACCCCCTGGCGGAGGTTGCCGACCATCTTGCCGAAGCTGTAGGTGAGGGCGACGGGGATGCACAAAATAAGGACGATCGAGAGGAAGTTCGTGAGCCCGGTGGGGTTCTCAAAGGGCATGGCCCCGTTCGCGTTGTAGTAGCCGCCACCGTTCGTGCCGAGCTGCTTGATCGCCTCCTGCGAGGCGACCGGCCCTCGAGGGATCGTCTGGCTCACGCCGTTCAGCACGTCGTGGACGTGGGCCGGGCCGGCCAGCGTCTCGACGCCTCCCTGGGCCATGAACACGAGCGCCGCGACGAACGCGATCGGCAGGAGGACATAGAGCGTCCCCCGGACCACGTCGACCCAGAAGTTCCCGATCGTGCTCGATCCCGAGCGCGACAGACCCCTGATCAACGCGATCGCGACCGCGAGCCCGACCGCGGCGCTGACGAAGTTCTGGAGGGCGAGGGTGCCCATCTGGGAGAGGTACGACATCGTCGTCTCCCCGGAGTAGTTCTGCCAGTCCGTGTTCGTCACGAACGAGACGACGGTGTTCCACGCGAGCGCCGGCGCCACCCCCGGCAGGTGCTGGGGGTTGAGGGGAAGATGGCCCTGGAGTCGCAGCAGGGCGTAGCCGATGAGGAGCATGACGCCGGTGAAGACGACGAGCGAGATGCCGTAGCGCTGCCAGGTCTGCTCCCCGTCCGGGTCCACGCCGATGAGCCGGTAGATCGGTCGCTCCACGACGCCGAGCCAG
Source organism: Acidimicrobiales bacterium (assembly GCA_035294725.1). Classification (GTDB taxonomy): domain Bacteria; phylum Actinomycetota; class Acidimicrobiia; order Acidimicrobiales; family Bog-793; genus DATGKK01. The sequence continues at coordinate 21,495 of DATGKK010000137.1, read as the reverse complement.
TTCGTCCGCCGCTCGTACACCGCCACGAGGTACGAGCCGAGGTAGCGCCAGGCGATGGCGAGCACGACCACCATGGCGACGATCGTCCAGGCAAAGCCCATCAGAACCGCTCTGCTTTCACGAGCGCGACGCCGAGGTAGGCGAACAGCGCGATCGAGAGGGCGAGCAGGATGCCGTCCGCGACGGTCATATCCGCTCGAGGCCGCCGATGAGCCCCAGCATGGCCGCCACGAACACGACGACCCCGATGACGACGAGAACATCAGCCATGGACGCAGGATCGCCCCTTGTGCGGTGACGGCGCGGTGAAAACTGTGCCCGCCCGGGTGAACATTTCGTGGACGCCCGATCGACGACCTCGCAAGGAGCACCCGTGACCCCACGTCAGCTGCGGCTCGGCATCTTGTGGCGGGGCGCCGCGTCGGCGTCGCGCCCGGACGAGCGCCACCAGATGGCACCGCTGTTCGACGCCTTCGCCGAGCTCCCGGTCGACCTCGTCCCGATCCCGTTCGAGGACGAGCGCGTGGCCGAGGCCCGTGCACAGCTCGCAGGGGTCGATGGCGTCCTCGTCTGGGTGAACCCGATCCAGGACGGAGCCGACCGCGCCAACGTGGACGCCCTCCTCCGCGAAGTCGCAGCCCGGGGGCGGTTCGTCTCGGCGGATCCCTCGGTGATCCTGAAGATGGGGACCAAGGAGGTGCTCTACACGACCCGGGAGCTCGGGTGGGGCAGCGACACCGCCGTCTATCGCTCTCCAGAGGAGCTCGCCGAGCGCCTGCCCGAGCGACTCGCCGAGCGCGGCTGCCTCGTCGTGAAGCAGGGCCGGGGCAATGGCGGGAACGGCGTGTTCAAGGTGGAGCTGCTCGAGCCGGCCCGTGGGGCGCCACGCGACACCCCGGTGCGGGTCCGCCACGCGCAACTGCGGGACGGCTCGTCGGAGGAGACGACGCTCGGGGTGGTCCTCGACCGATGCGCAAGGTTGCTGGCCTGGTCCGGGTGCATCGTCGACCAGCCGTTCCAGGACCGCCTCGGCGAGGGGATGATCCGGTGCTACCTCTCGCACGGGCGCGTCGTCGGCTTCTGCCACCAGTGGCCGGCAGGGCTGCTCGATCTCGGCGCCGCCAGGCGACCACCGCTTCCGCCATCGGCGATGGAGGCGGCGGACGCTCCGGCCTACCAGGAGTTGCGCCGCCTCGCCGAGGACGACTGGGTCCCCTCGATGGCCCGCCTCCTCGGGCTCGAGCTCGACGAGCTGCCGGTGATCTGGGACGCCGACTTCCTCTACGGGCCGAAGGACGCCGGCGGCCGCGACACCTTCGTGCTCTGCGAGATCAACGTCTCGGCCGTGTGGCCCTTCCCTCCGACCGCAGCCCCGACGGTGGCGGCGAACGCGCTCGCGAGGGCGCGCGAGCGCCTCTGAACGACGAGCTCGAGGGCCTTGACATTTAGTTTCTAATAATGGAAACTATCTTCATGGAAGATGCGACGTTCACGGCCAGCGTGCACTACGAGGACCCGAAGGCGGCACTGGACTGGTTGGTGGAGGCCTTCGGCTTCGAGGTCACGATGGCGATCGACGGGCCCCCGGAGGCTCCTCACGCCTGCCACTACGAGCTCGCCCTGGAGGGACGGGGGCGGCTCATGGTCGGCGGGCAGTGGCGCGAGGCCATCCGGAGCCCGAAGCGGCTCGGGGGCACCACCACCCAGACCATCCACGTGCAACTTCTCTCCGGCCTCGACGAGCACTGCGAACGGGCGCGGGCGGCCGGCGCCGTGATCGACCAGGAGCCCGAGGAGCAGTTCTACGGAGACCGCACCTACCGGGCCTTCGACCCGGAAGGGCACCTGTGGACCTTCGGCCAGCACGTGCGCGACGTGAGCCGGGCCGAGGCCGAGGCCGCTCTCGGCCAGCCCATCACCTCCGCCACCTGGGAGTGAGCGGCACCGCCCACGCCGGTGCCGGGCGAGCGACGAGCTCGGCGGCTCCGTCCCTGCAGCCCAGGGCGGCCGTCGACGCCGCCCTGGCCGCGCTCGCCGATCCGCTCCGGCGTCGCACCGTCGAGCTGCTCGTCACCGGGCCGCGCCGGGCCGGCGAGCTCGCGGCCGAGCTCGGCGTGAGCGCCCCGACGATGAGCAAGCATCTGCGGGTCCTTCGAGAGGGCGGCCTCGTCACCGACACCACGCCGCCGTTCGACACTCGGGTGCGCATCTACCAGCTCCGCACCGAAGCACTCTCCGGCTTGCGCCGGTGGCTCGTCGAGGCCGAGCAGGCCTGGAGCGACGAGCTCGCCGCCTTCGCCGCTCACGTCGCCTCCCGCCATGAGCGCTGACGGCTCCCGAGTCCTCGTCGCGCTGCGGGTGCCCTGCGAGCCCGCCGAGGCATGGCGGCGCTTCACGGACGAGATCGATCAGTGGTGGCAGCCGAACCAGCTCTTCGCCTTCAGCTCGGGCGGCAGCGGGACCCTCGCCTTCGAGCCCGGCACGGGCGGGAGGCTGACGGAGACCTACGACGACGGGACGGTGTTCGTGATCGGTGTGATCTCGGCCTGGGAGCCGCCGCGGCGCCTCGTCGTCTCCTGGCGCCAGGAGAGCTTCCCGCCCGGCTGCGAGACCGAGCTGCACGTCGGCTTCGAGCCGGTCGCACCGGGTGAGACCCGCGTCAGCGTCACCCACTACGGCTGGGACCGCCTCCCCGACGAGCACGCCGCCCGCCACGGCTTCCCGCTCGAAGTGCTCCAGCTCCGCTTCGCCGAGTGGTGGCGCCGGATGATCGCGATCTCGTTCAGCGGGCCGCGGCCCTCCTGAGCGGTGGAGCCTGGCGCCGGGAGACGCCCGCCTCCCGATCGCGAGACCGGCTCCCCTGGCTTGCCCCCTGGCAGCGTTCGGCGGCGACCTCATCCGTCGTCCCGCCCGGCGGTCGAGTCCTTGGGGTCGGCTCGCCGGCGGAGGTACTCCCGGAGCCGCGGCTGATCGGGTCCGGGGCCGCCGGCACCGAGCGCCTCCAAGAGAGCCCCGAGAGCGGCGAACGCGTCGGACCCGAGCTGCTGGCGCAGATCGAGCTCGAGGCGGCGGGCGGCTGCTTGCTGGGTCGACAGATACTCGCGTCCCCGGGCGGTGAGCGACACCTTCTTCTCGCGGCCGTCGCTCGCCGAGGAGGTGGCGGTCACGTACCCGCGGTCCCGGAGACTGGCCACAATCTTCGCGGCTGCCTGGCGGGTGATGCCGAGCTCCCTTCCGATCCGGGCGGCGGTTGTGAGGGCGTCCGATTGCGCGACGAGCCGGAGCACCCGGGCGTCGGAGAGCCGTCGACCCGGGAAGCCGGCCGCGCGCATCTCCTCGTCAAGACGGTGCTGGTAGCCGAGCCAGGCGCGGCGCAGCGCGGCGCCGAGCCTGCCGGGGGGGTCGGTGCGACCGATCACGCGCCGGCGGATGGTAACTTGACAACCATGGTTGACAGTTTAGGGCATCGGCGAAGAGATGGGGCCGCTCTCGCCGTGCTCGCCTGCGCCATCGGGCTCCTCGCCGCCTGCACCGGCAGAGGCGGCGGTGCCGGCCCCTCCAGCCCGAACACCCGTCCGAGGAGGCCGACGACCCGGCTCACGACCGTCTACCGCTGGGGCGTCGTCGGCAACCGCGGACCGATCGCCGGGCTCCAGCTGGACACGCCCACTCCTGTCGCGAGCATCTCAGGGAGGGTCGTGCAGATCGCCACGTCGAACTCCGACGGCTACGCCCTCACGTCGACCGGCCAGGTCTACGGATGGGGTGTGAACAGCTACGGCGAGCTCGGGTACGGAACGCTGACACCGTACGAGACCCGGGCCGTGAAGGTCCGCTTCCCCGCCGGCGTCAAGATCAGGGCCCTCGCCGACCCGATGCCCTTCGACGGCGCCCTCGCGATCGACTCGAGCGGCCACGCGTGGGCCTGGGGCCTCAACGTCTTCGGCGATCTGTGCCTCTCGGGGTTCATCGAGGACCGCCCGCAGCGCATCAGGCTGCCACGTGTCTCCCTCGCCACCGGAGCCCGCACCCACTCCCTGCTCGACTCGGGGGGCGCGGTGTACGCGTGCGGGAGCGGGAACGCCGGCGAGCTCGGGAACGGCTCCACGGCCTCGGCGACCCGGCCGACGCCCGTCGTCGGACTGCCGGCCGGGGAGAGGGTCCTCGCGCTCACGTCGTCCTGGGAGGGCTCGGGAGCCCTGCTCGCCGACGGCAGCTACTACGACTGGGGCTACAACGCTGCTGGTCAGCTCGGCGACGGCACCATGACCGACAGCTCGAGGCCGGTGAGGGTCGATCTGCCCGGTCCGGTGAGACAGGTTTTCCAGGGCGGCAGCGGGCCGAGCAACGGGCAGACCATCGCCGTCCTCGAGGACGGCTCGGTGTGGATGTGGGGCGCGAACAGCCGCGGGCAACTGGGCGACGGCACGAAGATCGGCTCCGACGTGCCGGTGGAGCTGCACCTCCCGGACGGTGTCCGCATCGTCAACGTGAGCACTGGTGGGTACGCGAGCTACGCCGTCGACGCGACCGGCCGGCTGTGGGCGTGGGGCGACAACCGCGAGGGGCAACTCGGCACCGGCTCTTCTCCCCGGCTCACCACCGTCCCGACAGAGCTCGGCATCCACCTGACGCAGGTCTCCTCGACGGCGCAGAACGTGGCCGGGCTCGGCACCCGATCCTGAGCGCCGTCGCCACCTCGGCGACACGGCGCGCGTCGCCATCTCCGCCCAGGGCTCTTGGTGGGCTCGCCTGAGTCCCCCGGCCACCGGACCACGCCGCAGATCTGAACCGAGGGTCTGCGGCCCTACCACGCCATCGCGTCGGTCTCCAAAGGTCTCTCTCGCCACGCAGTGGCCGCCGTCACCTCGCTTGAGCGCGAGCTCCGCCCAGTCGCTGTGCGGGGCGGAAACCCCATCACCTGAGCACTCCTGTGGCACCGGCCCGGTGGTCTCGCGCAGCCATTGACCCCGGCGGACCGGCCGCCTCGTCGCAAGCTCCCCGCGCGCCGGCGCCGAACGGCCCCATCGCCGGACCGAGGCCGGCACGGGAGCCTCACCTGCCACTGCGCCCTGCCCGCAAGGCGGCCCTCGTCTAGCTAACATTGTTAGCCAGAGTGACGTACGCCGTTAGCCGCGGGAGGCCGAGATGGACCAGCACCACACGACCCACCACTACCGGAAACCGGGATGGGCGACTCGCAACCTGTTCAACAGGGCGGTGGCCGGTCTGACGAGGATGGGCGTCGGCGTGTGGGGCAGCCGCGTCCTCGAGGTGAGGGGCCGCCGGACCGGAGAGCCGAGGCAGACACCTGTCAACCTCCTCCGCTACGAGGGCTCCTCCTACCTCGTCTCGCCCCGCGGCGAGACCGAGTGGGTCCGCAACGTGCGGGCCGGCGGTGGCCGGCTCGACCTTCGGCTCGGCCGCCGGCGCACGCGGTACCTCGCCACGGAGCTGTCCGATGACGAGAAGATCCCGGTGCTCCGGGCCTATCTGCGGCGCTGGAAGGTGGAGGTGGGCGTGTTCTTCGACGGCGTCGGGCCGGAGTCTTCCGACGAGGAGATCGCCGCCATCGCCCCCCGCCATCCGGTGTTCTCGCTCTCGGAGCTGTGACCCGACCCGAGGTACCGGCCCGCAACCCTCGGGCCACCGAGATCGTGTCTGCCGCCCGCCGCATCCTCGAAGCAGAGGGGCGCGAGGCCCTCACCATGCGGAGGTTGGCGAGCTGCGTCGGGATGAAGGCGCCGTCGCTCTACAAGCACTTCCCGACCAAGCGTGCGCTCGAAGCCGCCCTCATCGAGCAAGCCCTGCTCGAGGTCGGCGAGATCCTCCACACGGCGTTGGCCGCGCGAGGTCGCAGCAGCGCGGCCCACCGCCTCGTTGCGGCTTACCGGGCCGTCGCCCTCGCCAATCCGGAGCTCTACCGCCTCGCCACCTCCGGAGCGCTCCCGAGGCAGGACCTGCCCCGGGGGCTCGAGGAGTGGGCCGGCGAGCCCTTCTACCTGGCGACGGGTGACCCCTGGCAGGCACAGGCGCTGTTCGCCTTCGCCCACGGTATGGTCATCTTGGAACTGGACGATCGCTTCCCGCCCGGCAGCGATCTCCGCCGCACCTGGCGGGCCGGCACTCTCGCGTTCGTGCGGTAGAACGCCCGGGAGCACCGGCGCGGCTGGGCCTACATCGTCTCGGCGAAGCTCACCTCACCCTCGCCCCGGAGCACGTTCTTCAGCAGCTTGCCCGACGCATTGCGCGGGAGGCGGTCCCGCCGAAGCTCGACGTAGGCGGGCACCTTGAAGTCTGCCAGCGTCTCGGCCACCCATGCGCGGACCTCTTCGGCCGTGAGCTCATGGCCGTCGGCCACCTCGATCAGCGCCTTCACTTCCTCGCCAAGGGTCGGGTGGGGCACCCCGATCACGGCCGCGTCGGCCACGGCCGGGTGCTCGACGAGCCGGTTCTCGATCTCGACGCAGTAGATGTTCTCGCCGCCCCGGATGATCATGTCCTTCGCCCGGTCCGTGATGTAGAGGAAGCCGTCGCCGTCGAGGTAGCCGATGTCGCCGGTTCGGAGCCAGCCCTCGCGCGTGATCGTCTCGGCGGTCGCATCGGGCCGGTTCCAGTAGCCGGCCATGACGAGCGGTCCTTTGATCCACACCTCGCCCGTCTCGCCTGTCGGCACCTTCTCGCCGGCCGGGTCGACGATCGTGATGTCGACGACCGGCATCGGCCGTCCGACCGAGTCGGGCCGATCCTCCAGGTCCTTACCGGCGTTCAGGGTCGCGACCGAGCTGGACTCGGTGAGGCCGTACGCGTTGGCAAGGGTGCGGACGTTTGGGAAGGTCTCGCGGACCCGGCGCTGCATCTCGCCCGCCGTCGGCGAGCCGCCATAGCTGACGGTCGTCACCGACGAGAGGTCGTAGTTGTGGCGTGCAGGGTGCTCGACGACCCGCCAGACCATCGTCGGCACCGCCGAGAACGTCGTGATCTGCTCGTCCTGGATGAGCTGCATCGCCGTCTCCGGCTCGAAGCGGCCGACGGGGATGACGAGCTTCACGCCCGCCAGCATGCCGACGACGAGGCCAGAGTGGCAGCCGCTCACGTGGAACAGCGGGCTCGCGAGGAGGGAGGCGGGCTGGCGGCCGCTCCCGGTAGGTGCCGGGTCGGCGGCGGACTGGAGCGCCCTCGCCGCCGCGAAGTACATGGTGTTCTGCAGGTTGGCGATCATCGACCGGTGCGTGCTCACCGCCCCCTTCGGGCGCCCGGTGGTGCCGCTCGTGTAGAAGATGACGGCCGGGTCGTCCTCGTCGATCGCCACGGTCGGCAGCTCGTCGGTGGGCTCCGCGAGCAACTCGGCGAAGCCGTGGGCGCGGGCATCGCCGCCAAGCCCTACCTCGGAGGGCTCGCAGCCGGCGAGGACGACGTGCTCGAGCTCGGGCAGCTCGTCGAGCCGGTCGGCGATCCGGATGATCCGCCCCCTGTCGGCAACGAGGACGCGCGAGCCGCTGTCGCGCAGGCCGTAGAGGATCTCGTCGGCCTTCCACCACCCGTTCAGGCCGACGACGATCGCTCCCTCGTCGACGGCCCCCCAGAAGGTCATGCACCACTCGGGGTTGTTCGCGCTCAGCACGGCCACCCTGTCGCCGGGCCGGATCCCGTACCGGGTGGTGAGCACGCGCCCGACAGAGCTCGCCTGCCGGAGGAGCTCCCCGGTTGACCATCGCTGCTGCCCGTAGACGAGGAAGGTGTCCGAGTCACCCCGGGCCTGGGCAGCGGCAGCCACCTCCCGCAACGAGGTGAACCGGTGCCGGTAGACCTTCATCGGGATGCCCCGCACGACCTCCTCGGTCACCTCGAAGGGGCCGCCCGGCCCCGTCAGCATCCCGAGCAAGCTCGCGCACTCGGCCGCCTCACCCCCCGGATCGTCGCTCACTGCTCTCCTCCCGTCACCGCGGCCTGTCACATGGTAGGAGCAGCGATCCCCTCAAGCCCGGGTGTGCCCCTTGACCGCAGCACGAGGGTCGGGGAGCATCCGGGGCGGCGCCGCCTCCCGGCGCGCATGGAGCCCGGAAGGGGATCGACCGTATGCAACCCTCACGCTCGCTGGCCGCAGCGCTCGAGCCCTTCGCCGGGCAGGTCTACTTCTCTCCCGAGTGCCACCGCGCGTACGAGGCCCTCGGCTTCGCGCCGAGCCCCGGTGCCGCCGGAGCTGTCGCCCTCCCGGACGGTCCCGCCTACTTCACGAGCCGTGGCTCGCTCATGGGCCAGGTGCATGGCGAGGTGGTGGCCGCCGCCTTCGGGGTCTTCAACCCGGCGGTGGTGGTGCCGGCGGTGGCCCACGGTTGGTCGCTCACCGACGCGGCGACGATCTGCCGGGCCCGGACCGAGGGCGCCGGTGCCCAGCTGGAGCGCCTGCTCGGCGGCCACCCGCCCGGGATCGAGCGCGCCATCGAGCTCTTGGCCCGGGCCGTCGACGACCTCCGCCCGGAGGGAAAGCCGCTCTTTGCCGGTGTCGTCGCGCAGGGTGAGACGGGCGAGGCGCTCGTCGACGCCTGGCGGCTCGCCGATGCGCTGCGCGACTACCGGGGCGACGTCCACCTCAACGTGTGGACCACCGCCGGCTTCGACGGCGCCGAGATCGGCCTCGTCACCGAGCTCTATTGGGGGCTGCCGATGCGAACCTATGTCCGGACGCGCGCCTGGAGCCCGGACGATCTCGACGCGGCCACCGAACGCCTCGAGGCGCGCGGCCTCGTGGACGGCGGCCAGCTCACCCCCGCCGGGCGCGAGGCGAGAGAGCGCATCGAGACCGAGACCGACGCCGGGTGCGCCCCGATCGTCGCCCGCCTCGGCGACGAGCTCGAGGAGGTCGTCGCCGTGCTGTCGGAGTGGTCGCGGGCGATCCAGGCCGGTGGCGGCTACCCGGCGCAGGGCCCGCATGACCTCGCCCGCCTGGGGGAGCGCCGGCGCTGAGGCAGGGATTGCGCCGACGGGGTCGTCGCTTGGGCGCCTCGTCGGACCAAAGCCGCCGAGGAGCCCGGCCGTAGCCTGATCGCGCTGTTGCGCACCGCCACCGCCACCCGTCGACAGGGCGGCCGCACGGTGGTGACCCAGCTCACGACGGCGCGCTCGACGCCGACGCCAGCGCGGCCCTGAGCGCCATGGTCGTGCTCGAGGCGGTCGGCGTGCCCAGGGATGAGCGACGAGGCGGCGCGGGACGCTCCACTCGGACCCGGTTGGTCGCCGGCGCCCACACGTCCAGCTGGGTATGGCGCCGCCCGCTGAGCGGCCAACCCGCCACTGCCTCACGCCGCCTGCGGCGACTCCAGGAGGAAGGTCGTGCCGACCGAGCTCTGGAGGAAGCGATCGGGGAAGCGGGCCGCGAGCTCGTGGACCGCCTTCCAGCCGGTGCAGTGGGTGGGGACGATCACCTCGGGGTCGAGCTCTGCGAGGGCGTCGCAGGTCGGGACGATGACGGGCTCGAACAGCCGCCCGCTCAGGTGGAAGCCGCCGATCACGGCGTAGATCCGATCGACTCCCGTGAGCCGGCGGGCGTAGCGGCAGATGTTGACGATGCCCGCGTGGCCGCAGCCCGAGATGACGACGAGACCCTTGCCGGCGACGTTCGCGATGAAGGCCTGATCGTCGAGGATGAGCGGGTCGGGCTCCCACGAGCCACCCCGCCAGGCCTCGTGCACGGGGAAGCCGGTCTCGAAGGGCGTGGTGCGGTCCACCTCGCCGGTGACAAGGACGGAGCGGTGGAACAGGAAGGAGGGCCGGCGGTTCTCGACGACCTCGAAACCGGCGTCGGTGAGCGCCCGCCGGCTCGTCGACGGCAGCTCGAGCGGCTCTTCGCCAGGGACGGCGATCCGGCGTCGGCTCCAGAACTCGGGGTGGAGCACCACCGGCAGGTTCGCCCGGCCGAGGGCCGCCGCGAGACCCGACAACCCCGTCGTGTGGTCGAAGTGGCCGTGGCTGAGCACGATCGCCTCGATCTCGACCACCTCGAGCCCGAGCCGGGCGAGGTTGTCCCGGCAGCCGCCGGGGCTCACACCGGTGTCGAACAGCATCTCGTGAGTCCTCCCGCCCTTCGTGACGGCGACGTGCACGGAGAAACCGTGCTCGGCGCGGGGCAGGTCCACTCCCCGGCCGCCGTCGAGGGTGGCGGCGACCACCGTCGGAGCGCCGCCGAGTCGCCCTAAGCGTCGCCGCGCCGGCCCCTCGTCGGGGAGGAAGATGTCGATCGCGTTGTCGCACACGGTGGTGACGGCGACGGAGTCCACCGGATCGAGCGGTAGCGCCTCACCTGCCCACTCCCGGTCCGGGGCGGCGGCCGCCGCCAGCGGCGCCGGCGGGCCGGCTTCGTGGGTCGTGCACATCCGGAGCCCTCCTTCCCGTCGATGCCGCCCGCCGGATCGCACGGGGCGAGCGCTCCCCCGCGAGCCTACGCACCGCTGCTCCCGGGCGGCGAAGGCGGCGACGCTAGGTGACCGGGTCGACGAGGACGCCAGGGTTGAGCACGCCGTTCGGGTCGACGGCCCGCTTCGCGGCCTTGAGCGCCGCCGCGAACAGCTCGGGGCGCTCGATGTCGTACCACGGCCGGTGCTCCCTCCCGACGGCGTGGTGATGCGTGATGGTGCCGCCGGCCGCCATCACCGCGTCCGAGATCCCCGCCTTCAGCTCGGCAAGGACGGCGACCGGGTCCATGCCCGGCCGATAGCGGCCCCCGTAGGTGTAGTACGGAGCCGGCCCGTCGGTGTAGACGTGGGTGAAGCGGCAGTTCACCGTCCCGCCCCCACAGACCTCTTCCAGCACCCTCGCGGTCGCTTCCCGCACCGAGGCGTCGAGCTCGGGCCATCGGTCCCAGGTGATCGCCGTCTCGAAAGTGTTCCCGATGAGCCCCAGGCCGGCGGTGAGCCCGGCACCACTCGGGATGAACGCGTTGCGCCACGCCCCCGCGGCGCCCGACCGTCCCGTCGCCCGGCCGGCGTCGTCGACCACCACCTCGTCGTCGGGCACGGTCCCGCCGCAGGCGCGCAGGATCGAGAGAGCCTGCTCGATCTCCGGGCGCTGGGAGAGCTCCGCCGACTCGAACGAGACGATGAGCACCGACTGGGTCCCGTCGAGCCCTGCGCTCGCGGCGGCCAGCGCCGGGTCGAGCAGGCGCAGGTTGGCGGGCCAGAGCTTGGCCTGGGCTACCTGCCGAGTCGCCTCGTAGCCCGCCTCCCAGGAGGGGAAGCGGACGCTCGCCGTGGCACGGAAGACGGGCCGGGCCTGGATCCGCATCCACGCCTCGGTGATGATCCCGAGGATGCCCTCCGAGCCGATCGCAAGCCGGTTCGGGTCGGGGCCGGCGCCCGAGGCCGGTAGGCGGCGGGCCTCCCACCAGCCCTGCGGGGTCAGCATCCGCACGGTCTCGACGAACTCGTCGATGTGGGTGTGGTTCGTCGCGTAGTGGCCGCCGGAGCGGGTGGCGATCCAGCCGCCGAGGGTCGAGCCGGTGAAGCTCTGCGGGAAGTGGCGCAGCGTGAACCCGGCCGGCCTCAGCTGGTCCTCGAGGGCAGGGCCGAACACGCCCGCCTGGATGCGGGCCGCTCTCGACACTGGGTCGATCTCGAGCACCCGGTCCAGCTCGTCGAGGGCGATCGTGACGACCGGGCCGGCGTCCGCTGGCGGCGTGACCCCCCCGACGACCGAGCTGCCCCCGCCGTAAGGGATGGTGCAGTAGCCGCTGTCCGAGCACCACTCGAGGACCGCCTCGAGCTCGGCCTCGTCACGTGGGTGGGCGACGACGTCGGGTGGGTTGGGGTAGCGGCCGAACGGGCCGTGCAGCGTCCGGTCGTTGCCGTAGGAGTGGTACGCCCGCTCCCAGTTGTCCTGCCGGCAGAACGGGCTCAGGCGCAAAGGGGGCGAGATCCGAGGGGGCCGCAGCTCGAGCTCGTCCACGGCCGGGATCCGCGGGGCGACGAGCTCGACGCCGAGACGGCTCGACAGAGCGGCCGCCGTCTCGACCCGCTGCTCGTAGCTCGGCTCCTCGGACTCGAGGCCGAACATCCAGAGGCTTCGCCGCTCGCCCATCGCCAATCACGCTAGGTCCACCGGGCGCTACCCTGGCGCCGCCAGGCGCGCGAACCACCGGCGCGAGACCGGCCATCATTGACCCGACCCCGGCACCGACGACCAGGCGACGGACGCCCACGGAGACGACATGGACGCCCTCATCAACCCGGTGAGCCTCGTGAGCTCCTTCGGCTACGTGGCCATCTTCCTACTCAGCGTGGCCCAGTCGTGCTGTGTCCCGACCTCGTCCGAGCTCACCCTCGGGTTCGCCGGCGCGCTCGCCGCGACCGGCCATCTCAACCTCGCCGGTGCGATCCTCACCGGTGCGGCCGGCGAGGTCGTCGGTGCCTACGTCGCCTGGATGATCGGCCGGACCGCGGGCCGGGCAGTCGTCCAGCGCTACGGGAAGTACGTCCTGTTGAGCGAGCGCGACCTCGACCGCGCCGAGGCCTGGTACCGGCGCCACCCCCGATCGGGAGTGTTCACCGGCCGGCTCGTTCCGCTCATCCGCAACTTCGTGGCACTCCCGGCCGGCGTCGCCGAGGTGCCGCTCGTCCGCTTCGGCCTTCTCACCGCGGCGGGCAGCCTGATCTGGGACGGAGCCATGGCGGGGATCGGCTACGGGCTCGGGAGCCGCTGGCACGCGATCGCCCATGGCTTCAGCGATGCCGGCTACGTCCTCGCCGCCCTCGCCGTCGTGGCGGTCGCCGTCCTGCTCGTCCACCGCTGGCGCTCCTACGGCGCCGAGAGCGCCCGCAGGGCCGACACCGCCGGTGCCCCGGCGGGCGCCATGCTCGGGACGGCGTCGGGTGGCGGGCCCCGTGCCGAGCTCGCCGACCCTCGTCAGGAGCTCGTGACGCTGGTCCGGCGGCTCGCGGCGCCGGGAGCCGGGGTGGGCGAGCGCAACCAGCCGGCGGCCAACGAGCGGCTCACGGCGGCTGCCGCTGCCGCCCTGTTCGTCCTCATCTTCGTCGAGGGGCTCACCCTGCTGCGCATCGGCAGCATGATGACGATGCACGTCATCGTCGGCCTCATTCTCGTGCCGCCGGTGCTGATCAAGCTCGGGAGCACGGGATGGCGCTTTTTCAGGTACTACACGGGGCACCCCGACTTCGTCCGCAAGGGGCCGCCGGCCACGCTGCTGCGCGTCCTTGCACCCTTCCTCGTGCTCACAACCGTCGTCCTGTTCGCCTCCGGCATCGCGCTCGTCGTCGTCCACCGCCCGTACGGATGGCTCTACGTCGTCCATCGCTACGACTTCGTGCTGTGGTTCGTGATCCTTGCGGTCCACGTGCTCACCTACATGTGGCAGGTCCCGGGCGTGCTGCGCCGCGAGCTCAGCCCCGAGCCTCGGTACCGGCGAGCGAGCCCGGAGGGTCGCTTCGTGCGACTCGGCCTCGTGGCCGGCTCGGTGGTGGCAGGCGTGCTCCTCGCGGCCATGCTCTGGCCGTCGATCTCGGGACAGGTGCACACGTTCTTCCGCCCCCGGTGACAAGCCGTGGGCGCCCGCAGTGACAGCGAGGAGGGCTCCGTGGCGAGGGTCCAGGTGGTGCGGGTGTACGAGGATCCAGGCCGCTCCGGCCGGGCCCGGCGGGTGCTCGTCGACCGGCTCTGGCCGCGCGGGCTCAGCAAGGACGCCGTCGACGCCGACGAGTGGATGACGGCGGTCGCCCCGAGCACTCAGCTCCGCCGGTGGTACGGGCATGCCCCGGAGCGCTTCGGAGAGTTCGCAGCGCGCTACCGGGAGGAGCTCTCCCACGAGCCGGCAGCGTCGGCCCTCGATGCTCTCCGGCAGCACGCGAGCCGGGACGGTCTGATCCTTCTCACGGCGACGCGGGACGTGGCGAGATCTGCGGCCGAGGTCCTGTGCGAGGAGATCGAGCGCGGCCCGTGAGGGTGGGCGGCGGATCTAGCGAAGACGCGGTGAATCCCGACACCCGGTGGCGGCGAACCCACTCCCAACCCCGCAAGGAGCCCTGATCCGTGCAGAGAAGTCCCCGTCCCGGCCCCCCGGACACCGTGAGACCCTGACGTGCCGGTCCTGCTCGGCCTCCTCGCGGTTGGGTTCGCCTACAGCATGGGCGCCCACTACACGGGCGCCTGCATGGGAATGCCCCACGCGCTGCAGGTGGTCTCCGCCCGCCGTGCGCTGCTCGTGATGGCTCCGCTCACCTTCCTCGGCGCTGCCGTTGCCAGCCACGGCGTCGAGGACACGGTCGGGCGGGGTCTCGTCGACGGTGCCGGGCTCTCGCTCGTAGCTCTCGTGATCGTGCTCGCAGTGGCCTTCGGCCTCACCAGCCTGTTCACCTGGCTGCGGCTCCCGACTTCGACCATCCAGATCCTCGTCTTCAGCGTGGTCGGGGCGGCGCTGGCCGCTGGCGCGGGGGTCCAGTGGCGGCACGTCGGCGTGCTCGCCGCACTGTGGGTCTCGGCGCCACCGGTCGCTGCCGGCGCCGGCTACCTCCTCACCAAAGTGCTCGACCGAGTCCCGGCGTTCGCCTCAACGGCGCGTGGCGCGAACGGGGAGGTGGAGGCGGCCGGCCCGGCGCCACCCGTTGCGGGGAGCCTCGGGACCGCGAGGCGACGCGGCGGTTGGCTCGCCCCGTCGCTCCTCGGAGCGGGTGCGCTCGCATCGTTCGCGATGGGCAGCAATGACGTTGCGAATGCCACCGGATCCCTCGTCGGCACCCACACGCTCTCGCCGCTCGCCGCAGGGATGCTCGGCGGAGCCGGCCTCGCTGCCGGTGTGCTCACCTGGGGACGTCCGCTTCTCCAGCGGGTCGCCTTCGACATCGTGACCGTCGATCGGCCGATGGCGATGGCGGCCCAGCTCGTGCAGTCCGCCGTCGTGCTCACCGCGGTCGCCTTCGGGCTGTTCACCTCGATGAACCAGGCGCTCGTCGGCGCGATGGCCGGCGCCGGGGCGGCCCGGGGCCGCCGCAGTGTGCATCGGGCGACGCTGACCGGCATCGTGCGGGGTTGGGTGATCGGTCCGGGCGCCGCCATCGCCCTCGGCTACGGGCTCACCCGGCTCGCCGGCGCCGCCATCGGCGCTCACAGCCTCCTCGCCGCGCCGTGACGACCCGACGCCAGGTGCGATCAGGCCTGCTCGATCCGGCTCTTCAGACCCTCAGGATCCTCGGAGCCGACGATCCAGGCGTCGTAGTCGGCGCCGTCGAAGTCGATCCGCACGCCCCTCGGTGTGTTGTGGTGGACGACGGCGAAGAGCGTCTCGCCCCCCGTCCGGATGACGGCGACCTCTGAGTAGCCTGGCACCCGCTCCCCCACCTTGAAGCCGTGGTCGGCCGGCTCGTGCGCATCCTCCAGCACCTGCACCGAGCGGACCGCGGAGCGCGGGGCACGCAGGTCACCGTGCACCGACTCCAGCTTCTCGACACGGCTCAGGTGCAATACCAACTCGTCGCCCTCCACTACGAGCTCGGCCATCCCGCTCCTCCGATCACTCTCGCCTCGGCAGCAGTATGAAGCACCCGGGCTGCCATGTCACGCACACGAGCGTCTCGGCAGCTCCTTGCCACGACCGGCGCAGAAGCCCGGCGGCATCCGGAACAGCTCGGGGAGCGTGGGACGGTGAGCGGGAGCCCGCCCCGGTAGCTCCTATGCCCTCGGACGCCCCGCCCGCGTGAGCAGGACGTGCACCGCCTCCTTTTCGAAGTGGGACAACTTGGCCACCTCGATCGGGAGCCGGGACCGGGGAGGCAGCAACCGCCGGAACACGACCGCAGCAAGTGCTCCGAGCGCCGGCGCGAGCACGTACAGCCAGTACGCGTGCGGCTCGAGAGCGATCACGTCGGGCCCGAGGCTGCGTGCAGGGTTGGTGCTCGTGCCAGAGAGCGGAGCCTCCAGCCAGACCATCACGCAGTACAGCGGCGGGAAGGCGAACGGGGTGTAGGCCCGCGCCCGTGAGCTTGCGACCATGGCCAGCACGACCGAGACCATGGCGAATGTCGTCACCATCTCGCCGAGGAAGGCCGGAGCGATCCCGGCGGCGCCGGGCGAGGTCGCACCGTACGAGATGCCCGCACCGCGAGCTCCCCAAGCCAGCAGGGGCACGGCGCCGGCGACTGCGCCCACGGACTGGCTCGCCACGAAGCCCGCCAGGGTGCGGCCCGAGAGTGCCCCTTCGGCCCAAAAGGCGAGGCTCACCACGGGATTGAGATGAGCACCGCTCACGCGGCCGAGCGGAGACCAAGCGACGGTCATTCCGGTAGCGCCGAACAGCGCGCCTGTCAGTGCTCGGCGGCCTGCCGGCGAGGGCAGGAGGGCCGCCACAGGGCTGCGGGCACCGAAGTCGAGGATGACGAACGAGAGCCCCACGGCGACGAGAAGCGCGGTTCCCGCGAATTCGGCGAGGCAGAGACGGGCCAGCCCGGTGCCGCCTCGCACGCCGTCGACCACCGGCCCATTGTGTCGGCTCGGTGCCCCGGCCGGCACGGCGACAAGGGCCGCCTGCGGCCGGCCGCCCCGGGCGCTGGCTCCAGCCTGCTGTCAGCCCCGCATCACCAGGTGGGCCAGCCGCTCGGGAGGGTCCCCGTCGGCGGGTCGTTCTGCAGGATGCCGGGAGGAGCGCCGACCGAGGCGAGCAGGTCGGAGAAGTTGGCGCCGAAGGCCGTCGAGTTGGCGCCCGAGAACTGCCCGGCCGACATCGCCATCGTGTCGCCGAGGCTCCCGTCTGCCCAACCCGTCTCGATCCCGTCGGGGCCCTCGTACATCGTGCCGAGCACGGTGGACGAGGTGACGGTCTGCCCGATCTGGACCGACGGGGAGATGTCCTCTGCCGCGTAGACGTAGAGCCCCTGTGCCGGCCCGCTCGAGAGCTGGTACACGATGAACGTCCCACCCGGCCAGCCGGCGTTGTAGATGTTGACCACGACGCCGGCACCGATGGCGTAGATGGGGCCGAAGCCGCTGTAGTCGACCCCCTGGTCGATCCGCTCGGGGGAAAGGCCGTTGATGGCACGCAGCGGGTTCGCATACACCCCGCCCCCTCCGCCTCCGCCGTTGCCGTTACCCCCACCGTTGCCGTTCCCGCCCGGGCTTGGCGGAGGGGGTGGCGGAGGCGGAGGGGGTGGCGGCGGGGTCTGCTGCTCCCGCTGCTTCAGCGCAAGCTCACGCAGGCGCTCTTGCGCTGCCCGCTGCTCGGCGCGCACTGCGAGCAGGTGACGAAGGTTGCCCTTCACCGAGGTGAGCAGCTTCTCCTCCGCCGCCAGCGCGGCGTTGTCCTCGGCGCGCGCTCTCGCGATCTGGCGCAGGGTCGCGAGCTGGCTCGTGTGCTCCGAGCGCAACGTGGCCTGCTGCACCGCGATCTCGTGGCGCGCCCGGACGTAGGCGGTCACGGCCTCGGAAAGGCTCGACGCGGCGACGTTCTCGTAGACGTTCATCTGGCCCGAATTCGCCGTCTTGCTGGACAGGATCGCAAGGGCGAAGGCTCCGGAGCCGCCGGTCACATACGACTCGACCGCCACGCTCCGCAGCCGGTTGCGGGTCAGCTCGACCTGACGCTGGGCGGCCGCGAGCCGCTTGGCCGTCGCCGCCAGCTCCGCCACGAGGAACGACTCCTTCGTCTCGGCCCGGTCGTAGCGGATCACGTCCCGCTGGATCCGCAGACCGTCCGCGGTGATCTGGCTCTCGATGCTCGCAATGCTGTGGCGGTCCGAGCTGATGCTCGAGGCGCCGGCCTCGCGGGCCGCTCCGGGCACGAGCGTCATCCCCGACGCCAGAGCGAGGGCGCTCACCCCCGTGATGAGGGCTCGCGAGAGCCTTCTCGACCCGCGCGGCGCTGCTCGAGTCCGTGCCAACCCCACGGGGGCGGTACCCTACCCGCCCGCCGCAGCCCCGGCAAGGAAAACACGTTGCCGCATCTCGACATTCGCGATGGCGACGTAGAACTGTCGTCATCTCGTAACATTCGAGTAACGACACCTTAACTGTCAGGCAGCCGACGACGCCCCCCGCTCGGCCGAGCCGGGCGCCGCTACAGGTGAGCGAGCATCGACTGGCACGAGCTCACGTCGACCCCGCCCGCTGGCTCCACCTCGAGGCTCGTGACGGTCCCGTCCTCGATCACGGCGGCGTACCTGCGGGAGCGAATGCCGAGCCCGGCGCCGCTCAGGTCCGCCTCGAGGCCCATCGCCCTCGTGAAGTCGCCGCTCCCGTCGGCCAGCATGAGGATCTTTCCGGCTGCGCCCTGGGACTCAGCCCACGCCTGCATCACCCAGGCGTCGTTGACGGCGACGCAGGCGACGACGTCGACGCCCTTCGCCTTCAGCTCGTCGTAGTTCTCGATGTAGCCGGGCAGATGGACCTTGGAGCACCCCGGCGTGAAGGCGCCGGGCACGGCGAACAAGACCACCTTGCCGCTGCCGAGCGCCTCGCTCGTGCGCACCGTCGTCGGGCCGTCAGTGCCCATAGTGCGCACCTCGACATCTGGGAGCTTGTCACCGACTGCGATCGCCATGTCGCCTCCAATCCATGCGGTGTCCGAACCGCCCTGTTGCGTGCCCGATCGAGGGTAGCGGCCGCCCGCAGCCCGCCGGCGTCCCGTGGCGGCCGCTCAGCCGGTGGCGCTGGATCGAGAGGGGACCGAGCGCGGGCCAAGGCTCACGAGCTCGCCAGCACCTCCCGGGCAGCCTCCTCGCCGGAGCGCACCGCTCCTTCCATGTAGCCGTTCCAGACGGCCGAGCACTCCGTGCCGGCCCAGTGCAGGCGCCCAACGGGCCGGCGGAGCAGCGGCCCGAAGGCCGTCCAGGTGCCCGGCACAAAATGGGCCCCGTAGCACCCCCGGGTGAACTCCTCGGCGGTCCAGTCGCGCTCCACGTACTCCCGGTGGCTCCGGGCTCGAGAGCCGAAGTAACGAGCGAAGCAGCCGATGACCGCCTCCTCCCGCTCCTTCGGCGATCTACGGGCCCAGGTGCGCGCCTCACCGGCCTCGATGAAGCCGAGCATCACGCCCGGTGTGCCGGACGGAGGCGAGTTGTCGAAGGTGATCTTCACGGGGCCCTCGTCGGAGGCTGCCTGGCCGGTGAGGCCCTCCGCCCGCCAGAAGGGCTCGTCGTAGACGGCGAACACCTTGATCACGGCCCCGGCCGGGAGCCGCTGGGTGAGCTGGTCGCGCCAGGACGGCAGCGGGGGCGTGTAACCGAGCCGGCCGGCAAGGACCGGAGGGAGCGTGATCACGGCACGGTCGGCCGAGTGCACCGGGCCGCCGCGGGTGGCGAGGCGCACCCCGTGGCCGTCGTGCTCGACCCCGACGACCACCTGTCCGAGGTGGACGGCGTCGCCGAGCTCTTCGGCCAGCCGCTCGGCCACCCGCACCGAGCCGCCGACGATACGGTCCTGCTGGGCGCCGCGGTCCACGGAGATGAGACCCTCGAAGTCGGTCCCCGAGTGGGCGTAGAACAGCGCGTGAAGAGCTGAGAAGTCTCCCGCCTCGGCCGCGAACACGGCCTCGGTGGCAACCCGGAAGTAGGTCCGCCCGACCTCGGTCCGCAGGTTGCGCCGGATCCAGGTCTCGAAGGTCTCGCGGTCGAGGCGGTCCGCGCCCGGGGCGCGCCACGGCTCGTCGAGGGGAACCTGGCGCGCAGCTCGGGTGAAACGGGTGAGGCCCTGGAACAGGTCGGCGAGGACGAAAGGGCTGAGCTTCGGCACGGCGCCGCGCCTTGATCCCATGCGGCTCGTGCGGCCGCCGAGCTGCACGACGTGCTGGCCGATGTTGTACGTGGGGAAGGTCTCGAGGCCGAGCTCCGCGACGAGCTCGTACATCCGGGTCTGCGTCGGGCCGAGCCACTGGCCGCCGAGCTCGAGCGGGGCGCCCTCGGCCGTTGAGCCTCCCTCGGTCCGGCCGCCCACTCTGGTGCGGGCCTCGAGCACGGTGACCTCGGCTCCGGCTCGCCGGAGCTCCCGTGCGCAGGCGAGGCCGGACAGCCCGGCGCCGACCACGACCACCCGCAGGTCGCTCATGCGGCCACCTCCTCACCCAGCCCGGCGGCTCGGTCCACCCTCTCCCAGAAGCGCCGGAGCCACGCCGGGCGCACGTCCGGCAGCCCGGACGCCGTCACGTCGGCGAGCCAGCGGCGCTCGAGGGCGTCGGCGACGGCGAAGGCGTCGGCGGCCGCAGGCGGGTCGGCGAGAAAGGACTGCTCGAGCCGGTCCCGCTCCGGGCGGTAGCGCGCAAGCAGGCCAGCGTGGTCCCGCAGCGTCGCTCGGTGGAGCAGCTCGTGGCGCCACCAGCGGCTCGCCGGGGAGTAGCGGTCTCGGGGGCAGGCGTCCGGGGGGAGCGGCTCACCGGGCCGCACGGGCTTGAAGACCGAGGTGCACGGGGCGGAGGTGCCGGTCACGAAGCAGAGGGGCCGGGCCCTCAGGTCGGCCACCAACGAGCCGGTCGTCTGGCTCGAGGCGACGAGCCCCCCGGCGTGCACGCAAGGGGCGCGCAGCGTCCCGTTGAACCACGACCAGACCGGTGGCCCTGGGCTGGCGTGCTCCCTCAGCACCGCGATCAAGTCTGCGGGACTGGCCGCGGCGCAGGCAGCGCGCTCGGTGACCGACCGCCGCCGGCGGGCCGCCACGACGCGGCCATGGAACCGGTCGGAGCAGGCCGCCGCGAGCTCGGGGATCGTGAGCTCGTTCGAGATGCTCCTCCCCCTGCCCCGGACCTCCTCGGTCGCGTGGCGCCGGCCGGCGGTCTCGAGAACGACGGCGCCGTCCGGATCTGCCACGAGGAAGCTGTTGTGGTACGTGAATCGGGGCCGGTCGTGGCTGCACGCCCCGCCCTGGCCGTGCCGCTCGAGAAGGTCGACGATGACCGAGACGGCCTCGCGGGCCGTCGACGCCCGCTCCAGGGCGAGCCGCAACAGGTCCATGCCCAGCAGGGCAGGCTCGCCGTCCGGCTCGCGGGTCCACACCGCCTCGTTGCCGATGACGACACCATGCTCGTTCGCGCCCATCTCGGCGCCCCACATCCACCAGGGGCGGCAGATGAGGACGCCGTTCGTCCGTTCCACCTGGGGGATCTCGAGATGCGTGCAGCGCAGGCTCGCCCCCTTAGGGTGTCGTGCCGCGGCGTGCCACTCGACCACCTGCGCCTCGTTGGGCTCCCGGTCGCTGTTCTTCGCGAACAGCACTCCCTCGTCGGTCAGGGTCACGAGGGTGTCGCACACGGCCCGAGGCTACTTCCGGGGCCTTGGGGCTGGCGCGCCGGACCTCCTGCGTCGTCCCTCTCACTGCGGCCGACCGGCGCCCTCTCGGCGCTCGGGACTCACCGCCGGGCGCCGTTGCCGAGGACGTCGTGGGCTCGGGCGCGGGCGACCCGGTGCCGGGCCAGGGAGCGGAAGACAAGCCGGTGCACGGGTTCGAGCACGGTCCAGTAGGCAAAGCCCGGGATCCCCTTCGGGCGGAACGAGCCGACAAGGGTCAGCTCTCTTT